>JALHDH010000043.1 GCA_022839105.1 bacterium
TCAGGATTCATCGGCGGATCCTCCGAAGAGCATCTGGCGCACGGTGTCGCCGATGGTCAGGATCTCCGGCACGAAATCGCCGAAGGAGTGGGTGTAGGTAGGGTTCACCTCGAGCAGGGTGCCTCGGACCTCGCGTCCGGTGCGGGTGACGACCGTCACCTCCTGGCCGAGATCGGCGTCCGACTTCAGGCGGCCCTTGACCCACATCTCAAAGGGCACCTTCTTCGTCTCTTCGGGGATGTTGGCGGTCCGTTCTTCCGGGCGGAGGACCACCCGATGGACCAGTCCCCAATCGTCCTTTCGGGGCATGGGAAGACCTTTCTTGGCGAGGCGTCGGGCCTGCGGCGCGCTCCGACGCGAAGGGAGAAGGGCGCCACGCCGGGGCGAGCCCGGCGGGCGGTCCAACGTGAGCGGCGAGCGCCTCAGCGCAGGGTCTCGAGCACCTCGGGCCGGAGCACGTCCCGGAAGTCGCCCATGATCGCACGGGGAACCGGCAGGTCCAGCATGGTCTTCAAGCCCGGTCCGGCGTTCATGACCAGAGGGATCATGTTCACGCACATGGCGATGGTCCCGATGCCGCCGTCCACCTCGGGTTGGATGGCCATGTTGATCTCGGGGCTTCCCTTCAGGACGATGTAGTCCCCGGTGTGGGTACCCTCCATCTCGGGCTCGATCTGTTGGGGGTGGATCATGTCGATCTTCACCTGCCCGTCCACGAAGCCCTGGCCGGTCATGTTCACCCCGGCCACGTCGCCCGCCTTGGCGAAGCCGTGGGCCGAGCGCCGATCCACCGTCGTGACGATCGGCTTCATCTGCTGCTCGAAGCTCTCCACCTTCCAGCCCAGGGCCTCGGCGATCATGCCCACGGACTCGGCAAAGCCGACGTGTCCGGCCAGGGTCCCGTCGGCCACGCCCTTCTCGAAGGCCTCGACCGAGAGGCCCACACCCTGCTCCTCCATCACCGCCGGACCGAAGGGCGAGAGGCTGTTGACCCGACGGCACTGCACGCTCTCGACATCGGTCATGCAGCCCGAAAGGCAGATGGCCAGCAGGTCCATCATCAGCCCCGGATTGATGCCGGTGCCCAGGATGGTCACCTTGTGCTGCCTGGCCAGGCGATCCATCTTCTCCGAGAGTTCGGGCTGCTGGGCCTTGGGGTAGCTCATCTCCTCGGCGGTCGAGATCACATGGATCCCCCGCTCCACCACCTGGCAGATCTTGGGGAAGGCCTTGTGGGTGAAGGAGTCGGTGGCCAGGATGCAGACGTGCGGCCCTCGGTCCAGGACCGTCTCGATCTCAGGCTCGATCACCACCTCGGGGTGTTCCTGGCGCTCCAGGCCCAGGACCTCGAAGAGGCTGCGGCCGGCCCGCTCGGGATGGATGTCGCAGGCTCCACAGATCTCCACGCCCTTCTTGCGCAGCAACACGCGGGCAATGCCACTGCCCATGGCGCCAAAACCCCAAAGGGCGACTCGAATCTTCTGCATGGTTTCCTCCAGGAAGAGTGCTCTGCGAACTCCCAACATGGAGGCAGGCTCGCGCGGCTGAGGTGGCCGGGGGGCCTCGAGGCAGGCCGGGACGGGAGGGGGCTACCGGTGCAGCGGGCGCTTCCGAGGGGGTCCGAGGTCCGGGTCCTTCTTCGCGTCCTCGGGGGGGCCTTCTTTCTCGGAAAGGTTGTTTTCCTCGCCTGTTCCGCATGCGCTCGAAGAGGCCGGAAGCCGCATGGTGAAGCAGGTCCGGCCCGGCACCGAATCCATCCGCAGGCTGCCCTGGTGGCGATTGAGGATCTCCCGGCTGACCCAGAGCCCGAGCCCCGTCCCTTGTCCGACGGGCTTGGTCGTGAAGAAGG
This sequence comes from bacterium, assembly GCA_022839105.1. Lineage (GTDB taxonomy): Bacteria > Vulcanimicrobiota > Xenobia > Xenobiales > Xenobiaceae > Xenobium. Next base: position 1,850 of record JALHDH010000043.1, read on the forward strand.
GTTCGCAGAGGCGCTCCTGGATTTCCGGAGGGATTCCGGGCCCCCCGTCCACGACCTCGATCACGGACCACCCGCCCTCCCCGCGACTGGCCAGCCGGAGGGTCCGGTCGCCCTCCGTCTGGCGCAGGGCATCGCGGGCGTTGAGGACCAGGTTGGTCAGGACCTGCTGGAGCTCGTTGGGGTTGGCCTGGACCGGGCCCAACTGCCCCGGACACCATTCCACCTGGATCTTCTCGACCTCCAGGTGGTGGCCCACGAGTTCCAGGGTGTCGGTCACGACCTGGTTGAGGTCGGTGGCCCGCATGCCCTGGCCCGCCTCTCGCGAGTAGAAGAGCAGCTTGGCGACGGTCTGGCGGGCCTGCAGGGCCGCCCGTCGGGCGGTCTGCAGGCGGGCGGCGGCGCGCTCGGGTCGGGTTTCCAGGCTGGCCAGCGCGGAGTCCACTCCCAGGAGGATCGCACCCAGGGGGGTGTTCAACTCGTGGGCGACGCCGGCCGCCAACTGGCCCACGGCCGCCAGCTTGCTGGACTGGACCAGGTGGGCCTGGGATTCCTGGAGGGCCCGGTGGGTCGCCAGGAGTTCCCGGTGCAGTCCGGCCTTCTGCAGGGCCACGCCGGCCTGGCTGGCCAGCATCCATGCCAGGTCCTGGTGGAATCGCTGGAAGGCCTCGCTTCGACTCGAACCCAGGACCAGGGCCCCGACCCTCTGGTCCTCCAGATCCAGCGGCACGGCCAGGACGCTCCGGATCCCCGGGCCTGGCGGCGCGAAGCGGCTTTCGGAGACCTCTTCCAGGAGCAGGGGCCTTCGGTTCCGGCAGGTGGCCTCGACCAGAGGCAGGGAGGCTTCGGGATCGGCCTGCCCGCGCACCAGGAGCCTCTCCGGCGTCGAGAGGACGAGGACCTCGTGGGGGATCACCTCGGCGAGAAGCCCGAGCAGGGTGTCTTGAAGTTCCTCCGGATCCAGCGAGCCGAGGAGCCCCGGCATCCCCTGCATCGCCCTCTCCAGGCCGGCCGCCCAGCCTTCCAGGCGCTGATTGGCCAGGCGCTGGCGGGACAGTTCCCCCGCGAGGTCTTCCAGGCTTCGGGCCGATTCCAGGGCCCTGGCCAGTGGCTTCGCCACCATTTCAAGCCGCTGCAGGTCCGTCTGGCTGAAGGCTTCTGGTTGGGGAGAGCCGACCAGGAGGACGCCCAGGGTCGCCACGGGGACTGCCAGGCGGGACCCTTCGGCCGGGACGGCCGGGTCCCAGGATGGCTCGTCGGGGCGGGCCCGGACGCTCCGCCCGCTCTGCCAGGCCCTTTCGACGACGGGATCGCTCAGGCCCAGAAGCCTCCAGGAGGCCAGGCGCTCCGGGTCGGGGCTCTCCCAGGCCAGGGGGAGCAGGCCATCGGCCCCGGCCACGAAGAGCACGGCGCTGCGGCAGCCGACCAGGCGTCGGACCAGGGCCAGGGCTTCCTGGGCCGTGCGGGCCACCCCCTTGCAGCCGGTCAGGCTCTCGGAGAGGTGCTCGAGCAGGGCGGCCTCGTCCACCTTCCCGGCCAGCTCGCGGCTGGCCTGGTGGTGCTCCAGTTCGGCCTGCTCCCGCTTGAGGTTGGCCTGGGCCAGGCGGCGTTGCAGACGTCGAGGCAGTTCCTGGCGTTCCCAGGAGGCCCCCAGCCAGCCGGCGTATCCGATGGCCGCGACCAGGGCGGCCAGGACTCCCAGGAGTTCGGGTTGCTGCCTTCCCAGGAGGGCCAGGAGGAGCCCCAGCGCAGGCAGGCTGGCCAGCAGCGGGAGCAGACGGGCTTGAAGCCGGCCCCGGTCCTGGAGCAGGGGCTCGAGGGAGCCGGCCAGCAGGAGTCCTGGAACCAGGGCCGCCGCGAGGAGATAGGCCCCGCCTCCCGCCAGCAGGGGCAGGACCCCGGTTCCCGGAGGGGTCCAGGCCAGGAAGGCCAGACCGGCCGTGAGGGGGATGAGCTCCGCCAGCGTCTCGCGGGCCTTCTTCTCCAGCCCGGGGCCACCTCGGAGCATGCACCGGATCGCCAGCGCCCCGCCTCCACCCAGAAGCGCGATCTGCGGGGCCGGGGGGGGCTGCAGGGCCAGGGCGAACCAGAAGGCGAATCCGGTGCTGAAGAACCCGAATCCCGGCAGCCTCAGGGCAGCCAGTTCTACCAGGATCCCGGCCAGGGCCAGCGCTCCCCCCGAGCGGCTCCAGGCCTGCGGGGACGGGTCCAGATTCCCGGGGGCGGCCAGGGCCAGCCCGGCCAGGACCAGTCCGGCCAGCCCCAGGAGGCTCGGGATTCCCTGTCGATTCCAGGGCCCGCTCATGACAGTCCCAGCCGGGCGCGATGATAGAGTTCGACGAGCTCGAGCGGAGGCTCCATGTCCAGCTCCCGGCGCAGGGTCCGGCAGTGCCCTTCGTATTGTCGGATCGCCTCCTGCGGGCGCCCCAGGGCCAGGTGGGACTGCATGAGGGCCCGGCAGGCTCCCTGGTCGAGGGGGTCCAGCTCCTTCCAGCGCAGCGCGCACTCCAGGGCCTCGACCTCCTGGCCCTGGCCATGATGATGCTGGTGAAGGTCGGCCAGGGCCTGACGGACCTTGTCCTCCACCCTCTCGCGGACCTGGAGGGCCCAATCCATGTAGCAGCCGTCCAGGAAGGGTCCCCGTGCCAGATCCACCACCCGTCTGGCGGCAGCCGGCCTGGCCGGGCCGTCCGGCACGGCGGCGGCCCGCTCCAGCTCGGCCAGGTCATGCCAGCGGGGCAGCTCGGGGTTCAGGCAGAGCCTGCCGCGGACCCTCTGGACCGGGTCCTGGCTGCCAGCCGACCAGGCGCGCAGGGTCCGGCGCAGGGCCGAGGTCGTCCAGTACAGGCTGTTGCGTCCGCGGGCCGCATCCTCCGGCCAGAACTCCTCGAGGAGGCGTTCCTCCGGGACCGGCCGGCTCTGGACCGCCAGATAGCAGAAGAGGTGCTTGACCCGCAAGGAGCGCCAGGAACTCTCTTCAAGCCTCTCTTCGCCGAGGCAGACCTCCAGGGATCCCAGGGAACGGATTCTCAGGACGGTTCGAGGAGTCTGTCGGGAGCGGTTGCCGAGCGCCTCCCTGGCCTGTCGGCGGACCTCGGGATCGGGATCCGCGCTCAGGGACTCCAGGACCCCGAGGGGAAGCGACACGCCGGCCTCCCGCAGGAACGAGGCGCCCAGGCGCCGGGCGGCCGCTGAGAGCAACCCGGATTTCAGCGAGCGGACCAGCTCTCCGGGAGAATCGCGGACCAGGCAGGCCAGGCTTCGGGGCTGCTCCACCTGGGCCTCCAGGAGGGCTGGAAGCAGCCAGGGCAGGTCTTCCCGGCGTTCGGCCTCGTTCTCGGGGCGGAGCAGGATCTCCAGGCCCTCCTGCCAGCAGGGGGATTCAATCGGATCCAAGGTCCACAGGGCCAGCCGGGCCCGCGAGAAGGCCGGCTCCAGGGAGAGCCTCCGGGCCACCTCGAGCGCCTCCCTCAGAAGGTCGCGAGCCTCGGGGGCGCCGGCCCGCATCAGCAGGATCCCGCCTTCCAGAGCCGTTCGACCGGTTTCGGCGGGACCGATCCGGCGGGCTTGATCCAGGGCGGAGCGGACCGCGTCGGAGAGCTGTCCTGGGCAGCCGGTCCTCAGGGCCGCTTCGGCCTGACCCAGGGCAGCCTCCACCCGCTCCCTGGGATTTCCCGTGGCCAGGGCCCGGCGGAAGGCCAGCCCGGCGCTGAGGGGATCGCCGGCATGCATCAGGGCCCGGGCCAGCGCCAGCAGGGCTCGACCTCGGGGGGGCAACTCGGCGCTTTCCGCCCGGGCGGACTGAAGGCTTTGGAGGAGGAGCGGCTCGAAGCGTCCCGGCCAGCGCCTTTCCGGCTCGGGCTCCTCGACGGCACAGACCGCCAGGTCCGCCACCCGCGCCGCCAGGCCTGCCTGCTCGGAGGCCGCGGTCAGGGCCAGCGGAGGAGCGGGCCAGGGCAGGTCCGGGGCGGGGGCCTCGAAGAGGCGCCGGGCCGCCAGCAGGACCGTTCCGGCCTGGACCTCTTCGATCTCGGGGGATTCCAGGCCGGCACCCGAGGCCAGGCGCCGGGCCAGGGCCCGGGCCTTCTCGAAGGCCTCGGAGCTGCCTGGAGGCAGGTTCTGCCCTTCCAGGGTCCGGGCCAGGGCCAGCAGGGCCCAGCTCGTCAGGGTGCGCAGGCGTTCTTCGCGCCCTTCGCGGAGCCGTCGGCGTCGGGTCTCGGACAGGAGTCGCTGGACCCGCTCCAGGAAGTGGGCCAGATCAAAGGGCTTGCGCAGGTAGTCCGAGACCCCCAGGCGCAGGGCTCGAACCGTGTCCTCCTCGCTGGCGTAGCCCGTGACGACCAGACTGGCTGCTCCCTGCAGGTTCTCCTGCATGCGGGCCAGGGCCTCCAGGCCATCCAGCCCCTCCATGCGGATATCCAGGATCACCAGGTCCAGGGTTTCCGTCCCCGCAGCCTCGACGGCCTCCTGTCCCCGGGCCACGGCCAGCACCTGGTGCCCTTCATCCTCCAGGACCTCCGCCAGGAGCTGGCGCATCGAGTCGTCGTCCTCCAGGACCAGGATCCGGGCTCTGGAATTCATCCTTCCCTCTTCGGCGCGTGTTGCGCAACTATCCTGCCGGCAGGTATTTTTTGTTTGCCGCTGCCGCTGTTCTTGTGGCGGGATTGTTCACATCCTCTTCATCTCCCGGCAACACTCCAGGGGGGATTCCCAGATCCGCTCCGGGTCCCGGCTCCAGGATCTTCCCTGGAGGTGGAACCGAGATGACCGAACTCGACATGATCCCTGTCCTGTGCCGAAGGGCGATGGAACGGCGCCTGAGCCCCGACCGTTTGCGCCGGAGACTGGCCGAGGTCGACCGGACGCTGGCCCGCCGTCGCGAGGGGCTCGAGGCACTCTGCGAATCCTGGCGGCAGCGGAGCCTGACCCGAGCGGAAGTCCAGGCTCTGCGCGAAGCCCTGCACCAGGGGCGGGAGGAGCTGGCCGGCCTGCAGAGGTGTCTGGAGCATCTGCAGCGCTGGTCCGGCGGGGGGGATGCGAGGCATCTGCACCAGGCCCTGGCGGCCTATGATTCTTCGCAACGGTGCTGGAAACGGCACCTCAAGACCGTGATCGCCCTGGCTCCAAGCATGTCGTGTCGATTTTAGTTCGTGAGGTCACGGAGGATTTGGTTCGACTCTGGTGAAACATCCGGTCGGAGGCAGAACGATGGGGGAGTTTCTCTGCCCCTGCTGTGGGGGGCAATTCCGACGAAAACGGCGTGGTGGGGCCTTGATCCTGGCCCTGATGCTGGTCGCCTTGTTCCTGGTCCTGGGCATGGCGTTCCTGAGTTTTCTCGAGCGGGACCATCGCCTGGCCGGGTGCCAGGAACGGTCCGAACAGGCCTGGTATCTGGCCCTGGCTGGCGTGGAATACGCCCGGGCTACGGGCCAGGGGCCGGGAGCCCCGGTCTGGCGGGCCCTCCCCCGGGGCAGCACCACCCACGGATTCGAGGTGCTGGTCCAGGCCGACGGGACCCTGGTCTCCCGGGGGGTGGTTCGCCAGACCCTGTCCTACTCGGAGCGGCCTCCGGTCTTCGAACGCACGGTGATCGTTCCCGGAGGTCTGCTGGAGGAAGCCCATGAACCGGGTCTCTAGAGCTCTGCAAGGCGGGCAGACCCTGAGCGAGGTCCTGGTGGCCCTGGGTCTGGTGGGGCTGATCCTGGCGGCGGTGGGGGAGATCTCGTTGGCCGCCCGGCACGTCTTCGTTCGGACCACGGAAGGGGCGGCCTCCTTTCGGGAGGTCTCCCTGGCCAGCTTCCGGATCGCCCGGGAACTGCGGATGTGCCAGGAGCTCTATCACCCTTCTCCGGAATCCCTGGGGAGCGGGCCTGACGATCCTCTGGAGTCGACGAAGGGAGAGAGTCTGGTCCTCGTCTTCCGGCGCCGCGGCGCCCCATCCCGCCCGGACATGGTGGTGGGTCTGCGTCTGGACGCTCGGAATCAGGTTCTGGAACGGATTGTGTACGACCCGGGAATCCCGCTCGGAGACCCGCCGCGGGGAAGGATTCTGGGGCCACCCCGACGTCTGGCCGGAGGGGTGGAGCGGATGGCCTTGTGGAGCGTGGATCCCGCCCAGAGGCACGGTTCCCGCTTCCTGGGGCTGGAACTGGCGCCCCGTGAGCCTTCCGGAGGCGCGGGGCGGCTCGGATCGCCCTTGCGGGTCGAGTGTCGGGTAGGGGACCTGTGAGCCGGCTCCGCCCGAAGGGCCTGACCCTGCTGGAGACCTTGCTGGCCATCCTGCTGGTCTTCCTGGCCACTTCCCTCCTCTTGGGGGTCTTCGGCTCCGGACAGGACCTGGCCCTGCGGGGTCGGGAATACTCCGTCGCCACCCTTCTGGCCGGGAATCGGATGGAGGCCCTGCTCGCCAGCCCCCTGGATGAGGTGGAGCCGGGAAAGGGCGAGTATGCGGAGCCCTACCAGGGGTATTCCTGGGAGGTGGAGGTCCGGGATTTCGAGGGGGATCTCAAGATCCTCGAAGTCTCGGTCCTCTCGCCAAGAAGGGCGCGCTGCGTGCTGAACACCCTGCGCCGGACCAGCGAGTTCTTCGGGATTTCCTGCGATCCCTGGGCGGGTCGGGTCCTCTTCTGCGCGCCGGGAGACCCGGCGGTCCGGATCCTCCAGGATGTTGGGGGCGCGGCTCCGGGCCCGATCCTGCCTTCCGGGTCTTCGCCCTCCCGGGCAGGCGGTCTGGCCGGAGCCCCCGGAGCCGGCTTCCTGTGGGTGGCCGACCCGGCCCGACGCAGCGTCCTGTACTTCAGGCAGGCCGGGACGGAGGACTTCCAGGAAGGCGAGAGCCTCTCCCTGGGGCCAGGAGCCGAGGCGGCCCGCCCCCGTTTCGCCGGACTGGCCACCGACCCGATGGCCAACCAACTCCTTCTCTCGGATCGGGCCAATCGGGCCCTGTGGATCCTGGCGGAACCGCCTCTGGGGGCCGAACGGGTCCGGGGCCCCTTCAGTCCCAGCGATCCGCCCCTGGGGACCCCCGCCGGAGTGGCCGTGGACGGCTCGGGTTCGGTGGTCTGGGTGGCCGACAGCGAGCACGGTTGCCTGCGTCAGCTCCTGCTTGGCGGCGGACCCCGGTCCGGCAAGGACTACGAGCCCGAACCCGGCGTCGGCTGGTGGAGCCGGGAGTGCTTCCGCCCCGAGGAGGGGATGGGTTCCCCTCAGGGGGTGGCGGTCAATCCCTGGAGCTCTGCGGTCCTGTGCGTCGACGAGTCCAACCTGCACCTGCTCGACTTCGTCCCGGTGCCGGGAGGAGGGTTCGCCCGGATCTGGAGTCGCCGCCCCCTGCCGGGAGACCTGGTTCGGGCCCGTCCCTCGGGAATCTGCCTGGACCCGTATCGCAACGTGGTCTACGTGAACACCTGCAGCGATCAGGTCTGGAAGTGCACCCTGTCGGCGGCGGGGAGCTTCGAACCGATCCACGGAGGTCCGCCCAGATGAAGCGCTTCAAGGTGGGGTGGGGAGGGGGGCGACGGCGTCCCGGCCTGCGCGAGCGCTCGGTGGCCACGCGCCAGCTCGCCGTCATGATCGCCTCCGGGATGCCCCTGGAAAGAGCCGTCGGGGTCCTGGCCCGTCAGGAAGGGACTCCCCTTCTGGCCCGGGCCTGGCAGGAGGTGCACCTGAGCCTTCTTCAGGGGCGCACCCTCTCGCGGGGAATGGCCCGCCACAGCGAGATCTTCGGATTGCTGGAGGTGGGCCTGACCCGCGCCGGCGAAGCCTCCGGAGCCCTGGTGGCCATGTTCGGGCAACTGGCCAACCTCCAGGAACGGGAGGTCCACCTGCGCGAGCGGATCCGTTCCGCCCTGGCCTATCCCTGCCTGGTCGCGGGGGTCGCCCTGGCCCTGGCGGGGCTCATGCTCGGACATGTCCTGCCGACCTTTCTCAACGGGGCCCTGCGCGGCGTCCAGGACCTTCCCTGGATCACCCGGGTCCTGCTGGCCCTGACCGGTCTGGCCCGGGAGCCTGGAGTCTGGGCTCTCACGCTGGGGAGCGCCAGCCTGGGGATCCCTCTGGCCGGGATGCACCTGCAGACTCCGCACGGGGGCTTCCAGATCCAGAAGGCCCTCCTGGCGGCCCCCCTCCTGGGCGGGATCTGCCGCAAGCTGCTGATGGTGCGCTTCTGTCGGACCCTGGCCACCCTGCTCTCCGGGTCCATGCCCATGGTGGGGGCCCTGCAGATCGCGGCCTCGGCCCTGGCCAACCGCCCCCTGGCCGAGGCCCTCGAGGAGGCCTGCGTCGATCTGGGGGAAGGGGTCAGCGTCTTCGAAGCCTTGGCGACCACCGACTTCTTTCCGCCGATGGTCCTGAGCATGGTGGCGATCGGCGAAGAGACCGGCGATCTGGCCGGCCCGCTGCTGCGGCTGGCCGAATTCTACGAGCAGGACCTGGAACTCTCGCTGAACAGCCTCACCTCGCTTCTGGAGCCGATGGTGGTCGGCGCGGTGGGGGGCTTCGTCGGCATCGTTCTGCTGGCTTTGTTCCTTCCCGTCTACCGGGTCCTGGTCACCCTGTGAGAAGCCCATGTCTGAGCGCATCCTGATCCTGGAAGAAGATATCAGCCTGCGGGAGGTCCTGGTGGAGGTCCTCGAGGAGGAGGGCTTCGAGGTCCGCGCGATCGGCCAGATCCGGCAGATCTTCGGGAACCCCCAAGAAACCCCCGACCTGCTGCTGGCCGGGACCCGGGCCCTGGGTCCTCAGGGATGGAAGAGCCTGGCGGCCCTCAAGAAGGCCCATCCCTCGCTGCGGGTCGTGCTGCTGGCCTCCTGCCATCCCAGGGCGGCCCGGGTGCCGGAGTCCCTTCCTCCACCCGACGGATGCCTCCATAAACCCTTCGAGCTTTCGGAGTTGCAGAGGATGGTGCGCCGGGTCCTGCGACGAGGCCGGGCCGCGGAGGCCTGCGACCGGCTCCTGGGCCGCTTTTTGTCGGGGTCGAAGGAGTTGACCCGGCAGGTGGTCCGGGTCCGCATGCGGGAACTGGAATCCGATCGGGATCGCCTCTATCTGCGCTATCTGGCCGAAGTGCGCTCGGGCACCCTGCAGGCCGGTCCAGCCCTGGAGTTGTGGGATCGTCTGGAGGATCTGGAGTGCTTGCGGCAACGAGCGCTCGCCACCGAGCCTGTGGATCTGGAAGGACTTCGCGCGGGTTATCGCTTCGTGGCCGATCTGGTGCTGGCCAAGGGGCGGGCCGCCCCGCTCCCGCCGACGGTCCCGCGTGAGCCCGGTCGGGTGCCCCGGAAGGTCTTCGCGGACCTCTATGGGCGCCTCAAGAGAGGCGAAATTTCGGCCGATCAGTTGAAGGAGGCCCCGCGCCTGAGGATGCGAGGTCCTGGCGAGAAGGAGGGCTCGGCGGGCGAGCAGGCCTTGTGTCGGGCGCTGTGGGGGCCTGGGGACTGATCGGGAGGGGGGCGGTCGGACGCACAGAACTGCTGGAGCGTGGGCCTTCTCACGTCGATCCGTGATTGGATGCATGAAGAATACCGTCAGGCCTATGTCCTGGGGACGGGCCTCCTGGCCCTGGGGCTCTGGGCCGCCGATCCCCAGGGGCGGGCAGGCCTGGGGCTGGGAGCCTGGATCCTGGCCCTGGCCCTGGGCGCCCTCCTCGAACCCTGCGTGGACGTGGCCAGCCAGCGCTATGGCCGGGTCCTGTCCCGGGGGCCTGCGGACCGGTCCGTTCTGGCCCTGACCTTCGACGATGGGCCCGCTCCGCCCCACACGGACCGGATCCTCGAGGTCCTGGCCCGTGAGAAGGTGCCGGCCGCCTTCTTCTGTCTGGGGCGGGATGCGGCCCGCCATCCCGAACTGGTGCGTCGGATGCAACGGGAAGGTCATCTGGTGGGAAGCCACACCCAGAACCACGCCAACCTGCTCTTCTGTCTTCCCGGCCGCTCGCGCCGGGAGATCCTCGAAGGGCAGGCCAGCATGGCCCGGATTCTCGGCCAGGAGCCCCGCTGGTTCCGCCCTCCGTTCGGGATGAGGACCCCCTGGACCGTGCGCCAGGCCCGGGACCTTGGGATGACCACCGCGCTGTGGTCGAATTGCCCTCGTGACTGGCAGCTTCCCGGCGCCGAGGTCCTGGCCCGGCGGGTGGTGGATCGGGCCCGCCCGGGCGACGTGGTCCTGCTGCACGATGGGGGAGGAGATCGCAGCCAGACCGTCCAGGCCCTGGAAATCCTGATTCCGGAGCTGCGCCGGAAGGGATTCGAGTTCGTCCGCCTGGATGCCCTGGCCGACGAGTCCCGGCCCTGAGTCCGAGGACGGGTCTTCCTGGACCCGGGCACGGGAGAGCGGCCGGCGCCGCCCGGACGGGTCCTGCCCGGTGAGCGGAACCGGCCAGGAGAACGCCCATTCGGCAGGACCCGTCCGAGCCGATCCTGAAACGCCGCGCGCGGCGGGGCCTTCCCTCGCCAGGAGGCAGCTTGACGAGGGTTCGGATCCTGGAAAAGAGCGTGGCCGAGCGGATCGCCGCCGGCGAGGTGGTCGAGCGTCCGGTCTCGATCGTCAAGGAGTTGGTGGAGAACTCCTTGGACGCCGCGGCCTCGCGGATCACCATCGAGCTTCAGGGGGGCGGTTCGACGCTGATCCGGGTCAGCGACGACGGGCACGGGATGTCCGAGGCGGACCTGCGTCTGGCAGTCCAGCGCTTCGCCACTTCCAAGATCCGCCAGTGGGAGGACCTCGACGAGCTGCTCACCCTGGGCTTCCGCGGCGAGGCGCTGCCCAGCATCGCCGCCGTGGCCCGGGTCGAGATCCAGACCTGCGAGCCCGACGCCGAGCATGGGACCGAGCTGCGCATCGAGGGCTCCGAGACCCTGCGCGTGGCCCCCGTGGCCGGGGTGCCCGGGACCCGGATCACGGTTCGGGACCTCTTCTTCAACACGCCGGCCCGGCGCAAGTTCCTGCGCAGCCCGGCTGCCGAGACCGCGCAGGTGGTGGACCTGGTGGGCCGCCTGGCAGCCGCCTGGCCGGAGGTCCATTTCCGGCTCTCCTCCAACGGCAAGGAGCTGCTCAGCTTCCCGGCCGGGTTGCCGGCCAGCGAACGGCTCTCGCGGATCTGGAAGGTGCCCGCCGAGAGGCTCATCCCCATCCAGGGCCAGGGAGAGGGCCTGCAGGTCGACGGCCTGGTGGCCTTGCCCCCCGAGGCGCGCAGCACCCGCGCAGCCCAGATCTTCTTGATGAACGGGCGGGTCATCCGCTCGAATTCCCTGTCCCAGGCCCTGCAGGAGGGGTTCTCGCCCTTGCTGGAGAGGGGGCGCTTTCCGGTCGGTCTGGTCCGCCTGACGGTCGACCCCTCCCAGGTGGACGTGAACGTGCACCCCACCAAGCTGGAGGTTCGTTTCGCCCGGCCCCGACCGGTCTTCAGCACCCTGTTCCGGGCCGTCTCCAGCGCCTTGGAGACGCGCGGCGCCGATTCGGTCCGGCCGCGGCACCTGGAACGGGCCCTCTCCCCCGAGCCTCAGGCCCCCTCCGGGGTTGGCGCCTGGTCCCCCGCAGGCCGTTCGATTCCCCCCCCGCCAAGGGTTCCCCCGCCGCCGACCCAGGCGGTCCTGGAGTTCCTGCGTCCCCTGCAGGAGGAGGCTTCTCCGGGACCTGGGGACCCCAGGCGTTCCGATCGGGTCGGCGAGCCGGTGCGAGCTCGCTTCGTCCCCCTGGCCCAGCTCCACCAGACCTTCCTCGTCGGCCTGGTGGACGGCGAACTGTGGGTGATCGACCAGCACACGGCCCACGAGAGGGTCAACTACGAGCGCCTGGGGCATCTGGCCCCCATGGGAGAGTGCTCGCAGGGCCTGCTGGTTCCCGAGGTCCTGGAGTTCCCTCCGACGCTGGCCGAGTTCCTGGCTGGCCACCTGGAGGATTTCCGGGGACTCGGTTTCGAGGTCGAGCCCTTCGGAGGGGATGCCTTCCAGTTGAGGGGAGTGCCCGCAGGCCTGCCTGCCCGACGCGTCCAGGAGGCTTTCCGGGCCCTGGTCGAGGAGGCTGCCGAGGGCGCGGTGAGCGTGCGTGGCAGCGTGCCGGAGGCCTTTCGCGAGAGATTGCGGGCGATGGTCAGTTGCAAGGCGGCCGTGAAGGCCGGGGATCCGCTCACCCACGCCGAGATGACGCGCCTGGTGCACGACATGCTCGAGGTCGAGCACTCCAATTACTGCCCACACGGGCGCCCCACCCGGATCCTCCTGGATCGCCGCGCCCTCGAGCGGCTCTTCCATCGATGAAGGGGCCCGTGGTGGCGATCATGGGCCCGACCGCCTCAGGGAAGTCCTCGCTGGCCCTGGCCCTGGCCGAGCGTCTGGGGGGCGAGATCCTCAGCGCGGATTCGGCCCAGGTCTACCGCGGCCTGGACGTGGGCACCGCCAAGCCCACTCCGCAGGAACGGGCCCGCATCCCCCATCATCTGCTGGATCTGCGCGATCCCGACCAGGGTTTCAGCCTGGCGGATTTCCTGAGGCTGGCCGGGCCTGCCCTGGAGGAGATCCAGACCCGCGGGCGCCTGCCCCTGCTGGTCGGAGGGACGGGGCTGTACCTCCGCGGTCTCCTGGAGGGGTACACCCTGGTAGAGGTCCCCCCGAACCCCGAACTGCGCGCCAGGCTCGAAGCCCTTCAAACCGAGGTCCTGCTGACCGATCTGCAGGCCCGGGACCCCGAGACGGCAGAAAGGGTGGACCCCCGCAACCGCCGTCGGTTGATTCGGGCCCTGGAGGTCTGCATCCAGACGGGGCGCGCCTTCTCCGAGATCAGCCGCCGGGTGCCTCCGGAACATCCCCGCCTGAAGCTGGGCCTGAGGGTTCCCCGGGCGGTGCTGACCGAGCGCATCGATCGGCGCCTGGAGGCGATGGTCGAGTCCGGATGGGTGGAGGAGGTGCGCTTCCTGGTCGAGAAGGGATGGGGCCCCTGTCTGCGCCACCTTCGAATCCTGGGCTATCGCGAGATCCTCGACGTGGTCGAGGGGCAAAGACCCCTTCAGGAGGCCCTGGAGGAGATCCGTCTGGCCACCCGCCGCTACGCCCGGCGCCAGGAGACCTGGCTTCGAGCCGAGCCCGGGCTGGAGTGGATCGACTTCAGTCCGGACTCTTTGACGGGGAGGACCCGCTCGTGCAGCCAGCACCCGGTCTTCGCGACCGGACAGCATCCTGGGACGGACCGCAAGACCCGCCCGCCGAGAGAAGGAATCCACCGTGCAGTTGAATCTTCAGGACGCGTTCCTCGCAGCCCTCAAGAAGGAGGGCCAGGTCGCCGTGATCTATCTGGCCAAGGGAGTCCAGCTCAAGGGATATCTCCGAGGCTTTGACAACTTCACGGTCTTTCTGGAGGACACCGAGGGGCGTCTGAACATGATCTACAAGCACTCGATCACGACCGTCACCCCCAGCCGCCCCATGAACCAGGCCTTCATGAGCGAGGCCTTCGGGGCCGTCGCTGCGGCGCGCTCGAATTCTCCGGCGGGTCGGCCATGAGCGCAGGGGGGCGGCTTCCCCTGCCCTTCTGGAAGTGGGAGGGCCTGGGCAACGACTTCGTCCTGACCCTGGCCCCGGAGGGGCCGCCTTCCTCGGCAGAGGCCCTGGCTCGAGAGGTCTGTGATCGTCACCGCGGGGTCGGGGCCGATGGTCTGGTCTTCGTGATCCCGCGGGCCGAGGGGCCGGGCATGGAGATCTACAACGCCGACGGCTCCCTGGCGCAGATGTGCGGCAACGCCATCCGTTGCGTAGCCGGCCTGGGTCGGCGTGAGGGGCTCTTCACCGGAGACCGGGCCGAGATCTCCACCCGCAGCGGCTCTCGCGCCGTGCGCATCCTGGCCTCTCCGGACCCCTGGGTGGTCGAGGTGGACATGGGTGAACCCCAGGTCCTGGAGGGCCCCGGGTTCCTCATGCTCGACGAGCTGGTGCGCCCTTGCGCCACGCTCTCGCTGGGCAATCCCCATCGGGTGGTCTTCGTCGAGGACCTCGAGGCCGTCCAGGTCGAGCGCCACGGTCCGGTCCTGGAGCGTCGCCATCCCCAGGGCTTGAACGTCGAATTCGTCGAGGTCCTGGCAGCCGACCACCTGGCGGTCCGGGTCTGGGAGCGGGGCGTCGGAATCACCCTGGCCTGTGGGACCGGTGCCTGCGCCGCCCTGGTGGCCTCGGCCATGGCCGGCCTGACCGGGCGCAAGGCCCGGGTGGATCTCCCCGGGGGGACCTTGCAGGTGGACTGGCAGGAGGACGGGCGGGTGCGCCTGATCGGGCCCGCCCGGCAGATCTTCCGAGGGGAATGGAGGCCGGATGCCGACCGACCTTCCCGCAAGCTCGATCCGTCTGAACCTCAAGGAGGTGGCAATTGACCCTCACCGCAACTCGTCGGGCCCAGGCCCTCAAGCTCCTGGAGGAGCGGGGCCTGGACGCCATGCTGATCACCGCCCCCGAGAATCGCCGCTATCTTTCCGGTTTCACCGGGTCGAACGGATGGCTCTTCCTTTCCGCCGAGAAGGTGGCCCTGGTCACCGACGGGCGCTATTGGGCCCAGGTCGAGTCCCAGTGCCCGGACCTGGAACTGGTCCGCTTCCGTTCCAATGAGGATCTGCGCCTCTCGCGCCGCCTGGCTTGTTGGCTCTCCGAGCAGGGGTGGTCCGGCAGCCTGGGCTTCGAGGGCTCGGACCTGACGGTGACGGACTTCCGACAGGCCCGGGAGGATCTCGGGGAGGGCGCGGGTCCGGTCCGGGCCATGGAGTCCATCTCGGGTCTGGTCGAAGAGATCCGGCAGATCAAGTCTCCCGACGAGGTCGAGGCCGTTCGCCGGGCGGCCCGGGTGGCCGATGAGGCCTGGCGGGCCGCCTTGCCCTCCTTCCGGGAGGGGGTGACCGAGGCGGACTTCTGCGCCGAACTGGAGTACCGGCTGGCGAAGTGCGGGGCCCGCAAGCCCTCCTTCGACACCATCGTGGCCTCCGGGCCCAACGGAGCCTATCCCCATGCCGGGGTGACCGATCGCGCGATCCAGCCCGGCGAGCTGGTCACCGTCGACTTCGGGGCGCTGGTGGAGGGCTACTGCTCGGACATCACCCGCACCGTCTGGCTGGGCCACCTGGATGAGCGCTCGCTGGAGATCCTGGAGGTCGTGCGTCGCGCCCATCGGACGGGCATGGAGACCATCCGCCCCGGGCTGCGCGGCTGCGAGGTGGATCAGGTGGCTCGGGAGATCATCGCCCGAGCCGGGTACGGTCCGGCCTTCAGCCACAGCCTGGGGCACGGAGTGGGCCTGGCCGTCCACGAGGGTCCGGGGCTGCGCCCCGAGTCCAAGACGCTCCTGGAGGCGGGAATGGTCGTCACCGTCGAACCGGGGATCTACGTCCCGGGGATCGGAGGCTGTCGGGTGGAAGACCTGGTGGTGCTGACCGGGTCCGGGGCCGAATCCTTGAGCCGGTCGCCCTACCAGGAGCCCGGTCAGGTCCATCCCCTGGAGGCCTGGGATTGAGCCGGTCCGGCCCCGGATTTCCGGGGCCGGACCGGGAGGACCTGGTCGCTCAGGTGGCCGCCATGTCGCCCACCACCACGTTGAGATCCAGCCACCACTGCTGACGGGGGCGGTGATTCTCCGCGTCCACCATCCGGGTATAGTCGTGGAAGTCCCAGACCTTGAGGCCTTGCGGTTGGAGGCCCAGGAATCCGCACAGGTCCGAGCCCTTTTCCAGGGAGCCCTGGAGGTGCTCGATGGCGGCGCGGGCCAGGCGGGCAGCCATCGTCCGGTCGAAGGGCGTCGGATCTCCGCCCTGCTGGAGGTGGCCCAGGATGGCCTGGCGCACGTCGAAGTGCTTGCGGCCCTCCTCCTCGAAGAGGGCCCGCAGGACCCCGGTGGTGTACAGGGGATGGGCCTTCTCGTTGACCATGACCAGGGCGACCGAGCGGCCTTTTTCGAAGGAGTTCTTCAGTTCCTGGAGATCCGAGAGCAGTTGGGCGGCATTCAGCGGGCTCTCGTGCAGGTAGACCTTCTCGGCGCCCGTGGCCAGGCCGCTCATGTAGGCCAGGTAACCGCACATGTCGCCCATGACCTCGACCAGGAAGCACCTGCGGTTGGCCACCGCCGAGCGCTTGATCCGGTCGGCGGCCTCGACGATGCTGTTCAGGGCGGTGTCGGCTCCGACGCTGAACTCCGAGCCGGGCAGGTTGTTGTCGATGCTGGCCGGAAGGCAGAGCATGGGGATCCGGAAGGCCGGGTAGTCGGTCCTCTCGCGGTACAGGCGGTGCACGGCCTCATACCCGGACCACCCGCCGATCATCAGCAGGGCCTCCACCCCGTGGTCCTCCAGGATTCGCGCCGCGGTGTACAGCTCCGGGCCCGAGGGGATCCCGTGGCTGGTCCCCAGTTCGGCTCCGCCCAGCCCGGCCCAGCCGGAGACCCCCATCCAGTCGAGCTCCTCGACATCCCCGCGGCTCAGCCCGGCAAAGCCTCCCCGGATCCCCAGGACCTCATGTCCCTGGGCCAGGGCCCAGCGGACCGAGGTCCGCACCGCCATGTTCATGCCCGGGGCCGGAGAACCGGAATGGATCAGGGCGATTCGGCGGGGCTTCCCCGTCGGCGGGGCAGGGGCGGGGCCGTTGACCACCCCGAAGAGGTGGTAGGCGTCGGAGAGCGACTGCCCGCGCAGGCTCAATCCCTCCAGCCCGGCTTCGTGGGTGCACGAGGCCTGGGCCCGACGCGTCAGCTCGACGGCCTCCATCAACGGCGTGGTGGTCGGCCGATTCCCCTTCATCCCCACCAGGATCGAGGAGTCGATCTGCTCGCGCAGTGCCTCCCGAGCCGCCCGCTGGCCCAGCAGGGAGCTCAGGTTCCGGTCATAGGCCGAAGGCGAGCCTCCGCGCTGGACATGGCCCAGGATCGTGACGCGGGCATCCTCTCCCAGGCGCTCTTCCAGGACCTGCTGGACGTAGTGGCTGGTGATCGGGCGACCCTGACGGTCGCGGGCTCCCTCGGCCACCAGGACGATCGTGGCCCGTTTGCCCTTGGCGCGGCCCTTGGACAGGACCATCCCCATCTGCTCCTCCCATCCGTCGGGGGGCGGGTCCTCAGGGATCAGCAGCCATTCGGCCCCGGTGGCCAGCCCGGCCATCACGGCCAGATAACCGCAGTGTCGGCCCATGACCTCGACCACGAAGGTGCGCTGGTGGCTGGCCGCGGTGCTGAAGATCGCGTCCAGGGCCGAGACGATCCGGTGCAGGGCGGTGTCGGCGCCGATGGTGATGTCGGTGCCGCAGAGGTCGTTGTCGATGGTCCCTGGCAGCCCGATCACGCTCAGGGTCGGGTGCTCTTCCAGGATCCGGGCGGGGAGCGTGCCCTCGTCGATCATGGCCTGCAGGTGATCGCGCCATTCCTGGCGCAGGGCATCGGCGCCGGTCAGGCTTCCGTCCCCTCCGACCACCACCAGGCGGTCGATTCCCCGCTCCACCAGGGCCCGGACGGCCTGCTGGCGACCCGCCACCTCCAGCATCTCGCGACATCGGGCGGTGCCGAGCATGGTTCCCCCGCGCGAGAGGATCCCGCTGACCGTCGCACAGTCCAGAAGCCGGATTCCCGTCTCGGGGTTCATCAGGCCCCGGTATCCGTCGAGGATTCCGTAGACCTGGGCTCCGCTGTGCTGGGCGGTCCTCACCACGGAGCGCACCGCGGCGTTCATTCCGGGGGCATCTCCCCCGCTGGTCATCAGTCCGATCCGGCAGGTCATGGCCTCTCTCCTGGGAACTTCCATGTTGGGCGCCGGATTCTGTCTTGCCCTCCCAGTTCCTGGCGAGCCTTCCGTGGAGATGGTGCATCTGCAGGAGATTTCCAGAGGGGACCACTCCGTCCGGACGGCCTTGCGCCGGTGCTTCGAAGAGTGCCTGAAGATCGGGCCCGATAAAAGTTGAGTATGCAGCAATCGGCAGTTCCTTGACAGGATATGCTAGACTTCCCGCATACAAGCCGAAGGGGTGACGGACATGACCGAGACGTTGGGAAACTCTCCCGCGATGACGGAGTACGACGAGTATCTGTGGGCAGCGGCTTCACATCACAAGGCCTATCTGCGGATGGGGGCCCACCTGGCCAGCATGGACGGGCAGCGGGGGACGCACTTCGCGGTGTGGGCACCCAATGCCGACGAGGTCTCCGTCATCGGGGACTTCAATGGCTGGGAGCACGGGCGCACCCCGCTGCATCTGCGCCACGCCACCGGGGTCTGGCAGGGCTTCCTCCCCGGAGTGGGGCACGGCGACCTCTACAAGTACGCCATCAAGCCGAAGTTCGGCGGAGAGATCATGGAGAAGGCCGACCCCTACGGGGTGGCCTCCGAGATGCGGCCTCGGACGGCTTCCAGGATCTGGGACCTCTCGCGCCATCAGTGGGGCGACCAGGAGTGGATGGCCGCCCGCCCGGGCCGGGATGTCCGGCGCAGTCCGCTCAACGTGTATGAGGTCCACCTGGGTTCCTGGATGCGCGTTCCCGAAGAGCAGGACCGCTGGATGACCTACACCGAGGTGGCCCCCAGGCTGGCGGCCTATGCTCGCGAGATGGGCTATACCCACGTCGAGTTCATGCCGATCACCGAGCACCCCTTCGACGGGTCCTGGGGCTACCAGACGGTCGGATACTTCGCCCCCACCAGCCGCTTCGGGACCCCCGAGGAGTTCATGTTCCTGGTGGACACCCTCCACCAGAACGGGATCGGCGTGATCCTGGACTGGGTTCCTGCCCACTTCCCGACCGACGGGCACGCCCTGGCCCGCTTCGACGGCACGAGCCTCTATGAGCACGAGGATCCCCGCCAGGGCTTCCACCCCCACTGGGGCACCTACATCTTCAACTACGGGCGCAACGAGGTCCGCAACTTCCTGATCTCCAGCGCCATGTTCTGGCTGGATCGCTACCACGTGGACGGATTGAGGGTGGACGCGGTGGCCTCGATGCTGTATCGGGACTATGGCCGCGAGCATGGCCAGTGGATCCCCAACCAGTACGGCGGGCGCGAGAACCTCGAGGCGGTCCAGTTCCTCAAGGACTTCAACCTGGCGGTCTCGACCTACCATCCGGGCTGCTTCACCCTGGCCGAGGAATCCACCGCCTGGCCCCGGGTCACCGGACCCGTCCAGGAGGGGGGGCTGGGCTTCACCTTCAAGTGGAACATGGGGTGGATGAACGACACCCTGAAGTACATCGAGAAGGACCCCATCCACCGCCAGTACCATCAGCGCAACCTGACTTTCGGGATGCTCTATCAGTACAGCGAGGAGTTCATGCTGCCGATCTCCCATGACGAGGTGGTCCACGGCAAGAAATCCCTGCTGGACAAGATGCCGGGCGACAACTGGCAGAAGAGGGCGAACCTGCGGCTCCTCCTCGGCTACATGGCCGGCTATCCCGGCAAGAAGCTGATGTTCATGGGAGGGGAGTTCGGCCAGTGGAACGAGTGGTGGGAGGAGCGTTCCCTGGACTGGCACCTCCTGGACAATCCCGACCACGCCGCCCTGAAGCGCTGGTCCGCCGACATGAACCGCGTCTACCTCGAAGAGAGGGCCCTGTGGGAACTGGACGGGCGCCCCGGGGGCTTCGAGTGGATCCAGTGCGACGATGCCCAGTCCAGCGTGGTCAGCTTCCTGCGCTTCCCCTATGGCCGGGACAAGGCGCTGGCCTTCGTGTGCAACTTCACCCCGGTCCCGCGCTCCGAGCACCGGATCGGAGTGCCCTGGGGCGGGACCTGGAAGGTCCGTCTGAACTCGGACGGGTTGGAGTACGGCGGCAGCGGGGTGTGTCCGGCCCCCGAGATCCTCGCCGAGGCCCGGGAGTGGGACGGCAAGCCCTTCTCGCTGCCCCTGACGGTCCCGCCCCTGGCCGTGGTCGTCCTGGAGGGTCACCCGCCGGCGCCCCCGGTCCAGGAGGAGCCGCCCGCTCCCGCTCCTGGTGAGTCCGGGCGGGTCCTTCTCGACGAAGAGAACCGCTGAGTCCGGGGCGCCCCTTCTCGCAGCCAGGCCTGGCTGCGGGGAGGGGCTGCCTCGGGGCAGCGGGGAAATCAGGGGCTGGAGTCCGTGGGGGGGGGCGATTGGCCTCCCTTGCGCGGGCCTGCCGGTTGGGTCGCCCGGGGCGTGCGGCGTCTCTTCCCGGCCTTCTCGGGGAGGGCTCCGGCCCGGCACACGGTGATCGCTCCGTCGACCTCGCAGACCTCGACCGAGTCCCCTTCCCGGATGGTGTTCTCCAGCATGGCCCGGGCCAGCGAGTTGGCCACGTCGCGGACGAAGAGCCGGCGCAGGGTCCCGGCGCCCTGGCCCATCTCATTGCCCCGGCGGATCAGGCGCAGATTGACCTCCGGTTTCAGGGTCACCCGGATGTTGCGCTTCTGCGCCATCTCGAAGGTCAGCTCGCGAGTCCAGGCCTGCAGGAGTTCGGTCATCTCGCGCCCGCCCAGGGGCGGGAAGAAGACCGCCTCGTCCACCAGACCCAGGGTGTCGGCTCGAAGGACCCGCTCGAGCTCGGGCATGATCTCGCGCTCGATGCGCTCCTGGGTGGTGATCACGTCCCGAGCCGTCAACCGGAAGCCGACCGGAGCCTCCCTTTCGAAGAACTCGGGATCCACCGCGACCGAGAGGATGACCACGTTGTCGCGGAACTCGACCCTCTGTCCCCGACCGTCGAAGACATGTCCGCGCTCCAGGATCTGGTGGATCCCCTCCATGGCCCGGGGATGGGCCCTCTCGACGTCCTCCAGGAAGACCACCGAGTAGGGGTATTCCTGGACCAGTCGGGTCAGCACTCCCTCCTGTTCGGAGGGCACCCCGTAGTTGGAACCCAGCAGGCGCAGCGCCCGGAGCTCGTCGCTGAACTCGTCCATGCTCAGCCGCACGACCCGCTCGGAGTCCCCATACAGGAAGGCGGCGAGGTTCCGGGCCAGGGTCAGCTTTCCCGAGCCCCGGGGGCCCACGAACAGGAAGCTGGCCATCGGGCGTCCGGCTCCCAGCAGGCCGGCCCAGGAGCGGGTCAGGGTGTCGGCCACGCGCTCCACGGCCGAGTCCTGGCCGACGATCTTCTTGCGCAGATGCTCTCCGGCGGCCAGCAGGCGCTCGCGCCAGCGACTGGCTTCGGCCACCTGGGCGGCAGGGCGATCGCCCTGCCCGAAGATGAAGACCCGGGGGCGGCGGCGGGTGGGCTCGGCCAGGATCTCCTCGAGCTCCGCCATCCAGGTGGCCGGATCGGCCCCGCCCTCCATCAGGAGGAGGGTTCCGTCGCAGTCCCGGTCCTGCAGCATGGCCCAGAGCAGGTGCAGGGTGTTGACCGGCTCACCATACCCCTGGGCCAGGTTCTCGGCCAGACGCAGGAGTCCCAAGGCGCGCAGGCTGGGAGGCGGTTCCGTCTCGGCCGGGCGCCCTCCCCGCCCGACCAGGGCGCGGACGGCGGCGCGCAGCTTGCGGGGCTGGAATCCGCGGCGGCGGAGGAACTGACCCGCGCCGGAATCGACCTCGCTGACCAGCCCCAGCAGCAGGTGTTCGGTGGCCAGGTAGGGGTGGGCCAGGCGATGGGCTTCCTCGGCGGCACTGGCCATGGCCCGGGCCAGGTCCTGGCTGTGCAGGGGCATCATACCTGCCTTTCGACCTCAAGTGAAGTCCTCGTCATCCGATCTCCTCCTCCTTGAGGTGAGCCAGGGCCTGGACCGCGTTGGCGCAGAGGATCATGTCCGAGGTCGTCCAGATCTCCTCGGGCAGGCGATGGAGCTCCGCCGCCATCGTCCGGGGCAGGATCAGCCGATCCCAGGAGCCTCCGCCTTCTCGGAGCTGGGCCAGTCCGGCGACCAGGGTGGCCGAGCCGTGGACCCCCCCTGAGAGGTCCACCCGCCCGGCCACAACGGTGCGGCCGGAAGGAGAGCGCAGCTCCAGGGCCCCGGCCAGGGCGGCCAGGACCGCCAGGCCGATATCCTCGCCGCAGATCTCCGGCTCGACCGGAGCCAGGGGCCAGCCTGCGGGCGCCTCCTCGACGAGCTCCGCCACCCCGGGGACGGGGCCCAGGGCACGGACATGGACATGGGCGTCGCATCGCGAGGGGTCGGGAAGGCCCAGGCCCACGGCCTCGGCGCGGAGCCAGGTCCAGGCGATGTGGGCCGCAGCCTCGGCTCCGCTGACCCCGGTCACCGTCAGGTTCCCCTCTCCGGGCAGGGCCCGGGCGCTCACCCCCAGGCCCGGAACCCCGCTCTGGGGGTGGGCCGGAGCCAGCCACTCGCGGACGGCCTGTGGGCTCGGCCCCAGGCGGACCGCCTCGAGCTGGGCCAGGGCCAGCCGTCGCCGGAGGGTGCTTCCGGTCTGTCGGTAGGCCTCGGCCAGAAGGCCCCAGGCCTCGGCGTGGTCGGGTGCCTCGCGCACGAGGATCTCCAGTTGCCGGACCGCATCCTTGGGGCGGCCCAGGCCGATGGCGGCCTGGGCCAGGCCCAGGCGGACCTCGGGGGGACGGCGTCGGGCCGGTCCCAGGGCGGCATAGGCCTCGTGGGCCTCCTCGAAGCGCCCGGCTTCCAGGTGCTCCCTGGCCTCGGCCAGGCGCGCGCGCAGTCGGGCGTCGGGGCCCGGCGTCCGGCGGGGGCGGGCTGCGGGGGCGGGTTCGCCGCTCTCCACCAGGCGGGCGGCCTCTTCCACCCGACCCAGGCCCAGGAGGCAGCGGGTCCGCAACCTGCGGATCCAGGGGGGCATCTCCAGGGAGTCCGGGCCCTCCGGCAGGAGCATCAGGGCTTCTTCATAGACCTCCTGCTCGACCAGAAGCGAGACCAGCTCCTCCAGGGGCTCGAGGCTGTCGGTGCTGGTCTGCAGGCAGGATTGGAGATGCTGCAGGGCCTCGGGGATTTGACCCTGCAGGCGGGCGATGCGGCCCAGCATCAACCAGGCCGTCGAGGCCCGCCATCCCAACGAGAAGCGCCTCTCGACCCAGGTCCGGTCGGAGTCCAGCTCGAGAACCCGCAGGAATTCGGCGTTGGCCGCCTCCAACTGACCGCTGCGCAGGAAGAGCATGCCCAGCAGATAGCGCATGGCGATGCTGCGGTTCTCGACTTCCAGGGCAGCGTAGGCCCGGGCCATGGGGGGGGGGTCCTCGGTGGCCCCCAGTTGCTCCATGACGTAGGTGAACAAGGCCATGGACTCCAGCAGCTTGAGGTCCGAGTTGCCTTCGGCCCGCCGCTCATACTGGGGGCGGAGCAGGGCCAGATCCGTCCAGCGGCCCAGGGCCACCAGGAGGGTGCCGGCCCGGTCCACCGGTTCGACCGAGGAGGGGTCCGCGTCAGCCCAGTTGTCGTAGGCCTCGAGGGCCTGTTCGAGTTCCTCGCGCGACTCGCGGACCAGGCCCAGCCACTCCCAGTACAGGGCTCGGAACTCGGTGCGGGGATCCAGTTCGGCGGCTCGAGCATAGGCCTGGGCCGCCTCTTCCAGTCGCCCCTCGCGCAGGTAGGCCTCGCCGAGGTGGATCGTCAGTTCCGCGTCCTTGGGCTCCAGGGAGGCCTTCTTCTCCAGGGCCTTGGTGCGCTCGCGGGAACGGGTCGAAGTGGACACGGCGCAGCCTTCGAGGGGCACCGGGCCATCCCTGGTCGCCCAGGAACCCTTGTCCGATGGGCTTGAGCGCCTCGGATTCGATATGCCGGGATCGGGAGCGCCTGGAGGTGTCTGCCGGCCCGAGGCGCCTACTTCTTCTTGGGCGAAGGCGAGGGGGTGGGCTTGGGGGGACGGGGCGACCAGACGTAGACCGAGCGCGGGCCACGCAGGCTGCGCCGGGGGTCGGAGGTCTGGTAGGCGGTCCACCCCTTGCCGCGGATATCGTCGACGCGGACGACCCGGTCATTGCCCGTGTCGGCCAGGAAGATCCGCCCTTCCTCGTCCTGGCTCAGGCCGCGCGGACCTCGGAACTGGTTGGTTCCGTCTCCGTAGCGGCCCAACTCCCGGGCATCGCGTCCCGAGAAGTCGTCCACCCGGACCAGCCGGTCGGAGGCCCTGTCCACCAGGTACATGCCGTGGGGGGTCACGAGGGTCTGGGCCGGGGCGAAGCTGTTCCCGTTCAGGCCGCGCCCCTCGTAGACCTGCCACTGCGCGGGAGGGGCATCCAGGTTGACGGGGATGCGCACGACCCGGCCCCCGGGGGGATCCTCGCCTGCCGCCACATACAGGTTCCCCTCCAGGTCGACCCAGAGATGGCCGGGGCGCCGGAGCTTGGGGTCCGAGAGCACGGCCACCGGCTCGGTTCCGAACTCCCGGTAGACCAGGACCCGATCCGCCCCGGTGTCGGAGACGAAGATCCGGTCGCCATGCGCGGCCACGCCCGTGGGAGCACTCAGGCCGCGGATCTCGGTCCACCCGGCTCCCCTCAGGTCATCGAAACGGACGATCCGGTTGTTGCCACAGTCGGCCACGTAGATCCGAGCTTCGACGTCGACCCAGATCTGTTCGGGGCGAAGGAAGCGGCCCGGACCCCGGCCGGAGAGCCCCAGGGCATAGTAGCCGGTCCCGTCGAGGTCCTTCATGTAGACGATTCGGCCGTTGTCGGTGTCCGAGATCCAGATGCCTTCGGTGGGCGAATAGTCGGCCTCGGAGGAGGGGAGGGCCAGGGGGGTGCGCTGGGGAGAGGGGGAGGCGGCCGGGGCTTGCTCTCGGTTCGGCTCCTGGGGGGCTGTAGGTTCCGCCGACTGGTCTCCGCGCGCTCCTGGCGTCATCAGGGCCAGGGTCAAGAAGGTGAACACAGCCAGCAGGGTCAGGATTCGGGAGCGCACCAGGGGAGGTTCCTCCAAGTCGGGCGTGCCCGCTGAGGACAGCGGGATGGCAGGGTTCCCGCTCGGCCAGGAGAAGACCTGCCCTCCCATTCCGGCCGGGCCGTGGCCCTGTCTACCGAGGTGAACCATGCACATCATCGAAAAGTTGCGCGCTCGAGCCCAGGCCGATCTGCGCCACATCATCCTGCCCGAGGGGCAGGACGACCGGACCCTGCAGGCCGCCCGCTGGATCACCGACCGCAACCTGGCCCGGCTCACCATCCTGGGCAAGCCCGATGCCATCCGACAGCGCGCTGCCACCTTGGGGTTCTCGCTGGACGACGTGGCCGTGATCGATCACCTGGCCTGTCCGGAATTCGAACGCCGCGTCGCGGAATATCACGATCTGCGTCGCGCCAAGGGCCTGACCGAGGACGAGGCCCGCAAGGCCGTGGCCGATCCGCTCTACTTCGCCAACCTGGCCGTCCGGGCCGGCAAGGCCGACGGTACCGTGGCCGGGGCCACCAACACCACCGCTCACACGGTCCGCGCCGCGCTGCACTGTCTGGGTCTCAAGCCGGGCCTGCGCACGGTCTCCAGCTTCCTGTTGATGGTCGTGCCCGATTCCTCCTTCGGAGAGTCCGGGGCCCTGCTCTTCGCCGACTGCGCGGTGGTCATCAACCCCACCGCCGCGCAACTCGCCGAGATCGCCCTGTGCACGGCGGACTCCTGCCGCACCTTCCTGGGGGTCGAGCCTCGGGTGGCCTTGTTGAGCTTCTCGACCAAGGGCAGCGCCCGGCACGAATTCGTCGACAAGGTGACCGAGGCCCTGGCCACCATCCAGGCTCGGGACCCCGAACTGAAGGTGGATGGCGAGATGCAGGTGGATGCCGCGCTGGTTCCGCGGGTCGGGATGTCCAAGGCGCCGGGTTCACCCGTGGCTGGACAGGCCAATGTGCTGATCTTCCCGGATGTCCAGGCTGGGAACATCGGCTACAAACTGGCCGAGCGACTCTCGGGTGGGATGGCGGTGGGCCCCGTCCTGCAGGGGCTGGAGTATCCCTCCAACGATCTGTCCAGGGGCTGCAAGCCGGAGGACATCGTGGACACGGTCGTGCTCACCGCCTTGCAGGCCCAGGCTCGCTCGGCTCGGAGCTGAAGAGCAGGCTTTCGACCTTCTCGTTGAGACCCCGCATGTCGAAGGGCTTGGCCAGGAATCCCTGGACCAGGCCCTCTTCCATCATGCGCTTGACGGTCTCGCCGGGCGCGTTGCCCGAGTTGAGCAGGACCGGGAGTTGGGGGGCCAGGCCTCGGAGTCGCTCGAGGATTTCCTCGGTCGTCATCCCGGGCATGGTCATGTCGAGCAGGACCAGATTCAGGCTTGCAGACTCACTCGCCAGCATTTCCAGGGCCTGCGCCCCGTCTCGGGCCAGGATCACCTCGTGGCCACGGCGCTGCAGAAGCCGGCTGACCACGTTCTGGACCACCGGTTCATCTTCGACCACCATGACTCGGATGGGCCGGACCTTCCGCGTGGTGGGGGCGACTTCCGGCTTCGATGCCGGAGCCCCCAGGCTTCTCGGCAGATAAAGATCGAAGCAGGCGCCCGTGCCCGGGGTCGACTCTACCACGATCCATCCCCCGGCGTGCTTGATCGCCCCGTAGACGATCGAGAGTCCCAGCCCGGTCCCCACCCCGAGCGGCTTGGTCGTCTGGAAGGGCTCGAAGAGGTGGCTCAGGATTTCCTCGGGGAGCCCCGGACCGGTGTCCTGCACGCGGATCAGCACGAACTCGCCGCAATGGGCCTCGGGGTGGGTGAGGGCCTCCCTCTCGGACACCTTCCGGTTGCGGGTGCGCAGGGTGAGGGTGCCCTTCCCCTGCATGGCGTCCCGGGAATTGACGGCCAGGTTCAGGAGGACCTGGGTCAACTGGGTGGGGTCCACCAGGATGTTCCAGGCTCCTGCCTGGAAATCCCGGACGATGTCCATGGTGGCCGGCAGGGTCCGGCGCAGCAGATCGGCGATCTCTCCGACTGCCTGGTTGGTCTCCAGGGTGGTGGGGTGGACCACGGTCCCGCGGCCGAAGGTCAAGAGGCCCCGGGTCAGCTCGGCCGCCCTTCCCGCAGCCAGGTGGATCAGGCCGAGGCTCTCCTGTTGAGGCGAGGTGGGCGGCAGCGACTCGCGCAGCAGGTCTACGTTGCCCAGGATCCCCAGCAGCAGGTTGTTGAAGTCGTGGGCCACCCCGCCGGCCATGAGACCCAAGGATTCCAGTTTTCGGGACTGGGCCAGCCGGCCCTCGATGAGGGCCTTCTCGGCAGCGGCCTGGCGCCGCTCGGTGATGTCCTCGAAGACCACGAAGACCTGGTCGGGCTGGGGCACCTCGTTGCGGAATCGGGGGATGGCCGCGGTTCGGACCAGGCGCCGCTCGCCGCCCGGGCGGTCCAGCGCCTGGACCAGGTTGCGCACGGGCCTTCCGCTGGCCAGGGCCAGACGGGAAGGGTGCTGGTCGGCTGCCAGTTCGACACCGTCCTCGGCCAGCTTGAACCAGGGCCTCTGGAAGAGATCCTGGCCCACGATCCGCTCGCTCTCCACCCCCAGGATCTCTGCGGCCGCGGGGTTGGCCGAAAGGATGCGGCCGCTGGGATCGTGGCAGAGAACCCCCTGGACCATGGTCTCGAAGAGGGTCCGGTACTGGTCTTCGCGGATGGCCAGCTCTTCGGAGGCCAGCTCCCGCTTCAGGCGATTGACCATCAGCGTGCCCAGGACGGCAGTGGCCAGGGGATAGATGATCATGACCGGGAGCCAGATGGTGCCGACGACCTCCAGGGCGGTCGGCCAGGGGAGGGTCAGCAACGCGATCAGCATGGCCAGGTGGAGGGCGATCCCGAACCTCCAGAGCTCCCAGAAGCCCAGGCTGCTGAGGTCCCGGTCCAGGCGCCGACGCCAGGCCAGGCCCAGGGAACCCGAGATGGCGATCACCAGGATGCCGGTCAGGACGGCCGCACCACCCCCCTGCAGGACTCGGGCCAGAGAGGCGATGCCCATCACGACGACCACGGGGACTCCTCCAAAGAAGAGCCCGCACACCCCGATCAGGACCGAGCGGGTGTCGAAGACGATTCCCTGGCCGAAGACCCAGGGGATCTGCATGACCGAGACCGCGATCGCGCTCAGGCAGAGACCGGCCAGGATTCGGACCCAGGGAGTCTTCATCCGCAGGGGGTTGGCCAGGGCCAGGTCGTACACGAAGACGATGGCCAGGAGCAGGGCCGCATTGACCCCGAGTGCCTGGAAGGCCTCCTCGACCATCAGTCCCCCTCCGAGGAGCGTGTCATCCTCCCGGGTTGTACCAGTCCTCGACCGAGCCGTCTCCCAACCAGCCTTCCCGGTTCTGGGCGCTGGCCGGCGGGGCCGCTCCCGGCTTGGGAGGCAGCCCCGGGAAGCCCGGTCTGCCGACAGGGGCCGGCGGCGGCCCCGCCAGGGGCTCCGGGCTCGGTCCTGGGGGCGGGAGGGGCGCGGGTCTGCGGAATCCCTTGGCCTGCAGGGTCTTGATGCGCTGCTGGATGGTGGGGGTGGCCAGGTTCAACGGGTCCAGCACGACGAAGCGTTCGTAGAGTTCCAGGGCCCGGGCCAGGTCGCCCTGCTTCTCGGCCAGGATGCCCAGGCCGCGCACGGCGGTGGCGTCCATTGCGTCATACTTCAGGGCCTGGGTGTAGGCCTGCTGGGCCTCGGGGATCCGTCCCAGCAAGGAACAGGTGTCCCCCAGGAGGGTCCACAGGGCAGAGGAGGAGGGGGCGCAACCGGTCTGGTGCTGGGCCGAGACCCGGACCTCCTCGGCCAGGTGCATGGCCTCCTCCTTCCGGCCCTGGAGGAGCATCAGCTTGACCTTCCGGAAGATCTGCTGGATCGAGTCGGGATAGGCCACGCAGATTTCCTCCATGGTCTGGAGGGCCTCGTTGACCTGGGACATCTTCATCTGGGCCGTGGCCAGGGCCACCGCCAGGTTGGAGTGCACCTCCTCGGTGGCGTAGGTGCAGCGCAGGCCTTCTCGGGCCGCCTCGGCAGCCTGGGGCCAGTTCTCGCGCCGGACCCAGTACTCTGCCAGGCCCAGGTGTCCCTTGGCGTCGCGGGGGGCCTGGGCCACCGACTTGAGGTAGAGGGCCTGGGCTTCCTCGATCTCACCGACGGCCTCGTAGATCGGGGCGATCATGCGGATATTCGAGTCCTCTTCCCGCATGTAGATTTCCAGGGCCTCAGGGTACCGGCCCAGCTTGAAGTACAGCTCGGCCAGGGCCCGTTCGATGGCCCGGCGGACCGACTTCTTCTCGCCGGGATCGTTGATGATGTCCTGGTAGTAGTCCACCGCCTCCTGCGAGCGGCCCATGCGCACGTAGAGCCGTCCCAGCTCCCACAGCGCCTGGGCATTCTTGGAATCGGCCCGCAGGGACTCCTTGAGCGTGGCGATGGCCTCTTCGAAGCGCCCGGCCTGGATCTGCAGGCTGGCCAGCATGTTCCAGGCCCGCGTGTCTCCGCGGGCCTCGTGGACGGCCTTGGAGAGGCTCTTGATCAGGCTCTCGTTGAGGGCATGCCAGCGATCCTGCAGGCCCAGGTGCGCGTAGACCCGGAGCAGCTCGGACTTCCACTGGTCGACGTTCTTGTGCTTGGAGTTGGCCTGGATGGCCTTCTCGTAGGCTGCCTGGGAAGCCTTGAGATCCTTGGCCCGATAGGCCAGCCGGGCGGCGGCCTCCAGGAGCGGGGCGCTGTTCTTTCGGGTCTCCAGGGCCCGGCTCAGCAGCCTCAAGCCCATCTTCTGGAGGTTCTTGCGGGTCTCGAGGTCCAGGCCCTTGCCCAGCATCTCTTCGAAGAAGGTGCCGCCCAGAGGGGCCTCGTCCCTGGTCCGCAACTCCAGGAGGTGATTGTAGTTCTCCTCGGCGGTCTCCAGGGCTCCGGCGCGAACGGCGGTGGCCGCCAGGCGTCGGATCGTGTCCGGATCGTCGGGTTCGAACTGGGCTACCCAGCGCCGCCATTCCAAGGCCTTGTGGTAGGCGCCCTCCTCCTCCAGGGCCTCGGCCAGCTTGACGCCGAAGAAGGGATCCCCGCATTGTCTGGCTGCCTGCTGGAGGGCCGCGCGCATGCCCGCGCGGTCGGCCATCTTGCGCAGCACCTTGTAGCGGCGGACGTGGAGTTCGCGGTCGGCCGGGCTCTGGGTCAGCTTGACCTCGACATCGGCCAGGGCCTCGTCCAGGGGCTCGTTGATGTCTCCCAGGACGGGCTTGTCGGACTCGTCGGCGGGTTGGGAGTTCTTCCCTGTCAGGGGGCTCTTGACATGGGAATCCTTGCGGATCAGTCCCTTGTTGGAGCCTCCCGAGGTTCCGGCGGCGGGTGCGCTCCCCTTGGCCGGGAGATTGGGTTTGGACTTCGAGCCGGAACCGAACTTCGGGGTCATCTCGACTTCTCCTCACGGGCGGGGGCCTATCCGCCCGGGGTATTGTGACTCGAGGCCCGATCGGGGGGTCGAGGACCTCCCGAGGAACGGGCCAGTTTCCACCCCTTCGTGGAATCCGGGAAGACTCCCTGCTTGACGAGGGCCAGTCCGCGCGTCCACCCACGGCGCAAGAAGGAGGACAGGGGAGGAGTCCCACGGTACGGTCAGAATCCTCCGGGCGATGCAGGGCAAGAAGATTTTTGGTCGCTACGAGATTCTCGAACTCCTGGGGGAGGGAGGGATGGCGCGGGTCTACCGCGCGCGGGATCTCCACCTGGGTCGCGAGGTCGCGGTCAAGGTCCTCCTGGATTCGGTCGCCCGGGACCCCGACCTGTGCGAGCGCTTCCGCCGCGAGGCGCGGGCCGCCGCCACCCTCTCCCACCCGAATATCGTCGGGGTCTTCGATTTCCTGGAGAGCCCCGAGGGGATCTTCCTGATCATGGAGCTGGTCCGGGGCGAGGACCTGCGCACCCGCCTGGACCGCTCGGGGCCCTTGCCGATTCCTGAAGCGACGCGGATCGCCACGAAGATCCTGGCCGCCCTGCAGCACGCCCATTCCCACGGGCTGATCCATCGCGATGTCTCGGCGCGCAACGTCCTGTTGGACGAATCCGGGACGGTTCGCGTTTCGGACTTCGGGATCGCCCGGGCCGTGGGGGATCGCACCCTGACCCGGACCGGCGAGATGCTGGGCTCTGTGCAATACATCTCACCCGAGCAGGCCCGGGGCGACCAGGCCGGCGCCCAGGCCGATCTCTATGCCGTCGGGGTCCTGCTGTACGAGATGCTGACCGGAAGGTTGCCCTTCCTGGCCGAGAATCCGGTCCAACTGGCCCTCAAGCATGTCAATGAGGAGCCCGTCCCGCCTTCGCATTTCCGGCCCGGTCTTCCGCCGCTCCTCGAGGACGGGATCCTCCAGGCCCTGCGCAAGGACCCCGAGGAGCGTTTCGCCTCCGCCGGCGACATGGCTGCCTTCCTGGAGAAGGCGGCCTCCGGGGGGCACGTGGACCGGACCCTGACCCGGCCCCAGGCCGTGCCGCCCTCCCCCGCGCCCCCCCGCGGGAATCGGGAAGAGCCCCAGGGAATTCGTTCGACCCCTCCCCGGCGGGCGGGGATGCTCTGGTGGATGGTGGGGATCGCCCTTCTGGCCTTGCTGGCGGGAGTGCTCTGGTCGGTCCTGTGGCCGGTCGAGCGCGTCGAGGTGCCCAACGTGGTGGGACTCTCCCTGGCCGCGGCTCGGGAGCAGGCCGCCCGGTCGGGCCTGGAACTTCGGATCCAGGACCAGAGGCCTTCCGAGGAGGTCCCCCCCGAGACCATCCTGGAACAGCGCCCGGCACCCGGGCAGAAGGTGGCCAGGGGGAGCGCCCTGTACGTGATCGTCTGCCGAGGTCGGGAGATGGTCACCGTGCCGGATCTGACCGGGCTGACGCTCTCGCGGGCCCGGGAGGAGATCTCGCGGCTGGGCCTGGTCCTGGAGGAGGTTCGGGAATCGGATCCCGAGCAGCCTCCAGGTGTCGTGATCCGGCAATCTCCCGGGGCCGGTGGGCAGGTGACGCGGGGGACCACCATCCTGGTCGTGGTCAGCAGCGGGCCGGGCACCAAGGAACTTCCCGACCTGCGGGGCATGCCCCGGGCCGAGGCCGAGAAGGTCCTCTCGGATCTCGGTTTCTCGCTGGTGGTCGGAGGAACCCGGCCGGACGCCTCGTTGCCCGAGGACTCCATCCTGGAACAGGCCCCCTCGGCGGGGACCCTCCTGGATGCCGGAACCAAGGTCCGGGTGATCCTCTCGTTGGGTCGTCAGGGTCTGGTGGCTCCGGAGCTGATCGGAAAATCCCTGCGCGAGGCCCGGGAGATCGCCGCCCGACAGGGGTTGGACCTGGTGGTCGACGGTCCGGCCGGACCCGAGGACGCGGTGGACAGCCAGGACCCGGCACCGGGTCAGCCGCTGGCCGGGGCGGAGATCCACGTGAGCAGCCACCAGACCGCGGTGGTTCCCCGCCTCCAGGGCAGCACGCTGGAGCAGGCCCGGGAACGCCTGGAGGCGCTGGGCCTGGTGCTTGGCGAGGTCTCCAGGGCCCCCTCTGCGGATTTCGCCCCCGGTGAGATCGTGGAGCAGTCTCCCGCCCAGGGGATCGAGGTCCCCCGGGGCTCGGCGGTGGACCTGCTGGTGGCCGACCCGGCCGCGCCCACGCCGGTGGTGACCCCAGGCGACGTCCAACCCGAGACGCCGACGCCTTCGGCGAGCTGGGTTCCCTGAGGCGACCGGATGTCCGGGTCCAAGTTGTCGAAGGCCACCAGGCGCTTTGAGACGGTCCGACAGGAATCTGTCGACCCCGCCTCTTCGGGGCGGGGAACCTACCTGCAGGGCCGGTTCTTCCCGGCCTGCGAGCACGAGGTAAAATGAGCAACACGAAGACCCCTGACGCGGAGGACGAACCGGGTCTGCAGGGCCTGGGGGAGGAGTCGCCCGGAGGGAAGGCCGGCCGGCAGGCGGCTGCCTTCCTCTGGTCGGCGGTGCGCACCGTGGTCCTGGCCTTGTTGCTGGGGGTGACCTTCGTCTTCTCCCTGGTCCTGGGGGTCACCGTCTACCGCTCCTACTTCGCCATCCCCGAAGAGGTCGAGGTCCCGGCCATCCAGGGGCAGGACATCCGCGAGGCCAATGAGGCCCTGGCGGCCTTGGGGTTGCGTCTGCGCATCGAGGAGACCCGCCACACCGGCGGCACCCCTGAGAGGATCGTGATCTCCCAGAATCCCCGGCCCGGGCGCATGGTCCGCAAGGACCGCGAGGTCCTGGCCGTGGTCAGCCTGGGGCCGGAGCTGATCCAGGTCCCCGATCTCACGGGGCGCTCCCTGCGCGAGGCCCGGGTCCTGCTCTCCGGGCATCGTCTGACCCTGGGAAAGGTCACCTACACCGAGCAGGCCCCCGACAAGCCCGAGGTCGTCGTGGCCCAGAAACCCCAGGCCGGACAGGGAGTGCGCCGGGGAACCGTCGTGGACGTGCAGATCAACAAGGGAGCCGGGGTGGCCACCGTGGCGGTCCCCGACATGGTCGGACAGAGGCTCTCGCAGGTGGGCGCCCGGCTCGAGAAGGCGGATCTTTCCCTGGGAGGGGTCGTGTGGTCCGTCCACCCGGAGGCTCCGCGCGGCAGGATCCTCAGCCAGGCGCCGCCGGGAGGCTCGGAGGTGACCGCCGGTTCGGCCGTGGAGTTCGAGATCTCGGCCGGCAGCAGCGGGAACCGGGTCTTCCTGCAGCGTCGACTGGAACTGGAACTGCCCTCGGGCAGCGACGTGCACAAGGTGCGCGTGGTGGTGACCTCGGAGGCCGGAGAGGATGTGGTCTACCGGGGCACCCACATGGCCGGGAACACCCTGGAACTTTGGGCCTCGGGCCCTCCGGGCGCGCAGGTTGAAGTCTATCTCAACGACAGGCTCTTGAGCCGGGAGAAGCTGTGAACCAACTGCTGATTTCTGCGTCGATCCTCTCTGCCGACTTCTGGCGTCTGGGCGAGGAGGTCCAGGCGGTCTGTCAGGCCGGGGCGGATCTGTTGCACCTCGACGTGATGGACGGGCACTTCGTCCCCAACCTGAGCTTCGGCCCTCCGGTCCTCCAGTGCCTGAAGGGACGCGCTCCACGTCCCCTGGACGTGCACACCATGATCGAGAACCCGGGAGAAGTCGTCCAGGCCTATGCCGACCTGGGGACCTGGACCCTGACCGTCCAGGTGGAGGCCTGCACCCACCTGCAACGGGTCCTTTCGTCCATCCGGCAGGCCGGGATGAGGGCCGGGGTGGCCATGAACCCCCATACCAGTCCGGAGTTCCTGAAGTACGTCCTGGACGATGTGGACTATGTCCTGGTGATGAGCGTCAACCCCGGGTTCTCGGGGCAGGCCTTCCTGCCTTCGGCGCTGGACAAGATCCGCCGGGTTCGGGAGATCTTCGGCTCCCGCCCGATCCGGGTGGGAGTGGACGGGGGCGTGAACCCCACCCACGCCGCCCAGTGCGTGGCCGCAGGAGCCGATGTGCTGATCGCGGCCAGCGCCATCTTCGGAAGGCCCGACTATGCCGTGGCCATCCGGGAACTGCGGGGGGCCTGAGGCGGCCCGCCCCGGACCAGGAGTGTTGCACCGGCTTGGGATGAGGCTGCGGCGGAGGCTCCTTGCACCCCTGCTCCTGAGCCTGGTCCTGGCATGTGGTTGCGGGGTCTTCGGTTCCTTTCCCGCCAGTCTGGAGGCCGGCCTGGTCAACGACTCCAACCAGCTCCTGGTCCTGGAGGGAACCGCCCGACTGCCGGACTCGGCACCGGTTTTCGCAACACTTCGGGATGGGGAGCGCACCTTGGGCCAGGCCGGTTCGACCGTGGAAGGGGAGCGCTTCTTCCTGACCTTGGATGTCTCCCTGGCTCCGGGGAACAGACCCCTGCTTCTGGAAGTGGCCTTCGATCCCCGCCAGGCGCCCGAGAGGGTCCTGCGCCTGGTGGGCCCCGAGGGTCGCTGGATGGTGGGCTCCCAGGTCCATGAGGAGGAGGATGGCCGCTATCGGGTGGTCCAGGCCCTGAACGTCGTCCTGCCCATGAGTCGCCGTGAAGCCGCCATCCGACTGGTCCGCTCCGGGGACCTGGCCGCCGGGATCGCGGGCCTGGAGTCGGTGGTCGCCCTGGATGGCGCGGATCGGGAGGCCCGGGCCTGGTTGGCCCTGGCCCGCCTCCAGCGCCATCCCGGCGAGAGGCAGCCCGGTTCCCCCTCGCACCAGGCCCTGGCCGAATTCCGTTCGGAGGGGTTCTCCGAGCCGCTGGACTCCCAGGTCTCCTCATGGCTTTCCAGACTGGATCGCGAGGCCGAGGTCCTGGCCAGCAGACAGGCCTGGGAACAGGAGCGCCGTCGCCTGAAGGAGGAGCGCGAGCGGGAACGCTGGCGGGTCCGGCCCGGGCGCTCGATGGCCGGCGTGGACCTGGGCATGGAGGGCCGGGTCCTTTTCGCCGCCCATCCTCCGGCCCGGGTCCCCGAACCGGTGGACGGGGTCCGCACCGTGGTGGTGCCGGACCTGGATGTCGAGGTCGAACTCGAGGTCCAGACCAATCAGGTCATCCGGATCCGGACAACCTCACCGGGCTTCCGCCTTTCCGGGGACCTGGGGGTCGGAGCCCCCCTGCTGGCCTTCCGCGAGTCTCATCCCGATCTCCTGGCGACCCTGGGGCCGATCGAGAGCGACCGGGAGGGCCGGCGCAGGGCTCGAGGGCAGGCCTTCCTGGCCGAGGGCCTGGTGCTGGAGTACGAGCGGACCTTCGAGGGGCCGGGTCTGGCCATGGACGTGGTGGTGGGGATGTCCGTGGTGGCCCCCGGCCAGGCCCTGCCGCCCGCCTCCCAGGCCACACCCTGACCCGTCGTTCAAGGCCCTGGATGAGTTCTGGTTCTCTGTGCTCTCTGCGCGCTCTGTGGTCGAGTCAGTGGCACGGTTCCTGGCGGCGCGGGGCCAATCGGGTGCGGACCAGGCTGAGGGCCAACCAGCGCAATCCCAGCAAGGCGGTCAGGGAAACCAGCAGGGTCAGGACAAGGTAGCCCGCCATGATCCCCGCGCCGTGGGCCAGGGCCTGTTCATGGGCGGGGATCCCGCTGAAGGTGGCCAGCAGGCCCAAGGCGGCCACCAGGATCCCCGAGGTCAGGCTCAGGGCCATCTGGGAGGCGACCCACAGCAGCACCAGCAGGATCCACATGTCCCGGCGGGTCTTGGCCAGGCACGAGATTACCAGGCCCAGGTAGGCGCCAAAGAAGATCCGAACCAGGGCTTCCGGCAGGTGGGCCAGCAGGAAGCCTCCCTGGAGCAGGTCCGACATGGGCCACAGGACCAGCCCGGCCCCGGCCAGGACCAGCAGCGCCTCGATGAGGCGGGGCTTCCAGGCCGCCCGGGCCCAGCCGTCCACGAAGGTGCGGGCTTCCAGGCCGGTGGCCGCCAGGGCTTCCAGGGTCCCGCCCTCCTGCTCCTGCAGAATCGCGTCGGCGGTGTGCACGGAGGCGAAGAACGGCTGCAGGAACAAGACGATCATGGCCAGGCCCACGGCCGCGCCCCGGGCCACCTCCGCGAAGGGCCCGGCCTTGCAGGCCAGCAGCACCGCCAGTCCCAGCCAGACGGGCCAGTGCCGGGCCAGCAGGTAACCCACCACTCCCAGGCGTTGCAGGCCGGGGAAGGGCAGATGGCCCCGGCGCCTGGCCTCCTCGCGC
This sequence comes from bacterium, assembly GCA_022839105.1. GTDB lineage: Bacteria > Vulcanimicrobiota > Xenobia > Xenobiales > Xenobiaceae > Xenobium. The sequence goes on from JALHDH010000043.1 coordinate 38,285, forward strand.
AGGGTGATGGGGTTGTCCTGGGCGGACCCCCGCGAGGGGGTCGGTGCGGGTGCCCTCCAGGCGGAGCCGACGGGGCGCACGCGAGGCTTGGGCAGACCGGCGCGATCCAGGGCCTGCAGCGCCAGCCAGCGGGTCCCGAACCCCAGGGCCAGGAGCGTCGCGACCAGGAGCGCCGCAAAGAACGGGTTTTGATACTCGGCCAGATAGAGTCCGCCCACCAGCAGCAATCCCAGGAAGAGCGCCGTGGCCAGGCCGGACTCGCCGTGGCGGCTCCAGGTGGAAGAGGCCTGGACCACGTAGGAACCGGCCAGGACCAGCAGTGCGGCCGTCGGAAACCAACCCAGGCAGAGCCCCAGCACCAGGGCCCGGTTCTCCGATGGGGTCACCAGCAGCAGGCTTGCCAGGAGGGGGGCCGCCACGGCCAGTCCCATCTTCAGCACGGACAGCAGGCTGAAACCCGCCACCTGATCGACGATCTCCCTGGCCTGGGTTCGAGTGCCGAGGATATCCTCCAGGCAGCGCCCGCGGCGCAGGCCGGCCAGCAGCGCCGCATCCCCCTGGAGCTGCCCCAGCGGGACCAGGGCGGCCACGGCCACGACGAAGACGTAGACGAAGGTGCGGGCTTCCAGCGAGTCGCTGGCGCCCGTCAGCGCGGTCGCGCAGGCCGGCGCCAGGCAGAGCAGGAGGCTCAGGCCAGCCCAGGCGCGGAGCCGCAGGAAGCCCCGGCGGCGGGCCTGGGAGGCCAGCAGCCGGGCCATGGGAGCCTCGGATGAGAACATGCGCGTCACCTCGTCCTGGAGGATTCGCGAGGGCGGGTCGGGGGGCCTGCGACCTTGGAGCGCCTCGGACGGGGTCCGGAGTCCGTCCGAGGCAGCCAGTCCGGACGGGGGCGGGGACGGGGAGGCGGCGACTCAGATCGGCGGATTCAGGGGGTTCTCATGTCTTGACAGGGGTGGTATCATTCCCTTTGTCGAAAGCTTTGGTCGTTCCGGTATCCCCTTCGGGTCGAGTGCGGGAGTAGCTCAGCGGTAGAGCATCGGCTTCCCAAGCCGAGGGTCGCGAGTTCGAACCTCGTCTCCCGCTCCACTCGGGACCGGACCTCTCGAGGTCCGCAGATGCGAAGGGTTTCCGGAATACCGCGGCGATGTGGCCGAGTGGTCAGGCAAGGGTCTGCAAAACCCTCTACAGCGGTTCGATTCCGCTCGTCGCCTCCAATTCGACGGGCGCGTAGCTC
>JALHDH010000161.1 GCA_022839105.1 bacterium
TCCATCACCATTTACATCCTGATAAAGGTGGAAATGAACACCTTGAACTTGGCCTGTAGGATCGGCAGGGAACGCTGTTATCTGTTGCTGATTAACTTGTCCATCAGCTTTCATTACATCAACATTAGCATTCATAGGAGGATTAATTACAATCTGAGAAGGACTATGCCAGTAAAGTAATTGTTGCACATAAGTTGCTTCATTTTCCAAATTATCTTTAGCAGTAAGAGTAAATTTGTAGAATCCTTCAGCCAGGTCATAAGCGCTGAAACCATTAATAAATTGCAACTCAATATAACCATCAGTAAGAGATGTAACAATGCAATTTTCAGGGGCAAGAGGATTTGGATTAGGAATGTAGGTTTCAGGAGCCGGAGTAATAGAAACAGTTGCATTATTTAATCCAGAACCATCAACACCAGTTCTGATAGGAGGATCATTGAGTTCAAAACGAACTTTGGTCCAGTCCTGATTATTGGCAATATACGAAGTAGCACTATAATTTGCAGTTTGAGAAACAGTATTGCCAATGTAGAACTTAATACCATTGTTGGCAATAACAGGTTTACCTCTATCTACATTAAAAGCAACATCATTAGAGGTCTTGTTGATGCCATAGATATTTCTGTAATTAAATTTTATCTTTAGTTGGGTAACATCCGCAGCCAGTGCCTGATTAATATCAGCAGGAGCAAAACTCCAAGTCACTAGTCGGTCATTTCCTTCTCCAGTAACTACAGGAGTAGGAATATTAATAAAGGCATTAGGGCTAATATTTTGTATGGTAAACCAGGATGCCAGAGTAGAATTATCTGGCAGCATAGCAGGTGCCCCAGGCAAACCAGTAGCAATTTGTTCACCAATAGAATTAAATTCTGCTGTAATGATTGCCGCTACTGCAGGATTAATCATACCAGGAATTTCCATATAAGCAGAAACACCTTTTACAATAGGATTAGCAATAATAAAATTATTACCATCTACAATAACATGAACTTCTTCAGTATCCTGGAAAAGGTTACCGCCAAAAGGATTACGTTTGGTGTTTACCACGAAATCAATACTGGGATAATTATTAATAGATGTTGGAGTAACTGGAATAGAGGCAATCCAACGATAATTATTGTCCGGATCTGTATCTTCCACTATAATAGGGGTCCCATAGCTAACTCCAGTAACAGCATTTGCCCATACTTGTTCTATATAAGCTTGATATTGAGTATCAATATATACCTTAAGAACTGCTGGAACACCTTGGGCAATGTAATTTCTTACTGTCTGCCCATCAGGTAAAGTAGTAATTAATTCGGCATCACGAATAATAGGGACAATAGGACCTTCAGCAGCAATTTCAACCATCCGATTTCCACTGCTTTGAGAAGGATTGTAGTTACCCACTGGATCTGTTACACTATAGGCAATAGTAACCGAATTAGTTAGGGGTGTGGGAGAAATAATTACTAAGCTGTCAATTGTTGCCGTCCATACATTATTAGCAAAGCTAAAATTATATGCAGGGACAGTATAGGGACTGGTCATCGCTACACCATTCACGGTTGATACAAATTTATTAAGATTGCTTACTGTAAGAATAGGAACAGTATTTGGATTCTTGTAGCTACCTACATCAGTGAATTTTATTTCTAATGTTCCATTCTGATCAAAAGGTACTACATAACCTTCTTGAGTAATACCTAAGGATTCACTCCATATTTTGACAGAAGTAATAACAGGAGCACTTGCATCAACTATAGCAGCGTTATTAATAACTTCAGATACATAATTTGCGGTAGAACTAGTCCCATCGGTATAGTATATTGTATAATTTACGCGATATTGAACTTTGATACCAGCACCATCAGCATAAGAACTGCTTACGGGAATATTGGTATTCAAATAATATGAACCATCTGTATGAGGGGTTAGGGCAGTCCAAGTAGTTCCAGTACCAGTAGCATTAGTTACATAGTATGTATTCAGATCAATACCGCTAACAATAATATTTGATACATCTACTCCCCGGGGAAGACGTGCAGAATCGGCAAGTTTCATCTTAAAACCAAAATTTGCACCTTTCTTAACATAGGGAGCAGTATAATCATCTAAACGATTGCTATTAACATATTGGTAAGCTGTAAGGAATTCAGTGTCATGCAAATAATCACTACTAAATTTAAATTGAAGAGCTGGAGCAGTTAATGTCCATGCTGGATCAGTAGAATTAGCAGGATTACCATAATTAATATGACCAACTTTATCCTGAATTTTAGCTAAAGACAGATTAAAGGTATAAGTAGAATTGATGCTACCAGGTGTATTGGGAGTTAAACTGATAACCTTTTCTACTACCCCCTCACTTAGTTCAGTATGAGAAACTTGGGCAATAGTCCAGCCAGTGAGAGTAGGAGTAGCTATATCAATTACTCCAGCGCCAATACCATCCTTAGCACGATATTTAATATATATTTTTTGCGTGCTGGGAGAAGTAGGCCATTGTCCATTAGGGGTAAGGGCAAGAGTTATGGGGCGATTAAATCCCTCATTTATGAAATAATTATCCCAAGAAGTAGGAGTTGTAGTCCCTGTTGCAACCCAGAGTTGATTTGTATCATAAACAGGTACTTTTTTATCTACTTTAATGGAGCGGGTATCATTTGTTGTTATATTACTAATTTGCTGGTAGGCAAAATCAATATTAATAGATGCTCCATCATCATAAGCATTCCATACACTCTGAACATCCGGTTGGATTCTCCATTTAGCAACATATTTATAAGCTGTAACTGTTACATTCGATCCACCTTGAGTTATGGTAATAGTTACTGTAGTTTTTGTGGAGCCATTTGTTTCAGCTACAGGAATAGGTGGACGGAGGTTTTCAATAATGTTATCTTCAATTAAATCAAAATCAGCTGTAATAGGAGGATTAGGTTCATTAACCATAGACATAAAAGTATACTGAGTGCTTAAAAGGTGTTCAGGAGCAAACCAACCATCAGGATCAGTATTATTGTATGGAGTTCTACTTGCTACAATACCCTGAATTAAAGAGGTAGGTTTGCTTAATACCACCATTTGATGTGTATAAGCATTAGCAGCATAACCATTGTTTGTTTGGCAATTGAAAACGAAATTAGCTACTTTGTAATCACTGGTTGGAGTCCAGGTAAGATTCTCTACACTTACATTATCCCAGGTATAGGTTCTAGTTCTAACACCACCAGATACTGTTTGAGTTACCGTAGGATTCGCTGTTATATTAATAGTTCCAGTAATACCGCTCCAGCTAACTGTCATTGGGAAATTAGCTGTGTTACCAGTATCGGTAGATGTTACTGTAGCAACTATCTGAATACCTGACATAGTAGGTTGAATTACATTAATATTTTGGCCATTGTGTTTAAAAACGACAGATGAAATAACAGGTTTAGTATCCACTGCAATTGTATCATTATTGCCACTATAAGTAAACGCTATATTGCCTGTTGCGCTGGAAGTTGGACTACTATACCCTGTAGTATATCCTGTTACTGTAGCTGTTAGTGTCTTTCCATCAAGACCAGTATTATTCAGAAAGAAATTCTGGAAAGTATAACTCATATTGGCACTAAAATTTGAAGTTATAGTAGTAGTATATGAGCTAAGGTCAACACCGGTGGCACTGAGAGTAATAACTATTCCACTTGCTCTTTGATAATTAGCCAAATTCCAACTTACTGTTAAACTATTACCTGGAACAAAAATAGAAGCATCAGAATTAATTTTAACATTACTTAATTGAGGTACAGGAATTACATTTATGTAACGATAGTAAATTGTCTGGTTGCCCATATTATCTATTACGGTATATTTAGCTTCAAAATACTTAACCGAACTATTAGAAGGAATAGATACGGTAAAAGTTCCGTTACCTGTATCATTAATAATCATACCGTTATTGGGAGTCAAAGTAAGCTGCTCGCCAACATATCCATAAGGATTACCAGTTATTGTATTCCAATATATACCTGACCCAGGAGTATCGGTAACTGTGAAATTCAACTGTTGAGCAGTTCCATTAGCAGTAATACTACTTACTGTTGTACTAACTATTGGAGCTGATTTATCAACTTTGATATTAATGCTTTTTGTTTCCGTATGTGCTACTGGGTTAGTACCATCCCTGGTAATAATTGTTATAGGAATTTGGAGGGTTTGATCATTAGTCCAAGCATTAGCTACATCAGCAGGAATAAATCCTGTCCAGGTAAGTGTCCAGATAAGGGATTCATTACTTCC
>JALHDH010000001.1 GCA_022839105.1 bacterium
GGGGCGTTGTCGGCGCGCAGGACGGCACCGAACCAGACCGAGGCGCCCTCGCCCAGCTCCACCTCCCCGAGCAGCACCGCACCGGGAGCCACATAGGCCTCGCGGCCCAGCCGCGGGGCCTTTCCTCTGTACTCGTAGATCATCGACCACCTCCAGCGGTCGCCTTCCCCGTGGCCTGCGCGGCACCTGCCCGAGGGTCCGGGGGCAACGCCAGGACTTCCCTGGGGCTCCGCGAAGCCGGGCCCGCAGCATCTAACCTGGAGGTCGCCATGATCCAGTTGTCCGACCGCGTCATGAAACTCAAACCTTCCTCGACCCTGGCCGTCACGGCCCGAGCGCGGGCCTTGAAGGCCCAGGGAGTCGACGTGGTCAGCTTCGGGGCGGGGGAACCGGATTTCGGGACGCCCGAACATATCTCGGCGGCGGCCTGGGCGGCCTTGCAGGCCGGGCGCACCCGCTACGAGGATACGGCCGGAACCCCCGAGGCCCGCCAGGCCGTGGCCCGGTACATGAAGACCCGCCACGGCCTGGAGGTCACCGCCCAGAACGTGATCCTCTCCACCGGCGCGAAGCACGCGCTGTACCTGGCCTTCATGGCGATCATGAACCCCGGGGACGAGCTGGTCCTGCCCTCGCCCTACTGGGTGAGCTACCCCGAGCAGGCGGCCCTGGCCGGAGCCTCCTGCCGGGTGATCCCCGGCTCGGTGGACCAGGACTTCAAGATCATCCCGCGCCAGTTGGAGGAGGCCCTGACCGAGCGCAGCCGGGTCCTGATGCTGTGCTCGCCCTCCAACCCCGCCGGGACCACCTATACCCGCGCCGAGCTCCAGGCCCTGGCCGAGGTGGTCCTGCGCCACCCCCGGTTGCTGGTCTTCTCGGACGAGATCTACGAGCGCCTGGTCTACGGAGGGGAGCCCTTCACGTGCTTTGCCTCGCTGGGCCCCGAGGTGGCCGCGCGCACGGTGGTCTTCAACGGCGTGAGCAAGGCCTATGCGATGACGGGCTGGCGGGTCGGCTACGCGGTGGGTCCCACCGAAGTCATCTCGGCGATGTCCAAGCTGCAGGGCCAGATGACCTCCAGCATCACCAGCTTCACGATGCCGGCCGTGGTGACGGCGCTGGAAGGTCCCCAGGAGCCCGTGGAGCGCATGGTGGCCGAGTTCGCCCGGCGGGCCGAGCATATCCACCGCCGGATGAGCGCCATCCCGGGGGTCAGGTGCCCTCGCCCGACCGGAGCCTTCTATATCTTCCCGGACATCTCCCAGGCGGTCTTCGGACGGCAGGACCCGGCAGGCCGAACCCTGGACACGGCCCAGGCCTTTGCCGAATCCCTCCTGGAGCACGCCCGGGTGGCCGTGGTTCCAGGCGAGGACTTCGGCGCACCCGACCATGTGCGGCTGAGCTTCGCCACCAGCATGGAGCAGATCGACAAGGGGATGGATCGCATCCTCGACTTCATGACCCGGCTGCAGGCAGGCCAGCCGATCCCTTCGGTCAGCCCGTAGGAACGGACAATCCCAGGTCCTCCAGGATGGTCCGCATGTCCTGGGGGACCGGGGCCTGGATCCGGAGATCGGCCTCCGGGAGTTCCAGGACCCAGGCGTGCAGCATGAGCCTGCGGACCCCGTAGCGCTCGCGGAAGAAGCGATTGTGACGGGTGTCGCCGTAGTCGGGGTCCCCCACCAGGGGATGGCGCAGATGCTTGAAGTGCCGCCGGATCTGGTGGCGCCGGCCGGTCACCGGACTGGCCTCCACCAGCGAGTAGCGCGCCGTGGCGTAGCGGCCTACCGGAAATTCCAACTCGGTCTGTCCCAGGCGCCGGTAGCGGGTCAGGGCCTCGACCTTCTCGCCCGGGTGGGCTCCCTCGACGGGATGGTCGATCTCCCCCTCCGCCTCGACCCACCCCCGGACCAGGGCCAGATAGGCCTTGCGAGCCAGGCGCTCGCGGAACCAGACGGCGATCCGGCCGGCGGAGTTCGAGTCCCGTGCGAAGAGCAGGACCCCCGAAGTCGCCCGGTCCAGCCGATGGACCGGGTAGACCCAGGCCCCGATCTGGTCGCGCAACAAGGACATGCAGGTGACCCGGTCGGGGGCCAGGGGAGAAGGGGTCGAGAGCAGGCCGGGCGGCTTGTCCACCGCGAGAATCCGCTCGTCTTCGTGCAGGATCGTCAGCATCGGCCCCCCTTCGACGCCTCAGGGGGGCGTCTCCCCCAGGTGAGGATTGCGGAGCCCGGCCCCTGGGGCGGGGCGGATCCTCGAGAGCCAAAGAAAAGAGCCCCCCGGAAGGTCTCCGGGGAGCTCTTCAGGGCGGGTCTCGGTCCTACTTCGTCCCGCGCTGCTTGTGGGCCCAGAAGAGCAGGCCGGTCGAGCCGCCTTCGCGGACCACCTGGTACTCCGGCCAGTAGACCACGTCGGCCACGATCCGGACCACGCCGCCCGGAAGCTGACGCACGCGGACCTGGGCCACCAGGCCCTCGTTCACCGGCAGGACCGCCTTGGGCTCCTTGCCCGCCACGATCGAGGCCGGCCAGACATCCATGACCACCTGGCGATAGTCATAGGCGCCAGGAGGCAGTTCCTTGACGCGATAGTTCACAGGACCGTCCGTCTGGACGGCCACCTTGACCCACTGACCGGTGGCCTTGCTGACCACCACGTTCCGGACCACGCCGGCCTGGGCCACCCCATACAGGGTGAGGGCAAATGCGACCAGGAGCACGGCGCCGAGCACGTGTCGGGCTCCCCGGGACATCCTTCGGAACATGCGACCTCCTCACGAGTTGCCTCGGGACACCCCGCGAGGGTGCCCGAACAAGAATGCAGAGGCGCCTTTTCGACGGCCCAGGGGGCGCTTCCCTGCCGGGTGGCTCCAGGTCGGCACATTCCCGTTCGGCGGAAGGGGCCGGTTCCCGGACTGCGAAGCACCCGCGACTGCCCAATGGAGTTGCGCGATGGAACCGATCCGAATCCTGATCACCGGCGGCACCTTCGACAAGGAGTACGATGAACTCCGAGGTCGCCTCTTCTTCCGGGACACCCACCTGCCGGAGATGCTTCGCCTGGGTCGTTGCCAGGTGGACGTGCAGACCCGCACCCTGATGATGGTCGACAGCCTGGAGATGACCGAAACCGACCGCGACCTGATCCGGGACGCCTGCCTTCGGGCCACCGAGAAGCGCATCCTGATCACCCACGGAACCGACACGATGGAGGAGACCGCACGGCACCTGGCCCCCTCGATGACCGAGAAGACGGTCGTGCTGACCGGGGCCATGATCCCCTACGCCTTCGGCAGCTCCGACGGGCTCTTCAACCTGGGAAGCGCCCTGGCCTTCGTCCAGACCCTCCCCCCGGGGGTCTACATCGCCATGAACGGCCGCTGCTTCGTCTGGGACAACGTGCGCAAGAACCGCTCCAGCGGGACCTTCGAAGAGGTCCAGCCCTCGAGCTGAACTCCCCACCCGCCGGGATCCCCCGCTATCTGCTTGGAGTCGACCATGAGCCAGAATCTTTCCGAAACCCCCGCACTGAAGGCCGCCGGCATCCTGGCCCAGGATCCCACCCCGACCGGGGCCCGTCGCGCCCTGGAGGCCCTGGGCCTGCGCTTCCCCGCCTCGATGGAGGTGGATCCCCGCTCTCCCGGCGGGTTGCCGACCCATCCCACCTTCCTGAAGGTCTCCGACCCGGTGATCCCCCACAAGACCGAGGTGGGCGCCGTGCGTCCGGCCCTGCGCGGGGACGCCGCGGAGGTCCTGGCCTTCGCCCGCGAGGTCGAGGAGCGCACGGGTCTGGAGGTCCGGCGCGTGACGCTGGATGAGCGGATCCCCATCCCCGAGGGGGGCGAAGCCCTGCTGGCCCTGGTCTTCGACGAAGCCTTCGGTCCGGTGGTGGTCTTCGGGGAGGGAGGCAAACTGACCGAGCTGCGCCGCACGGTGGCCCGCTGGCAGCCCGGGACCCCGGCCCGGCGGATCGCCGAGCTCCTGGGCCGGCTCCCCCTGGCCCGGGCCTGGTTCACGGGATACCGCTCGGCCGCCCCCCTGGCCGACCTGAAGGCCCTGAGCGCCCGGCTGGAATCCTTCGGTGAGATGGCCCGGGAATTCCATCGCCTGCGGCCCGACCTGGTGATCCGGGATCTGGAGATCAACCCCCTGGCCCTGACCGGAGCCGAGCCGGTGGCCCTGGACCTGCTCTGGACGGTCGAAGCCCGAACCCAGGACCCCGCCACGCGCCCAGACCTCGAGCGGCTCTCGAGCTCGATGAACCAGGCCCGGGCCGTCGCGGTGGTCGGCCCCTCCACCACCGATCCCGGGAACCTCGGCCGCGTGCTCTATGAGCGCCTGCTGGCCGACTTCCAGGGCCAGGCCTGGGCCATCAACCCCCGAGGGGGCGAGATCTCCGGCCGCCCCGTCTTCCGCAGCCTGCAGGAGTTGCCCCAGGCCCCGGACGTGCTGGTCCTGGCCCTGCCCGCCCGGCTCACCGCGCCGACCCTGCGCCAGGCCCGCGAAGCCTTCGGTCAGGAGCTGGGAACCGTGCTCATGCTGGCCTCGGGCTTCGACGAGACCTCCGGCGGGGCGGCGGGGGCCGAGGACCTGAAGGCCGCGGTGCGCGAGATGGGCTGCACCCCCGTCCTGGGACCGAACACCATGGCGCTATATTCCAAAACCGGCTCTCCCGGCGACGTGCAGATCGACTTCCTGCCCAAGGGCCGCATGGAGGTCCCCTCCTTCGACCCTCCCTCCCAGAACAACACGGCCCTGGTGCTGCAGAGCGGCGCGCGCTTCGTCTCCTTCCTGGATCGCTCGCCCTCCCTGGGCTTCCGCTGGTCGATCATGGTCGGCAACGCCTACCAGACCGACGCCGCCGACGGCGTGGCCATGGCCGCCCGGGATCCCGGAGTCTCGGTGGTGGCCGTCTACCTGGAGGGATTGCACCCGGGGGCCGGCGAGCGCCTGGCCGAGGCCGTCCGCGAGTGCCGACGCCAGGGCAAGGCCGTGGTGATCCAGAAGGGCGGCCGCACCGAGAAGGGGGCCGCCACGGCCCGCTCGCACACGGCCTCCATGAGCGGTTCGACCGAGGTCTTCGAGGCACTCCTGGGTGAGGCCGGCGCCCTGGTGGTCGAGTGCGAGACCGACTTCCTGGATGTGGTGCGGCTGGCCTCGGACGAGGCGGCCCGCCAGGGGCTGGAGATGCCTCCCCCGCCGCCTCAGGTCTCGCTCGAGCTCAAGCCCTACCTGGGCGAGATCCTGGACAGCACGAACAACCCGGCCGATGTGGGTCCGGCGACCCCCGACGAGGCCCACGGACCGGTCCTGGACGCGGCCCTCTCGGCCGATTGCTACCACGCCGCCGTGGTGGCCGTGATGCCCCATGGCAACGGCATGAAGGGGATCTTCCCCCCCTATGAGGGCGAAGGGCGCATGGGCACGATCCTGGTGGACCTGGCCCGCCGCCACCGCAAGCCCCTGGTGGCCTCGGTGAACGGCGGAGCCCAGTACGAGGGATTGCGCCGCTTCCTCGAGGGGAATCGGATCCCGGTCCTTCCCGACGCCGAGCGTGCGGTCCGAGCCCTGGGCCTGTGGAGCCGGCTGCTGCGCTGAGGTGACTCCGGGCAGGATTTCGGGCCGGTCCCCAGCGAAACGGTCGGCATGTGGAAAGGCCTGCAAGCGATGTCAGCGGAGGAGCTGGGCCTGGGGGCCCGGCTGGCGGGATTGTCCCCCGGGCACGAGACCGCCACGCGCCAGGAGCTTCTCGAAAAGCTCCTCGACTGGGTGGGGACCGCAACCGGAGCCACCACCCGAGATCCCGAAGGAGTCGAGGCCGCAGCCGCCGGGTGGCTGGCCCGGGTCGCCGAGATCGACCCCTCGCCGGATGAGAGCCCCCAGGACCTCGAGGAGAGGGTCTGGGAGCTCTTCTCGGAGGAGGCGGCCCGACATCTGATGCCGATCTGGAGGGTCGGCTCCTGCATGGCCGCCCTGGGTCCTCCGGATGCCCTGGCGGACGAGAAGAAGCTGCTGGACCGGGTGGCCGCCCGGCTCTTGCCCTCCGAGAAGGCCCGAGAGACCATGCGTACGGAGTGGGAAGCCTGGTGCGCCCGCCCGGCCCGCCATCACTCCGAATTCCTCGAGCGCCTGGGCCCGGACCTGAAGTTCCTGGCCTCGCGTCCGGAGCTGGCCGAACCGACGCTGATCCTGGCCCTGGTGGTGGCCCTGGCGGATTCCAGCTTCGAACTGGAGGAATCCCGCCTCTATGATCGCATCGCCGCGGCCCTGGGCGTGGATGCGGCCCGGGCCGGCCAGCTCAAGGAGAAGGTCAGCCGTTCCTTCTGGGACTCGCGCGAGCGGCTCCTGCCCCGGGGCCTGACCCAGGGTTCCCAGTCCAGTCACGAAGCGTCGCTTCGCGCCGCCCATCAGAGCCTGGAAGCCGCCGGAGGGCTCGAAGGCCTCCAGGAGGAGATCCACTCCGGATTCCTGGCGGGCCTGCACAAGGGTCTCTTCAAGGATCGGGACTTCCAACGGGGCCTGAAGGCCTGGCGCAAGACCCCCCTGCACTGGCCCGTGGGGCTGGCCGTGGGACTCTCCTTGTTCCTCAAGAAGCGGATGCAGGCCGGATCGGAGCGCAACCTCCTCCAGTTCCTGTATCTGGTCCGCGCCCGAGAGGTCCTGGGCTCGGGGGGCTGACGCGACTCCTCCGATTCGTCGGTTTTTTTTTCTCGCCCCCCGGGATGGTCCTGTGAGCCCTTCCTCCAGGGAAGACCCCGGGGCTCAGGCCAGAGGCTTGTCGGTGGGAGGGCAGATGGCCAGGAACTCCTTCTCGAAGCGCTGGACGTAGTCCGAAACCAGCGACTCGACCCGGTCGGCCTGCGGGCTGGTCAGGATCAGGCCTGCGTGATGGGACTTCTTCAACCTCCAGACCACCTCGGGGGCCTCGAAGCCTGAGAGGTCGGGCGATTCCTGGCGAGCCAGGCAGATCAGGAGCCCTCCGCAATCCCCCCGAGGCTCCGGGGGTCGGCAGGCCTCGCCTCGGGCCGAGGCCAGTTCCATCCTGGCCCATTCCTGCCAGAGGTTCACCCCTGTGCAGGCCTCGACCAGGTCGTCGATATGGGTCCCTCCGACCCGGGCGGCCACCTCCAGGAAGTGGACCCGCCCGTCCTGCTCCGAGCGGATGAACTCGGCGTGGGTGGCTCCGCGCTCCAGACCCATGGCCCTCAGCACGCGGCGATTGGCTTCCAGGAGATCGCCTTGAAGCGGGGTTCCGGGCCTCACGGTCCGGGTCCCGAAGACCCCTCCGTGGTTCCAGACCTCGAAGGGAGGCCGCAGGTAGCCGTGGGCCGCCGCAAAGACGACCTCGCCCTCCCAGACCAGCGAATCCACGTGGAAGACCTCACCCCGGACGAATTCCTCCAGCAGGTGGTGGGACTGCTGATCCCCGAGCGCCTCGACCAGTTCCCAGAAGCGGGCGGGATCCTCCACCTTCTGGATCCCCACCGCTCCAGCCTCGGAACGGGGCTTGAGAACCCAGGGTCCAGGGACCTCTTCCATGAATCGCGTCAGCCGTCCATGATGGAGCACATGCTCGAAGCGCGGACAGCAGATCCCGGCCTCCCGACACTGGACCCGCATGGCCAGCTTGTCCCGGAAGAAGCGCGCCGTCGTGTCCCCCATCCCGGGAAGGCGCAGATGCTCGCGCATGGCCGCCGTCAATTCGACATCGTAATCATCCAGCGGGACGATCCGGTCGAGTTCGTGGTGCCGGGCCAGGAACGAGACCGCCTGGATGGCCTCGACCCGCGAGACCGTTTCCGGAAGGAGGAACACCTCCTCCAGGCACTGGCGGGGCCAGGGGTGGTCGACCAGTTCCGGACGGGTCAGGAGGAAGACCCGGCAACCCTGGTGGTGGCATTCCTCGATGAACCGGGTCCCCTTGAAGTAACTGGCGACGCAGAGGATGGTGAGCGGGGGCATGGATGGCCTGCCTTCCCTTGGATTCCAGGCGCCCTCCGCAGCCGGAGGCCTCCCGGGTTGCGGGGGCCGGCCCTTCCACGCCCGCTGCTCGGATCCCTCGACTATTCCTTGAGGAGTTCCATCCCCAGGACCGTCACGTCGTCGTGGGGTTCCTGGTCGCCCACGAACTCGCGAAGCGCCCGCTCCACGTCCTGCACGGCCGCGATCACGCCCTGGCCCCGGGTCCGTTCCAGGCTGGCCAGAAGTCTCGAGGTTTCGAACTCCTCGCGGCGGTTGCGGGGACTGCGGGCCTCGGTCAGGCCGTCGGAGTAGAAGACCACCAGGTCGCCGGGTTCCAGGTCCAGGACCTCGGAATCGACCCGGACCTGGCTGAAGACCCCCAGCGCCGATCCGGTGGAGCCCTTCAGGAGCCGGGCGCCTTGCGAATCGACCAGCGCCGGCCAGGGGTGCCCTCCCCTCGCATAGCGGAAGGTTCGCTTGCCGGGATCCAGCACCCCGTAGATCATCGTGAAATACTGACCCGACTGGCGCATGACCGGGAAGCGCCGATTCAACATCTGCAGGACGGCCGAAGGGTCCTCCAGCGAGACCCGTTCGCCCGGACCCGCCGAGGCCTCGCGGGACCCGCCCCGGACCGAGACCAGGGACTCCAGCAGCATCTGGATGCTGACCGAGAGCAGCGCCGCCTGGGTTCCGTGCCCGCTCACGTCCAGGACGTAGCCGGCCAGCCTCCCCTGCCCCAGGTCCATCAGGTTGAACATGTCCCCGGCCACGTGCCGGGAGGACTGGAAGATCGAGGCGCAGCGGACTTTCGGCCTGTAGAGGACCGGCTCGGGCAAAAACGAGACCTGAACCCGGGTGGCGGCCTCCATGTCCAGGCGCACCCGCCGGTCGATCGCGTCGAGCTCGGCGATCCTCTGGGCATTCAAGTCGTCGAGATCCAGGATGCGCCGGGCCACCCGGACCTGGGCCTCGAGCTCGGAGGGATCCACGGGCTTGACCAGGAAGGCGTCGGCCCCGGCCTGGATGGCCTGCAGGCCCTCGGTCCGGGAGGATCTCACGGTGAGGGCCAGGATGTGCAGATAGCGGGGGCGTTCCAGCTCGCGCGCCATCCGACACAGCTCCCGCCCGTCGCACCCCGGCATCCTCCAGTCGGTGATCAGCAATCGGATCTCAGGGTGCGCCAGCAGGGCCTGCCGGGCCTGGTCGCCGTCCTCGGCGATGAAGACCCGATACCCCCAACGGCGCAGATTCTCGACCACCACGGCCCGGGCCAGGGGCTCGTCCTCGGCCACCAGCGCGCAGATCTGCTCTCCGGGGGGAGGCCCGACGGGCGGCCGGTTTCGGGGAGTCCCGGAGGGCCTCATGAAGAGGGGAAGACCCGGGGCAGAAGGGCCTCGAAGCGTTCGAGATCGCCCTGCACCAGCTCCAGGCTCTCCAACCAGAAGTCCGGTTCTTCCAGATTCACCCCCAGGACCTCCCGGGCCACGCCCTCGCACGAGTCGCTGCCCGTGCGGCGCAGGAGCTCCCGATAGCGCGGCAGGAAGGCGGGGCCCTCGCGCCGGGCCCGGGCATAGACCCCCAGGCTGAAGAGGTAGCCGAAGGCGTAGGGGAAGTTGTAGAAGCTGGTCGAGGTGATGTAGAAGTGACCCTTGGAGGCCCAGAACCAGGGGTCCGTCCGGGTCGGGTCCAGGACCGGGCCGTAGACCTCCTCCTGGACCCGGGCCATGAGGGACTTCAGGCGGCTGACGGTCAACTCGCCCCGGGCCCGCTCTTCGTGAAGACGCTCTTCGAAGAGGAAGCGCATGGGGATGTTCAGGAGGTAGGTGGCCGCCTCTTCCAGTCGCCGATCCAGAAGGACCGCCTTGCGCCGATCCTCGGCGGCCGGCTCCCCCAGCAGGAAATCGCCCAGAAGCTGCTCGGCAAAGGTCGAGGCCGTCTCGGCCAGGGTCATCGGATAGTCGCGCGTCCAGGGCCGCAGATCGCGGACCACCCACTCATGCCAGGCGTGACCGAGCTCGTGGGCCAGCGTGCTGAGATCGCCCATCCTGCCCTGGAAGGTCATGAAGATCCGCGACTGGCCCAAGGGGATCGAGCTGATGCAGAACCCGCCCGGCGCCTTGCCCGAACGCGGCTCGGACTCGATCCAGCCCTGTTCCAGCGCCATCCGCGCGAAAGCCCCCAGCTCGGGGGCGAAACGTCCGAAGGCCTCCAGGATCTGCGAGCAGCCGCCCGCCCACGAGACCCCTTCGGGTTCGGGAAGCGGGAGGGGAGCCGCCAGATCCTCGAAGCCGAGGCGTTCGACCCCCAGGAGGCGGGCCTTGGCCTGCAGATAGCGCCGAGGCACCTCCCAGCGGGAGCGGATGGCCTCCAGGAGGGCCTCCAAGGTCCCCCGCCCCAGGCAGGAATCGAAGACCGCCTCATCCAGGAAGTGCCCGACCCCCCGGCGTCCCTGCACCGTCAAGCGATGACCGGCCACGCAGTTCAGGCAGGCGGCGGCCACGTCCGCAACCTGGCTCCAGGCGCGATTGGAGCCTTCCATGACGGCGCGGCGGACCTCGGGGTCCGGGTCCTCCAGCATGCTGGTCTTCAGCGACATGGGGATCCGAAGAAGGTTCCCCTCGGGGCCGGGAATCTCGAATTCCAGGCTGCCGGCCAGGTTCTCGTACAGCCGCTCCCAGGACTGGAAACCCGTCACCTCCAGGTCCGCCAGCAGGGATTCCATGGGGGCCTCCATGGTCAGGCGGGAGCGCTCGCGCATCCGCCGGAGCGACCAGGCCGCGGACTGGAGTTCCGGCTCGGCCAGAAGGGCCTCGAAGTCCGCCGTGGAGGCGACCTTCAGGGCGGCCTCGAGGGGAATCTCCACCTGGCGGAAGGCGGCCTGGAGCCGATCCAGCCGGGAACCGGCCTCCCCCGCCTCCTCGTCCCGGGTGTCTTCGGCCCGACGGCAGCAGACGTAGGTGGCCAGGTGCCCCATCCGGGCCGAGGCCTCCTCGAGATCCAGCAACAATTGCGTCCAGGCCGCCAGGCGCGCCGATTCCAGGGGGCCCAGGACGCGGGCCCGATCCCGCAGGGAGGCCGCCCGACGCTCCAGGTCATGAAGACAGGCCAGGTAGGCCTCCGAGCCGAGGCTCTCGAAGAATGCGCTCAGGTCCCAGTTCGCAAAGCCGATTTCGGTTTCGGGCGCAGGCATGGCGTCTCCAGACTTCGGATCCTTGGGGCCGGACCGACCCGGACTGGGGCCCTTCGACGCCCGAGGCCGGGGGCCTACCCTCGGGAGGGGAAGGGGCGCTCCCCGCGTGGAAGGTCCAGGGATGAGGATCCTTCTTGTGACCGAGCGCTTCCGGCCCCAGAGCGGAGGGGTCGCCGTGGCGGCCGCACGCAACGCCCGGAACCTGGCCCCGGCCCTGGAGCGCCTGGAGGTCCTGCACCTGGTCGACCATCTTCCACCCGGCGCCAGCGAGACCCGCCAGGAGGAGGGATTCCTGGTGCACTGCCTGGGCCGCTCGGAACGGTCCGAGGAGTCGCTGGGGCTCCTGGAGATGGCCACCCTGGGCCTGGCCCGTCAGATGAAGGCCCAGATCGTGCACGGATTCTACGCCCAGCCAGCCGGCTTCGTGGCCGCCCTCGCGGCGCGTCAGGCCGGCCTGCCCTGCGTGGTCAGCCTGCGGGGCAATGACCTGGATCGGGGCCTCTACGACCGGACCGGGATGCTGCACTGGACCCTGACCCACGCCGACCGCGTCCTGGTGGTCAGCCGGGCCCTGGGTCAGAAGGTGGCCGCCTTCGCATCCCGGCAGGACACGGTCTTCACCCCCAACGCGGTGGATGGGGACCAGTTCCGTCCGGTTCCTGCGGCCGAAGACCTGGGCTCCGACCCGGTCGTCCTCTTCTCGGGAGAGATGCGCTTCAAGAAGGGGCTGCTCCCCTTGTTGGAGGCCGCCCACCGCCTGTCCGGGACCCCCATCCGCCTGGTCCTGGCCGGAGGCGTGCGTCGCGAGGCCCGTGAAGCCTTCCGGGCCTTCCGGAAGTCCCACCCCCAGGCCCGGATCTTCGAGCTCCCCCAGACGGAGGACTCCGAGAGACTGGCGGCGCTGTATTGCCGGGCCGACCTGGTCGTCCTGCCGGCCCTGTGGGAGGGCATGCCCAACGCCCTTCTGGAGGCCATGGCCTGCGCCCGGCCGGTGCTGGCCAGCGCCGTGGGCGGCATCCGGGACCTGGTGGAGGACTCCGCCACCGGTTGGCTCTATCCCCCCGAGGAATCCCACCTCCTGGACCGGCACATCCTGCGCGCCCTGGCCGAACCGCCCTCAACCAGGGAAGCCCTGGGGCGCGCGGCCCGAGAGCACGTCCTGGCCCACTTCACCCCCCAGGCCGAGCGGGACCGGCTTTTGAACGTCTACCGGAGCCTGTCCGCCCCCTGAGGGCCAGGAGCCTGGAGTCCGGCCAGCACCTCGGCCACGGCGGCCTCGAAGCGCTCACGTCCCCAGCAGGCCCGGGCCTCGCCCCAGGCATTCCGTCCCAGGGCCTCCACCAGATCCGGGCGGGAGGCCAGGGTCAGCAGACCCTCGGCCAGGGCCGAGGCCGAGCCCGGGCGGACCAGCCACCCCGTCCTCCCGTGTTCGAGGATCTCCTCGGCGGGGGGCACACGGGTGGCCAGGATGGCCCGACCGGCGGCCAGGTACTCCAGGATCTTGATCGGACAACAACCCTGCAGCGAGTTGCGGGGATCGTCGGGAAGGGGAGCCAGGCAGACCTGGGCCTGAGCCAGGAAGGCGGGGATCTGCTCGGAGTCCAGGGGGCCCTCGACCTCCAACATGCTCCGGACCCCCAGACAGCGGACCTGGGTGCGCAGTTCGCGGAGCCAGGGGCCCTTCCGGGTCCCCGCCAGCCGCAGGCGGACCTCCAGGCGCCCCTTCAGCCGGGCCAGGGCCTCCACCAGGGTCCCCAATCCCTGCCAGGGCGCCAGGGTCCCCAGGTAGGCCAGGCGCAAGGGAAGCCCCGGGGCGGCCGGAGCGCAAGCCGGGAAGCACTCCAAGGGGACCGAGTTGGGAACCACGCGAATCCGCTCGGGGGGAACCCCACGCATCTGGAGGAAGCGGCGCCCCGTCCGGGAGGGAGTGATCAGCAGGCTCGATCCGTGCAGCAGCAGGTTCTCCTCGGCCACCAGACGGTCCAGGGTGGACTCCCTGGAACGAAGACCCGGGTGGTGGGCCGGCAACTCGACCGAGGGGAAGCCATGGGCCTCGTAGACGGCCGGAATCCCCCGGCGCAAGGCTTCCCGGACGGCCGGGACCCCCTCCCATGGACTGCGAAACCACACCAGATCGGGAGGTTCCTGGGCCAGAAGCCTCCTGGCCGCCTCGCGGAAGACCAGGGCCCGCTGCAGGAAGCCTTCCTGGGGAAGGGCCACGGTGCGATGGTCCAGGCCTTCCAGGACGCGTCCTGCGGGGCCGGCCGGAGTCAAAATCCGGACCTGGGCGCCTGCCCGCGCCAGGGCCCTGACGGTTGCCTCGATCCTCTGGGCCGCGCCCTTGGGATGAGGCACGGGATCCGGGGCCATGAACAGCACTCGCATCTGAGAGCGGGAGCTTCGAGCGCAGGGCGGGAATACCTGGAAGCCATGTATCGAGTCCAGGAGGTGGCCGAGGCCCCGGGTCCCCTGCTCCAGGCCTTGCAGAACGGGCTCCCGCCCCAGTTGCGCTGCGCCAAGATCAAGCTGACCTCGCGCTGCAACCTGCGCTGTCAGATGTGCCGGTATTGGAGGACCCGGGACGAGACCTCGTTGAGCACCGACCAGTGGCGGGCCGTCCTGGACCAGCTTCGCGCCCTGGACTGCCTCAAGGTCCACTTCTCGGGCGGCGAGGTCTTCCTGCGCGCCGACTTCCTGGACCTGGTCGAGCATGCCCGAGGGCTGGGGATGAAGGTCACCTTGACCACCAACGCCACGCTGCTGACCCCCGAGCGGATCCACCGCCTGGTCCGGGCCCGCGTCAGCGGCCTTTCCAGCAGCCTGGACGGCCCTCGCGCCCGCATCCACGACGCGGTCCGCGGGGTCCCGGGAAGCTTCCGGCGGACCGTCCGGGCCCTGCGCCGCCTGATCGAGGAGACCCGCCGCCGCGCCCAGGGTCCACGGGTCCGCCTGAACTTCGTGCTGATGCAGCAGAACTACCGACACCTGCCCGCAGTGCTGGAACTGGCCGCGGCCCTGGGAGCCGCCGAGGTGAACCCCATGCCGGTGGACGAGAAGGGCGAACGGCGCAACCGCCTGTCGCGCTCGCAGATCCGCCGATACAACGAGGAGATCGCTCCCCGGGTCCTGGAGCTGCGCCTGCGCCACGGATTCTCGACGGCGGGCGGACTGGTCTATCCCTTCGGGGTGACCGAGCAGGAGATCCGCCTCTCGGCCCGGGGCCTGTACGCTCGGGGAGCCTATCAGGACCGCCCCTGCCTGGCTCCCTGGATGCACCTCTTCCTGGCCTGGGACGGAGAAGCCTACCTGTGCTGCATGACCAACCAGCGCATGGCCTCCCTGGGCAACGCGGCCCGACGGCCTCTTGAGGAGATCTTCCTGGGAGCGAAGATGCAGGAGGTCCGACGCGACTTCCTGCAGGGCAGGCCCCATTCCGCCTGTGCCCGCTGCGACATGTTCCTGGCCGAGAACCGCCTGCTCCATCAGGCATTGGGAGCTTCGATCGCGAAACATCCCGATTCACGATTCCTCCGAACCGAAAGGCAACACGCCTGAAACAGAAAGATTCCGGCCATCCCCTATCCTGGATGCACAGACCAGGGGCGGCGCCGCGAGGGCGCCGGGCACACAAGGAGAATCACCATGACCAGGAACCTCAGCGGCCCAGGCTCGCATCCCATTCCCGAGAAACCGACACACAAGCCCGCCGGGAAGGGGCGCGAGGTGTGGCGTCCCCGGGACGCCGAGCAGGTCCGCAGGTTGGATGCGGACTCCACGGCGGTGGATGGCCGTTCGGTCGACCCCGCGGCAACTGCCCTGAAGAACCTGCACGAACTGGGCCGGACCTTGAAGTCGGCCGTCCTGCCTGACAAGACCGCCACGGCCCTGGGCAAGGCCATGCAGGCCCGCCGCGGGCTGGCTCTTCCCGTGCACGGCGTGCTGGCCGGCCTGGCCGCGGATCTCCTGGACCTGGTCAAGGCCCCCTTCACGGCGACCAAGGACGCCCTGGAGGCGGCCGGTTGGGGAGCCGTGGCCGGGGTGCGGGCCCTGACGGGAAAGCCCGAGATCGCCTCCCCGCCCTCTCCCTCCCCGACCTCGGCCCCGGAATTCGACCAGGTCCACCTGCGCAACCGGACCCAGGCCCGCTCCGGCTACTTCCATTACGCCCTCAAGGACGGCAAGGTCTGGACCCGTTGGGACCCGATCCTGCCCCAGGGCCCCGTCGCGATCCGATGCGGCGAGCCGATGACCGAGGAGGGAGTGCGCGCGGTCCTGAAGGACGCCTCCGGCCCCTGGTCCTTCGCGTATGAGCCCGAGGGAAACCAGTTCGTGGCCACGCCCCTGCCGGACGCCGCCGAGCGCGGCTTCAAGATGGTCGAGGGCCGCCTGGTTCCAGCCGAAATCCAGGAGGCCCGGGAGTGGCACCTGCACGACGGCCTGGGAGGCCCCGTGCTGCCCCCTGGCGAGCATGCCGTCGAGATCCAGGTGGCGGGCGACTTCATCGAGATCTGCACCAACACCGGCAAGATGTATTCCTATGACCCGACCAAGCCCGCTCCCGTGGTGTGGAAGGCCGAGGAGGGCTGTCCCTTCGGGGGCGACGTCCACCTGCCCGAAGGGATCCGCGACTGGACCTTCGGAGAGGCGGTGGCGGTCAAGCCGATGCGCAACTGCCTGAAGTCCATGAACCCCTTCACGGACATCGTCGGCTATTTCGAAGACTCCCAGGGCAACAAGGGCGACTTCGGCTTCACGGCCACCACCGGGATCCTGACAGGCAACGGCCGCGAGATCCGCTATCGCGACACGGGTCTTCCCGCCGACTTCGCCCGGGGTTTCCTGACGCCGCATCACGGCCGGTTCACCGGCGAAAAGCTCGCAGCCGCCGGGGCCACCTGGCTTCTGTACGGGCGCGAGCCCGACGGCAGGCCGGGCCTGTACGCCCGGATGTACGACTACGAGATCAACGGAGACTGCCCAGGCCGGCACTACAGCTATGACCCGGCCGAGGTCTCGGTCCTGGACAACGACAAGGTCTACTCCCTGGCCGACCAGATCCAGATGCTGCCGACCCCGGGCTGGGCCCGGATCCCCTTCCCCAGCCTCACGGGGAAGGCCATGCTGACGGATCACATCGACATCCGGCTCACCGGCCAGGGGAACGCCGCCCGGGAAGTGCGGATTGCCGGGCGCGACGCAGAGGGGAACCCCGGCTACTACCACAAGGGGATCACCGAGTCGGAGTGGAGCTTCAGGAAGGTCCCGGGACCCCTCCAAGGCGAGCCGATCCCGGTCGGCCGGCCGGATCCCGCCCGGGCCACCCCCGGGCCCGTCACCCGGGACTACCCTGGGGCAACCTGGGGGGGCGATCTGCAAGGTGCCCCCCTGCGCCAGGTCGAACTTCTGGACTTCCACCCCTTCCAGACCCAGGACCAGGCCAGCCGGGTCCGCTTCACCCTGGAATCCGGCCAGACCCTCGAGGTGCTCCTGCGGACGGGAGATGGCTACACCCCCTTCGCGGTGCGCCCCCAGGACAACGAGTTGCCAGGCGAAGGGGCGGGGCTGCCCAAGGTCCTGATCGGGACCCTGGAACTGCCCGAAGAGGTCCGGACCAGCCGGGACCCCGAGGTGAGATCCTTCGTGGAAGGCTACCTGGAAAGGATGCACCACAAGGAGAACCAGTTCATGCTCCTGGCCGAGTCCGACCGGGTCGAGGTCTTCACGGACTGGTACTATCGCAACAGCGATCACCGCTTCGACTGGGAGGAGAATCCCAGGATCGCGATCACCTTCCGGCGCGACGACACGGGCCAGACTCCCTTCGAGAAGAGGGCCTCCGCCCCCGGACTGCGCCCGGCTCCAGGGATGTCGACCGAGGAACTCTCCGCCGTGGTGGCCCGGAACCGGGAACTGAAGGCCGAAATCACCGCCGAGATCCGCTCGCGCCAACGCCACCATCTGCTCCGCTGGATGCGCGCGCAGGGCAGCGAAGCCGTGGTGACCGGGCTGATGTGGCTGGCCAGCGCCCTGAACGTCTCGGGACGCGTCAAGCACACCGGCCAGTTCACCCAGTTGATGCCCCCGCTGATGAAGGCCCACACCCGGGCCGACTGGCAGGCCGCCCGCACCACGCCGCCCGGAGCCCTCCGGGCCCTGCAGGCCCTGGACCAGAACCTCGCCCGGGCCGAGAGCCAGGGGCCTGGGGCCTGAGACCGGTCCTCCTCCGGATGCCCGGGGCAGAAGGATTCTGCCCCGGGGGACCGGGAAGACCCGCCCGGGAAGGATCGCCCCGGGCTGGCCGGGAGGGCTCGGGACGGCCTCCCGGTGGGCGCTGAGGGATGGAGGCCGCTGGGTTCCATGAGCATCAAGACGATCCAGGTCCTGCTGGCCGAGGGAGATCCCGAGGACGCCCGACTGGTCCATGATCTGCTGCGCCGCGTCCCGGGGACCGAACTGCTGCACGTCCGGACCCTCGCCGAGGCCCTGGCCTGCCTGGAGTCGAACCCGGTCGACGTGGTCCTGCTGAATCCGAGGATTCCCGACGCCCCGGGCCCGCAGGCCATCTCGATGCTCCAGGCCTCGGTCCGGAGCCTGCAGGCCCTGGTCCTGGCGGATCCCGGCGACGAGCGCACCGCCCTGGAGTGGGTCCGGGCCGGGGCCCAGGACTACCTGATCAAGAGCCAGCTCAGCGCCCGGAGGCTGCGCCGCGCCATCCGCAACGCCGCGGAGCGCGCGCACGGCGCGCGCGCCCTGGCCCAGAGCGAGATGCGCTATCGCGTGCTCTTCGAGGATGCCAGCGACGCGATCCTGATCGCCGACGCCGAGACCGGGACCATCCTGGAGGCCAACAAGGCCGCCGAGCGCCTGCTGGGTCGATCCCGCCAGGAACTGATCGGCATCGACCGGGCCGCCCTGCACCCCCCTCAAGGCGTCCACACCAGCGAGTTCTCCCGCCACGTCCAGATGGACCGGGTCCGCGAGGCCGAGACCGTCCTGCTGCACCGCGACGGACGCCAGATCCCGGCCATGGTCAGCGCCAGCACCTTCACGATCGAGGGCCGGAAGGTCATCCAGAGGGTCTTCCGGGACCTCTCGGGGCTGCGCCGGGCCCAGGAAGAGCTCGAGAGCCTCTCGCGCTTCCCCGAGGAGAATCCCTCCCCGGTCCTGCGGGCCTCGGTCGACGGCACGCTGCTCTATGCCAACTCCAGCTCGGCCCCCCTGCTGAGACACTGGGCATGCCAGCCCGGCGAGAGGCTTCCGGAGGACCAGGCCCTCCTGGTGGCGGGGGCCATCGAGCGCGACCAGATCCTGCAGTTCGAGCTGGCCCTCCCGGATCGGATCTATGAGCTGACCGTGTGCCCGCTGGCCTCGGAGGGGCGTGCCAACCTCTACGGGCACGACATCACCGCGCACAAGCACGCCGAGGCGGCCCGGATCGAGAGCGAGGCGAACCTGCAACTGGCCCTGGAGGCGACCCACACCGGAGCCTGGACCCTGAACCCGGCCGACCTCACCTTCCAGCAGACCCAGGAGTTCGACCGCATCCTGGGCCACCAGGCGCCCCTGCCCCGCTGGACCTTCCCGCTCTTCCTGGAGCAGGTCCTGCCCGAAGACCGCCTGGAGATGGTCCGCGGCTTCGAGACCGCCGTGGCGACGGGAGCCCGTTGGAGCTTCTGGTGCCGAATCCGGCGCCCCGACGGCGAGATCCGCTGGCTGAGAGGCCTGTCCAGCCCCAGGCAGGTTCCGGGAGGTCCCCGGGTCTACTCGGGCCTGGTGCGGGATGTCACCGAACGCAAGCGTGCCGACGAGGAGAGGACCCGGCTGGAGGAGCAGCTCCGGGCCTCCCAGCGGATGGAGGCCATCGGCGGCCTGGCCGGAGGCATCGCCCACGACTTCAACAACCTGCTCTCGGTGATCCTCAGCTACACCAGCTTCGCCCTGGAGTCAGCCCCGGAAGGCACCCCCCTGCACGAAGACCTCTGTGAGGTCCGCAAGGCCGGCGAGCGGGCGGCGGCCCTGGTGCGCCAGTTGCTGGCCTTCAGCCGCAAACAGATGCTCCAGCCCAAGGTTCTGTCGCTCAACCAGGTCCTGGCCGAGTTCCACAAGATGCTGCTGCGGATCATGGGCGAGGATATCGAGTTCGTCGACGAACTCGCGCCGGACCTGGGGTTGACGCTGGCCGATCCCAGCCAGATCGAGCAGGTGATCATGAACCTGGTGGTCAATGCCCGGGACGCCATGCCGGAAGGCGGGAGGCTGACCATGAGGACGGCGAACGCCACCCTGGACGAGGAGGGCTCGGCCCGACTCGAGGTGCGGCCGGGCCCCTACGTGACCCTGAGCATCCAGGACACCGGCACGGGCATGACCGAAGAGACGCGGGCACGGCTCTTCGAGCCCTTCTTCACCACCAAGCAGAAGGGGACGGGCCTGGGCCTGCCCACCGTGTACGGCATCGTCCGGCAGAGCGGCGGAGCCGTAGAGGTCGAGAGCCGGCTCGGTCAGGGAGCCACCTTCCGGATCTGGTTGCCTCGGCTGGTCTCGGCGGTCCTGGGCGAATCCCCCCCCGAGGGAGCCGGGCCGACCCCCAAGGGAGCCGAGACCATCCTGGTGGTGGAGGACGAGCGCGCCGTCCGGAACCTGGCCCGGCGGGTCCTCATGGCCGCGGGCTACAGCGTCCTGGTGGCCGAGAGCGCCCAGGAGGCCCTGACCCTCCTGCAAGAGAGCCCCGCCGAGCCGGATCTGGTGCTGACCGACGTGGTCATGCCCGGGATGAAGGGGACCGAGTTTGCCCGAAGCCTGCTCAGCTCCAACCCGGGACTGAGGATCCTGTTCATGTC
The DNA here is from genome assembly GCA_022839105.1 of bacterium. Lineage (GTDB taxonomy): Bacteria > Vulcanimicrobiota > Xenobia > Xenobiales > Xenobiaceae > Xenobium. The sequence continues at coordinate 19,995 of JALHDH010000001.1, forward strand.
GGGATACTCGGAGCCCTCGGCTCTACAGGCGGATCAGCCGGAATGGGGGGCCCGCTTCATCAGCAAGCCCTTTGCGGCCGAGGACCTGATCCGCAAGGTCCGCGAAGTCCTCGACGGCTCCTGAGAGGAACCGGGAGTTCAGCCCTCCACGGCCTGGGCCCGATAGTCGGCCTTGCGGGCCAGATCCCCTGCCGTGTCGGGATAGCACACGGCGATCTCGCGAAACTCGTCCTGGATCTCCAGGAACCCGTCCACCAGATCGGGGTCGAAGTGCCGACCCCGACCCTCCTCGAGGATCTGCACGGCGATCTCGTGGGCATAGGCGTCCTTGTAGACCCGACGGCTGGTCAGGGCATCGTAGACGTCCGCCACCGCCATCAGGCGTGCCGAGATGGGGATGGCGTCTCCGGCCAGGCCCTGGGGATAACCCGTCCCATCCCACTTCTCCTGGTGGCACAAGGCGATCTCCTTGGCCGTCTTGAGGAAGGCGACATCGGCCCCCACGGAGCGCTCGGCCTTCTCCAGGGCGTCCCAGCCCAGCACCGTGTGCTGCTTCATGATCTCGAATTCTTCCGGGGTCAGGGTTCCAGGCTTGAGGAGGATCCGGTCGGGGACCCCCACCTTGCCGATATCGTGCAGGGGGGCGGTCTTGTAGAGCAGTTCGATGTTCTGGGGGTTGAGATAGTCCCGGAAGCGGGGATGGTCCTTCATCTTGCGGGCCAGGGCCGCTACGAAGCGCTGGGTCCGGCGCAGATGGTTGCCGGTGTCGGTATCGCGGGTCTCGGCCAGGCCGGCCAGGGCCAGGATCGTCACCTCCTGGATGGTCAGCACCTCGCGCGTGCGGCGGTTGACCTCGGCTTCGAGGAACTCGTTCTTGTCCCGCAGGAAGTCCGCCGCCAGCTTCAGGCTGAGCTGGGCGCGGACCCGGGCCATGAGGATGGGCGGGCTGATCGGCTTGGCGATGTAGTCGGCCGCTCCCAGTTCCAGGCCGAACCTCTCGTCCTCCATGGTGCCCCGGGCCGTCAGGAAGATGATCGGGATGTGGCGGGTGGCGGGATCCACCTTCAGGCGCCGGCACACATCATAACCATCCATCCCGACCATCACGATGTCCAGCAGGATGAGATCCGGGAGAGGACTGGAGCGGGCCAGGCTCAGGGCCTTCTGGCCGCTGTTGGCCACCCGGACCCGATAATCCCTTCTCAGGAGGCCGCTCAGGAAGGCCAGGTTATCCGGGGTGTCGTCGACCACCAGGATCAGCGGTCGGGAGCCACCCGCCCGGGTGCCGTTTCCTGGATCCGGCAAGCTCACGGGTCTGCCTCCTCCGAGACAAGGATTCCGGCCGGGCGCCCAGACTGGGGAAGGAGGGCCAGGGCCTCGTCATAGTCATAGTTGCGGATGGAGCGGCGCAGGGGCACGAAACTCTCGGCCAGCACGGCTTCAAGCAGGAGGGACTCGCGGCTGAAGAGGCTGTTGGCCTCGGGATCGCTCTCGGCCAGGAGGCGCCTGAGCTCGCGGCAGACGGCGTCGAAGCGCGTCCGGTCCACCTGGCCTGTCGGCCTCGGGCTCTCCGGAAGATGCCCCCTGATGGCCTGCAGGACCCGGACCAGAGCCTCGTGGAGGCCCTGCAGCTCGGGCTCGACGTCTGCCGGTTCTCCGCCGGCCCAGAAGAATTCTTCGAGTCGGGCCGCGCGTGACGAGACCTCGGCCGCCCCCAGGGTGCTGGAGACCCCTTTCAGGCCGTGGGAGAGATCGGCGGCCGCGGTGAGGTCTCCCGCCTGCCAAGCGGCGCGGATCCTCCGGCCGGCTTCCCCGTGCGAAGTCACGAAACGCGCCAGGAGATCCGCATAGAGCTCTTCGTCGCCCATGACCCTGGAGAGCCCCTCGGCCACGTCCAATTCCCTGAGGGCCTCCCCTGGTCCGACGACCTCGGAAGCCCGAGGCTGCGGCGCCGGGTTGCCCGAGGCCTCCGGGCCCTGCCGGCGCCGTTCCAGGATCCGGGCGACCACCTCGCCGAGGATCTGGGCTGAGACGGGCTTGAAAAGGAACTCGTCAAAGCCTTGGAGCTCGGGATCCCCATGGTCCAGCCCCCGCGAGGAGCCGGCGCAGAGCACGGCCGGAAGGTCCGGACGAAGCCGATGGATCTCGGAGACCAGGCGGGCGCCGGTCATCCCGGGCATGCTCTGGTCGGTGATGACCAGGGCCCAATCCTCCGGATCCTGACGGAAAAGGGCCAAGGCTGCCTCAGGGTCGACGGAGTCCACCACCCGATAGCCCAGGCGCCCCAGGATCCGGGTGCCCATGCGGGCCAGGGCGCTCTCGTCATCGACGAAGAGGATCCTCTCGCCCCTTCCCGAGGCCGGCTGAGCCGACGGGACCGGGTCCGCTCCCGCCGGCGCCCGGGGCGAGGGTTCCAGGCAGAGGGGCCAGAAGAAGCTCAGGCGGATCCCCTGACCCGGCCGGCTCTCGACCTGCACGACGCTCTGGGACTCCCCCGACGGGCCTGAAGCCGGGCTCGCCAGCAACGGTTCCAGAAGGCGGGGCAGATCGGCCTCGTCCACCCCGAAGCCGGTATCGCTGAGTTCCAGGCGCACGTAGGTCCCGGAGACCAGGCCCAGGGCCGAGGCCTCCGGAGCCCAAAGGGGCACCTGATCCAGCGCCAGGGTCAGGACGCCCCCCTCGCGCTCGGCCCCGCGAAACAGAGCCACCAGCACCCCGGACAGGGCCTCGGGATCCACCCGGACAGGGCCCACGCCGGGTTCGATCCGGGTCTGCACGGCCACCGAAGCGGGAAGGCTCGAGCGCAGCCGCCCGCGGGTCTCGGCCAGAAGGCTCTGCAGGCGCAGGGGGTCGGAGCTGGCGGGGGGACGAAGCGTCAGGACTCGACTCACGCCGTCTTGTTCGAGGAAGGGCGGCGATCTCCTCGGGAGCCAGCCGGTCACCAGGGAGTTCCCGGGAGAGAGCCCGCAGGCGGAATCTCGCCCCGCTCGACGAGGTGGAGGAGGCTCCGCCCCCCCTCCCGGGCTCCTCCCAGTTCCGCGGGAGCGACCGCGGCAGCCCCCTCCAGGCGCCGCAAGGCCCCTTCCACCTCCGCAAGGGAAGAGACGATCTCGTGGCGAGCCCTCAGAGGCAAGCCGAACTGGCCTCGGGCCCTCCGAAACTGGTCGTCCAGGGATCGCGCCCGGGGGCAGAGCACGGCCGGGACCCCGGCCTGCAGGATCTCGTAGTAGGAGGCATAGCCTCCATGCGCCACCACGGCGCGGGCTCCGGGCATGGCCAAGGCCGCGGGCAGGATCCGCGGCGGGCCGGTCAGATCCAGGATCCCCCCCGAGAAGCCAACCCTCGGGCTCGAGAGTTCCCACGCCTGGACCAGGGTGATCGGGGGAATCCTCCGCAGCCCGGGGTGGCCTCGCAGGGCGGGAGCCTCCGGTTCGGTGGCCAGCACCAGATCCAAGGCTCCCAGCGCCCGGTCCATCCCATCGGCCTCGTAGAATCGGGGGTGGACGTGGCGAGTGACCAGGACCCGCCGGGGGGCCAGCCCCTCCAGCCGATCCGCCAGTTCGCCCAGGACCCCGCGGGGAAAGACGTCGAGAACCAGAACGTCGGGGCGGAACGCGCGGAGGCGACCCAGGACCCATTCGCGCAGGTCCGGACGAGCAGGTGGTTCGAGGGGGGGGGCTTGATGGGGAATCCCGGCCCAGCGGGCGAAGGGCTCCAGACGAGCGGGCGCCAGCAGCAGCACCGAGGCGCCCAGGTCCCGACACACCCGGGCCAGGCCCAGGGCGCGCACGCCGTGACCGTAGCCTCCCCCGCAGGCATAGAAGGCCAGTCGGGGCTTCAAGTCCTAGGGCCCCGAGGCTCCGGGCTGGAGTTCGGAGGCGAAGCCCTGGCGGAACTTCCTCAGCTTGGGAGCGATGACGAACGCACAGTAGGGCTGGGAGGAATTCCTCTGATAATAGGCGCGATGCTCGGCCTCGGCCGGGTAGAAGGCCGTGAAGGGCTCGATGCGGGTCACCACGGGGGCATCCCACCAGGCCTGGGCCCGGGCGCGGACCTCTTCGGCCTGGGCCTCCTGGGCCGAATCGTGGAAGAAGATGACCGAGCGGTACTGGGGTCCCACGTCCGCCCCCTGACGGTCCAGGGTGGTGGGATCGTGGACCTGGAAGAAGACCTCCAGGAGGCGCTCGTAGGCCAGGACCGCCGGGTCGAAGCGGACCTGGATCACCTCGACGTGGCCGGTGTCTCCTCGGCAGACCTCTTCATAGGTGGGATTCTCAAGCTCGCCCCCTGAGTAGCCCGGCTCGACCGAGACGACCCCGCGCAATTCGCGGAAGATCGCCTCGGTGCACCAGAAGCAGCCTCCTCCCAGGGTGGCGATCCGGGTCTCGGGGTCCCGTTTCAAGGGCCTGGCCTCCTTCTCGGGGATGGGCATCGAAGAAGCGAGCGGCTCGGAGGTCCGCCCCCCGGAATCCGAAGGCCCCGCCGAACACGCGCAGAGCGCTGTCAGGAAGAGGATTCCCAGCAGGCGCAGCAGACCCTGCTGGAGGCGGCTCACCGCGTCTCCTGCTGGCCCGGATCCTGCTCCAGGAGGAGGCGCTTCCTCCGGCCGGCCAGGTCGATCCCCTCCGCCTGGAAGCGGTCCAGGACCCGGCGATTGAGCTCGCGCCTGAAGGCCCACTGCTGCAGAGGATGGGTCCGGACCACCACCCTCAGGACGAATCCGTCGGGCCCCAGACCCTCCAATCCCAGGACCTGAGGGGGGTCCAGGACCTGGTCGGGGCGCTCGGAGGCCAGCCGGTCGGCCTCCTCACCCAGGAGCCGAAGCGCCTTCTCGGCGTCGGAATCCATCGCGACGGTGACCTGGAAATCCACCGCCGACCACTCCAGCGAGTGGTTCCGCACGGTTCGCAGCTCGGAGTTGGGCACCACGCACGCGGTGCCGTCGGTCCCTCGAACCCGGGTCCCCCGCAGGTGGAAGGCCTCGACGGTCCCCGAGACCGCCCCGGCCTCGATCCAGTCCCCCACCACGAACTGATCCTCCAGCAGGATGCTGATCCCTGCGATCAGGTCCCGGATCAGGTCCTGGGCCACCAGGGTCAGGGCGGCCCCGAAGAGCCCGGCCCCGGCCAGCAGATGCGTCGGCTCGATCCCCAGGCCCGTGATGACGTAGAAGGTCGCCCCGAGGAAAACGGCCAGCCGCAAGGCGAAGAAGGTGGCGCCCTCCAACGAGGCCACCCGCTGCACCTGTCGGGGGGTGGAAGGGCGATGCCGCGAGAGGCTCTGGACATAACGTCGCGTGGCCGCCCGCAGGATCTGGAAGAGCAGGGCCGAGCCCAGGGCCGCGGTCAGGACCAGCCAGAGAGGCTCCAACAGGCCTCCCTGGACCAGTCTCTGCAAGGAGTCCAACTCGGGGACCACGTCCAGCATGAAGGTCAACCAGGCCACCCAGACCAGGGCACGCAAGGACCACAGGGGAGTCCCCATGTAGCGGCGCGCAAACCAGTCCAGCCCGGCGTTGAGCAGGATCACCCCCACCAGCAGGCCGGCCGCCACCGCCAGGCCCAACCAGCGGAACTGGGGGGTCCGAACCGTCACCTGGCCCTGGATCTCGCGCTCCAGCAGTTCGGCCCAGCGCGCCGCCACCTGATTCTCGACGAGGCGGCGCTTGTCTGGAGCCAGTTGCTGGGCGTACTCGGGCAGGTCTTCGGGGAGGACGGTCACCAGCACCTCGGCCCCGGTCCGCACCACGGTCACCCCGTGGTCCTGGTCCACCACGACCTCCGGCAAGGGGTATCCGCCGGCCTCCACCACCCGGTCGACCACCTCGTGGACCCGGTCCAGGACGCGCCCGGCCCGCTGGGGACCGGTCAGCTTGCCTCCGTCGGCCATCTCGAAGAGGAAGGGCTCCTCCCACCAGTTGGTCCCCCAACGGGGAACCACCAGGGGAGGCAGGTCGAAGGCCAGCGGCGAGGGCGAGGGGGCGGGATGCAGGGCAGCCGGCCCGGAGGGTCCCGCCGGGCCGGGCGAGCCGATCGGCAACGGGGTCGGGGGGGGTGGAGAGGCCAGGGCTGCCCCCAACAGCAGGAAGACCAGCAGGGGGATCCAGGCGGATGCGCGCCTCATGCACCCACACCTCCTCGTTGCCGGAAGGGCCTCTCGAACCCGGCCCTTCAAGACTCGAATTCCTTCGGGCCGCTTCGACCCGGTTCGAGCTCAGGTCCAGTGAAGCACCATCGGCATCCCCAGGTCCCGGGCCCGGCCGGCCAGATCCAGGAAGGTGATGAAGGCTTCTCGGGCCAGGGATTCCAGGCCCTCCCGCGGGGCGGGCTCCTCCTTCCAGCTCTCCAGGGCCTCTTTCCCGACCTTCCAGGTCAACTCGTCGAGGACCTGAAGTTCCTTCAGGAGGGCGGGAATCGACCCGAAGCGGCACTGTTCCTCTTCGTCCTCCTCTTCCTCCTCGGAGTTCTCCGGGTCCAGGGGTGAGGGGGCGTCGAAGACCTCGGCGATCCGGGTCGGCAACCACAGATCCACGGCGAAGAGGAGCTGCGGAAAGCGGCTGGGGAAGTCGTTGTCCAGGCTCCGGGCCAGGACGGGGTCCTCCATCCAGTCCGCTGGCATCGCCTCAGGACGGGGAATTCCCGGATTTTCGGCATAGGCCGCCCAGAGCTGCAAGGCCCCAAGGGCCTCGGGCGAGAGGCGGGCGGTGGCGTAGGGCAGGCCGGGCGCCTCGGACCAGTCCAGGGGCTCCTCCAGCAGGTCGACCTCCTCGTTGACCCACTGCATCCAGCCCAGAACGGCCTGGCGGACCTCCTCAGGGTCCTCTCCTGCGGCGCCGTTCTCGCCCACCCGGACCCGGCGCAACTCGCCGGGCTTCCCTCCGCTCAGGAGGGCCGGCTCCCAGTCTCCGCTATAATATCGGGTCAGGGTGCCTGCGTACAGATCCAGAGCCATCGAACCCTCCAATCCGGGTCTTTGAACTCCAGGGACTTCGAAGCGGAACCCGCCGAGCCCTTCGCCCCGCCGGGCCACCACGAAGGAGCCTCTCCTCTTCAAGGAGAACGGGCCCGCCATGCCCGCCCCCCTCTCCTTCGCCGAATTCCAGGACTTCATCCGCCGCCACTACCACCAGCGCGACTCGGCCCGCGGCACCCCGGCCACCTTCATGTGGCTGATCGAGGAGGTGGGCGAACTGGCCAGCGCCCTCCAGCGGCCCCATGACCAGGAGGACCCTCAGCCCCTGGGCGACGAGTTCGCCGACGTCCTGGGCTGGCTGGCCACCCTGGCCAACATGCACGGAGTCGACCTCGAAGAGGCCCTGCGCAGGAAGTACCTGGATCGCCACGACCCGGCCCTCCACAAGTCCTGAAGGTTTCCCTGGCAACCCCGGCCCGGGAGCCGGACTCGCCGCCCCCCGATTCCTCCGCCCCCGACAGGGACCCGCGCGGACTCGGGAGAAGCTTCAGCCTGTCCGACGATCCGGAACAAGCCGAGGACCTCGAAAGGAGCCTGCCCTCTTGTCGACCGAAGGCAGCCACCCAGGCCCACCCGAATCCACTCCCCCAAGGCGCCGCAAAGCCCACCGGGGGAAGGGGCAGGAGCCCGCCTACTCCGAGAAGACCCACCTGATCCACGGCCGGAACCAGAGCGACCGCTGGGACTACAAGCACCACGTGGTTCCCCCCTTGTCCAGTTCGGTCACCTTCCGCCTGGACTCCACCGACCGGGCGGCCCGGGCCTTCGTCGAGTTCGGCAAGGGCCACGTGGAGGGCAAGCCCCCGATCTACATCTACGATCGCCTGGATGAGCCCACCCGGGGCATGCTCGAGGAGAACCTGGCCTATGCCGAGGAGGGGGAAATCGGCGTGGCCTTCGCCTCGGGAATGGCGGCCATCACCGCGGCGATCCTGAGCTGGGCCCGGGCGGGAGACCGGGTCCTGACCTGCCCGGTCCTGTACGGATGCACCTACAGCCTGTTCCACAACTGGCTTCCCCGCTTCGGGATCGAGTGCGAGGCCCTCGACCTCAATGACGAAGAGACCCTGAGCCGCAAGCTGACCCCCCAGGTCCGAATCGTCTACTTCGAGACCCCGATCAACCCCGACCTGAGCCTGATCGACATCGGCCTGGTCCGCCGGGTGGTGGACCGGGCCAACGCCGGGCGCCCGCCACAGGACCGGATCCGCATCCTCGTGGACAACACCTTCGCCACCCCCTACGGCCAGCGCCCCCTTTCCCTGGGCGCCCACGTGGTGGTGGAGAGCCTGACCAAGAATATCGGGGGTTTTGGAACCGAGTTGGGCGGCGTGGTGGTCGGCCCGGCCGAGATCGAGAGCGCGCTTCTGGGATTCCGCAAGGACTTCGGCGGCGTGCTCTCCACCAAGAGCGCCTGGGCCTTCCTGGTCTACGGGCTTCCCACCCTCCCGGTGCGCTACCGCCAACAGCAGGAGACCGCCATGAAGGTGGCGCGCTTCCTGGAGGCCGATCCCCGGATCGACAAGGTCCGCTACCCGGGGCTGGAGTCCTTCCCCCAGAAGGAGCTGGCCCGGAGGCAGATGGTCGACTACGAGGGAAGATTCGCCCCGGGGACCCTGCTCTATTTCTGCCTGAAGGACCTGCCCGGCGACCCCCATGCCGGCCAGCGCCTGATCGACTTCATCGCCGAGAACTCCTATACCATGACCCTGGCCGTCAGCCTGGGTCAGGTGAAGACCCTGATCGAGCACCCCTACTCGATGACCCACTCGGCCCTGACCTGCACCGGGGACTCCGCCCACCTGGTCGAGCCCGGAGGCATCCGGCTCTCCTTGGGGCTGGAAAAGGGCGAGGACCTGATCCGCGACCTGAAGGAGGCCCTGGATGCGATCCTGGGCCCTCCTGAACGCTGAGAACCCCTCCGACAGGACTCCGCGGGAGGGGAAGCCGGCCGATCAGCAGATTCTGGGCAACTGCTCGCCGTTGAGCATGTCCACCGGGCGCAGGGTCCCCAGGCGGGTCCGGATCGCCACCCCGGCGGCCGGCCCCGCCTGGACCTGCCCGATCCGGGCGGCTCCCTGCCCCAGGGGATCCCCGAGCATGATCTCCAGGGCCCGGGTGGCGTCCCCAGGAGCCACGAAGGCCACCAGCCTTCCCTCGTTGGCCACCGCCATGGGGTCCAGTCCCAGCAGCTCGCAGGCCCCGCGCACCTCCTCCAGGACGGGGATGGCGCCCTCCTCCAGGGTGATCCGGACCCCGGCTGCCTCGGCGATCTCCACCAGGGCCGAGGTCAGGCCTCCCCGCGTCAGGTCACGCAGGCAGCGGATCTCGACGCCAGCGCGGATCAGGGCCTCGACCAGCCCCCACAGGGGCGCCGAATCGCTCTCCAGCCGGGTCTCGAATTCCAGGCCTTCCCGGCAGGCCATGATGGCCATCCCGTGACGGCCCAGATCGCCGCTGACCAGGACGGCGTCACCGGGTTGGACCCGGCCGGGGTGCCAGCGGATTCCCGGTTCCACCAGCCCGACTCCGGCGGTGTTGAGATAGATCCCGTCCCCCTTTCCCCGATCCACCACCTTGGTGTCGCCCGTGACCACCTCGACGCCCGCCTGCGCGGCAGCGGCGGCCATGGAGGCGACGATCCGCCGGAGATCCTCCAGGGGCAGGCCCTCCTCGAGGATGAAGCCGCAGCTCAGGTAGAGAGGGCGGGCTCCCGCCATGGCCAGGTCGTTGACCGTGCCGTGCACGGCCAGGCTTCCGATATCCCCCCCGGGGAAGAAGTAGGGCCGCACCACGTAGGAGTCGGTCGTGAAGGCCAGGCGGGCCCCGCCAAGCTCCAGCACCGAGGCGTCGTGACGCAACCCCGGGGGCGGCCCCCCGAAGGCCGGGAAGAAGGTCCTCTCCAGCAGGCCCTGCATCGCGCGCCCCCCTCCGCCGTGGGCCAGCCGCACCAGGTCTCCCTCCACGGGAAGCGGGCAGTTCAACGAGAAGTCGGGGTTCAAGTGGCCTCCTCCAGGCGACGATAGCGATGGTAGGCGGCGCAGGCCCCCTCGCCGCTGACCATGGGGGCCCCCAGGGGGCTCTCGGGGGTGCAACGGGTCCCGAAGGCCGGACAATCCGGCGGCCGAAGAACTCCCGAGAGCACCTCCCCGGCCCGGCACTCGCCGGGTTCCTCCCCGACGCTCTCGACCAGGCCGAAGCGGTGCCGGGCATCGAAGTCGCGCCAACCTGCCCGCAGGCCCAGGCCGCTGCCGGGGATCTCTCCCAGGCCTCGCCAGCGTCGAGGCACCACCTCGAAGATCTCCTCGAGAAGCTCGCGGGCCTGGAGGTTTCCCGCCGCCGAGACCGAGCGCGAATACTGATTCTCGACCTCGAAGCGCCCCTCTTCCAACTGATGCAGGCACATCAGGATGCCCTGCAGGAGATCCAGGGGCTCGAAGCCCGTCACCACGATGGGGACCCGATAGCGGCAGGCGAGAGGCTGGTACTCGCGATATCCCATGATCGTGCAGACATGCCCCGCCGCCAGGAAGCCCTGGACCCGGTTCCGGGGAGAGGAGAGCAGGGCCTCGAGGGCCGGAGGCACCAGCACATGCGAGACCAGCAACGAGAAGTTCTTCACACCCTGGCGACGGGCCAGGGCCACCGCCAGGGCGTTGGCCGGCGCCGTGGTCTCGAAGCCCACGGCGAAGAAGACGACCTGCCGCTCGGGATGGGCGCGGGCCAGGGTCAGGGCATCCAACGGGGAGTAGACGACCCGGACATCCCCCCCGGCCGCCCGGGCTCCAAGCAGATCCGTTCCGGAACCCGGGACCCGGAGCATGTCCCCGAAAGAGCAAAGGATCACCTCGGGGAGTCCCGCCAGGTACACGGCCTGGTCGATCTGCCCGATGGGGGTCACGCAGACCGGGCATCCGGGGCCGTGCAGCAACGTCACCTCCTGGGGCAACAGGCGATCCAGACCATGGCGGACAATCGCGTGGGTCTGCCCCCCACAGACCTCCATCAAGGTCCAGGGTCGAGTCACGGCCCTGCGGATGGCCTCGACGTAGCGCCGGGCCACCTCGGGGTCGCGATACTCGTCGAGGTACTTCACGCTGCCCCCTCCGGAGCGGGTTCGCAGGTCTGGACCTGCGAGTCGGCCACGCCGAGCTCCTCGAGGTAGCGGAAGACCTGTCCGGCCTCCTCGGCGTCCAGGCGCGAGATGGCCATGCCGGCGTGGACCAGCACGTAATCCTCCACCCGGGCCTCAGGCAGGCAGGCCAGGCTGACCTCGCGGATCACCCCTCCGAAACGCACGCGGCCCGTGCGCTCCAGGCCCTCTCCTCGAGCCTCCAACAAGAGCCCCGGCACGGCAAGACACATCTTCAACCCTCCTCAGGATCCCTCGCGTTCCCCGACCTGGCCGCGACAAGCGGCCGCCAGGACCTGACCGGCTGCCAGCCCTCCGTCGTTGGGCGGAATGCTCCGGTGCCAGGAAGGCTGGAATCCCGCCTGACGGAGCAGGTTCACCGAGAGCCCGGTCAGGGCCTGGTTCTGGAAGCAGCCCCCCGTCAGCAGGACCCGCTCCAGGCCGACGCGCTCGGCCACCGCCAGGATCGCCCCGGCCAGGGCCTGGTGAAAACCAGCCGAGACCCGCCCCGGAGCCTGGGCGGCCTGGATTCCGTCCAGGACCTCATGGAGCGCGGGGGCCCAGTCCACCTCCAGGAGGCCTCCAGGGCCCTCCTCCAGGGAGACTGGCCGGCCGATCGGCACCTCCCCGTCCAGGCAGGCTTCGAGCAGGACCGCCCCCTGCCCCTCGTAGCCGTTGAACTGGCAAAGGCCCAGCAGAGCCGAGACGGCATCGAAGAGCCGACCGGCGCTGGAGGTCCAGGGGCTCTGCACTCCACGGTCCAGCATTCCCTGAAGGACCCGCAGCTCGGCGGTCGGGAAGGCCTGAAGCGGAGGAAGGCGCTCCCAGGTCGAGAGATCGGGCTCCAAGGCATGCAGGAGCCCCAAGGCGGCCCGGCGCGGCTCGCGCACGGCGGCCTCCCCCCCGGGAAGCCGGAAGGGGCGCAGGCGGGCCACCCGACGGCATGGCCCGCCCCCCACCACGAAGAACTCGCCCCCCCAGACCGTCCCGTCGGGACCGAACCCGGTCCCGTCCCAGGAGACGGCCAGCAGCGGAGGCTCCACCCCCCCATCCAGAATCCCGGCATAGACATGGGCCTCGTGGTGCTGGATCCCGAGGACGGGCAACCCCAGATCTCGGGCTTGAACGCTGGAGGCATAATCCGGATGCAGGTCGCAGGCCACCCGGGAAGGCTCGAAGCCGAAAAGGGCCGAGAGGTTGCGCAGGGTCTCCTGGAAGTTGCGACGGGAGGCCAGGGTGTGGAGATCCCCCAGGTGCTGGGAGAGCACCACCTCCCGACCGACGATCAGGGCCAGGGCGCTCTTCAGGTGCCCGCCCATCCCCAGGATCGGCTCAGGTGTGCCCACCCACTCGGGCAAGGGAAGGGGCAGCGGGGCATAGCCCCGGGCCCTCCGCAGGATCTGCAGCTCCCCCAGCACCACCTGGGCCACCGAGTCGTCCACCGGTCGGGCGATCGGCCGGTCGTGGACCAGGAAGAGGTCGGCGATGTCTCCCAGCCGCAACAAGGCCTCCCCCTCCTCGGTGCAGAGGGGTTCTTCGGAGACGTTGCCGCTGGTCGCCACCAAGGGAAAGCCCAGGTCCTTCAGGAGCAGATCGTGCAGCGGCGTGGAGGGCAACATGATCCCCAGCCGGGGGGTTCCGGGGGCGACCAGGTCGGAGATGAGGAACGGATCCCGGCGCGGCAGAAGGAGGATCGGAGCGGCCTGCGAGGTCAGCAGCGCCTCCTCCACCGGCCCGACCTGGCAGACCCGCTTCGCCCACTCGAGATCCGGGACCATCACGGCCAGGGGTTTGGCCTCGCGCCCCTTGCGCTCGCGGAGCCGGGCCACGGCCTGGTCATGGCGGGCATCCAGGAGGAACTGGAAGCCTCCCAGACCCTTCAGGCCGAGGATCTTCCCCTCGGCCAGCGCCTGGACTGCTCCCTTCAGGGCCTCGTCCGAGTGGGCCAGGACCCGCCCGGTGCGCTCCCAGAGCTCCAGGCGCGGGCCGCAGGAAGGGCAGGCCACGGGCTGGGCGTGGAAGCGGCGGTCGGTGGGATCCTCATACTCGGCCCGGCACTCGGGGCACATCTCGAAGCCGGCCATGGTGGTCCCCGCGCGGTCGTAGGGAAGCGAGCGCAGGATGCTGTAGCGGGGACCGCACAGGGTGCAGTTGATGAAGGGGTAGCGATGGCGTCGATCGTGAGGGTCCCTCATCTCCCGAAGGCAATGAGCGCAGGGAGCCAGATCGGGAAGGACCAGCACGGTCGGCCGGGCTTCCGGCGTGCTCTCGAGGATCGAGAAGGTCGACTCGCCCAGGGGCTCGACCGGATGGGTGGCCAGACTGCGCACCGTGGCATGGGGAGGGAGCTCGTCCAGGAGGCGCTCCAGGAACCCGTCCAGGAGCGCGCCCGGGCCTTCCAGCTCCATGTCCACCCCGGCTCCCGAATTCCGGATCCAGCCGCCCAGACCCATCTCGCGGGCCACCCGGTAGGCGGTGGGACGAAAGCCCACTCCCTGCACGGCCCCGCGGACCAGGACATGGACCCGGCGACGTGGCCCCTCCAACTTGCCAGGCATTCAAGCTCCTTTGAGGGCCCCGGTCTCAGTCCCAGACCAGCCATGAGGGGTCCAGGCCGGCCTGGGATGGTTCCCCCCTTGTAGCATCCCCCCGGGGAGCCGGGTAATGATGCGGATCAGGCAGGACCGGGGGGCCCGGCGCCTTGGTTCCCGAGCCTTTTCCCGGGTCAGCGACGCGAGCGCTGGCGTTCGCCCGAGGATCGGCCGGGCCGGTCCTCCCCGCTCGGCCGCGTCGGCCGCGTGAAGTCCGGACGCTCTCCGCTCGGCCGCGTCGGCCGCGTCGGCCGCGTGAAGTCTGAACGCTCTCCGCTCGGACGCGTCGGCCGCGTGAAGTCCGGACGCTCAGCGCTCGGACGCGAGGGCCGCGTGGAGTCCGGACGCTCCCCGCTCGGACGTGAGGGCCGCGTGAAGTCCGGACGCTCAGCGCTCGGACGCGAGGGCCGCGTGAAGTCCGGCAGCTCGCCCACCGGCCGCGTCGGCCGCGTGAAGTCCGGACGCTCCCCGCTCGGACGCGAGGGCCGCGTGGAGTCCGGCAGATCGCCCACCGGCCGCGTCGGCCGCGTGGAGTCCGGACGCTCAGCGCTCGGACGCGAGGGCCGCGTGAAGTCCGGCAGCTCGCCCACCGGACGCGAGGGCCGCGTGAAGTCCGGCAGATCGCCCACCGGACGCGAGGGTCGCGTGGAGTCCGGACGCTCAGCGCTCGGCCGCGAGGGCCGCGTGGAGTCCGGACGCTCAGCGCTCGGACGCGAGGGCCGCGGGTGCGGGCGCACTCCCACGGGAGATCCCATCCCGACGTGCCAACTCGGGGGTCTGTGAATCAAGTGGGGGCGATAGGGCTCGAATCGGGTCCCAGGTCCCCAGGGCCGGAAGGAGCCATTCCAGTACCCGCAGGTGCCATAACCCGCTCCCCACCAGAAGCGTCGCCGCTGCCAGTCCCAGCAGGTTCCGTAGAAGACCCGGTCCAGGAGATAGACGGTTCCCCACACCAGGGCGGTCCGCATCACGACCGAACCCGGGGACCAACCATAGACGACGGCGGGGGTATAGCGCGGGACCAGCAGGACATTGGGGTTCAACGAACCGATCGAGATCAGGCCCTCCTGGTCGGTGACCACCCGCACCGTCTCGGTGTCGACCAGGGATCCCGTGGACTGAGCGCGCTTGCGGAGTCTCTGGATCGAATCGTACAGATCCGAGGTCTGGTTGGCGAAGACCTGGCCCAGGGCGGCAGTCCAGGCCATGTCCTGGGCCAGCATGGCCAAGACATCGGGGACCAGGACCAGCATCTGGACGCTGGGATCCCAACCGCTCCCCTCCACGGCGTCGGCCACCTCCTGGAGCGAACGCCCCGGGTGGGCCTCGACCCAGTGGTGGGCGGCCTGGACCTGGGTGGGCCAGGTCGAGGCCAGCAGGACATTCCCCAGGAGCGAATCGGGGTAGAGCGCCACGGGGGCCAGCAACCGGTCCAGAGCCTCGGGGTCCATCCGCTCGGCCCGGGCCCCCGCGGGGAGCAGCACCAGGCTGAAGAAGAGGGCGAGGAGGGCGACGAAGTGGGACCTGCCTCTCACGGAACCTCCAGGACGGCTGGCGTACCGACCCCGGCCAGGCCGAATCACGTCAGGAGGCCCGCCGCCACAGCCTCCAACCTGATTGAACCAGGAAGTTCTGAAGAAGTTCTGGCCGGTTCCTGAAGATCGGCTGAAGAAGGATCATCCGGGAACCCCACCCCTGGTCTGCCGGATGGCCCAGGAGCGGCGCAGGCGGGCGGTGGCGTCGGAAAGCACGCGGGCGACGGTGGCCGGGTCCAGGTGCTGGATCCCGACTGGGAGCGGGGGGTCTCCTCGACATCCTCGGTCTCGACCAGGGCCTTGTGCAGCCATTGGACGTTCCGCCAACGGCCCAGCTTGTAGCCTGTGCGAAGGTGCAGCCCGGCGGGGCTGAAGCCCAGGTGTTGATGCATGGCCAGGCTTCCCGGATTGGGGAGCGCGATCACGGCATACAGATTCCGATAGCCCTGCATGGCCAGGAGTTCGAAGAGGGCCCGATACATCTCGGTCCCGATCCCCCTCCGGCAGCAGGACAATTCCAGGTAGATCGAGACCTCGGCATTCCAGCGATAGGCCGGTTGGGGACGCTCGGCCGAAGCCCCGGCGAAGCCGACCACCCGCCCGTCCAGCGTGCAGACCACGTAGGAGTGGGAGCGCATCCGCTCGCGGAAGGCCTCCCGGGTCGGGACCTCGAGTTCGAAGGAGACGGCGGTTCCGGTGATATAGGGGGCATAGACCGCCAGGATCGCGTCCACGTCGTCCGGATTCGCCAGGCGCAGGGTGGGGGTCTCTTCCATGGTTTCCTCCTCAGGACAAGGCTTCGAGGAAGCCCAGGGTCGGATTTCGGGGTCCGGGCCCCTTCCTCCCCCGGGCGCGCGGGTTCCGAATCCAGACCGGACCCCGCCGGCAGAAGCTTTCAGAAGAGCCCTCGATTGAGCAGCAGATGGACCCAGATGCTGGCCAGATATCCCAGGCCCACCGCCCAGCTCCAGCGCAGGTGGGTCATGAAGGTATAATAGCCCCGGGCATGCCCCATCAAGGCCACACCGGCGGCGCTCCCGATCGACAGGAGCGAGCCGCCGACTCCCGCGGTCAGGGTGACCAGCAACCACTGTCCCAGGGACATGTCCGGTTCCATCTTCAACACCGCGACCATGACCGGGATATTGTCGATGACGGCGGACATGAGCCCCACCAGGATGTTGGCCGAGGTGGGGCCCAGCACCCCGTAGGTGAGCTTCGAGGCCAGCGCCAGCCAGCCCAGGGTCGCCAGGGCTCCGACGCACATGATGACCCCGTAGAAGAAGAGCAGGGTATCCCACTCCGCGCGTTCCAGGATCTTGAAGATATCGAAGTACTCCTGGGGATCCACGGGAACCGCCCGGGCGTTTCCGGAAACCGCTTCCAGGCCCTCGGGCATCTCGTCGCCGAAGTCGGGAGCCTCCTGCGAGGCTCGGGCCCGCCGCCGCAAATGGGAGCCATACAGCTTGAGGACTCCCAACCCCGTCATCATCCCCAGGACCGGTGGCAGATGCAGCACGGCGTGCATGTAGACCGCCAGGGCCACGGTCCCCAGGAAGAGTGCCACCACCTTCAAAGCCCCGGGACGCAGGACCACCGTCTCGGGGGCGACCAGCGGCCGCCCGGATTCGACGGCGAGGCTCATCAACGCGGCCGGCACCAACCAGTTCACCAGCGAAGGCAGGAAGAGGGCGAAGAACTGCCAGAAACCGACCCGTTCGGATTGCCAGACCATCAGGGTGGTGATGTCGCCGAAGGGCGAGAAGGCCCCCCCGGCGTTGGCCGCCACCACGATGTTGATGCAGCCCACGGCCAGGAATCGCGGCCGCCCCGTCCCGACCGCAAGCAGGACCGCCCCCATCAGGAGGGCCGTGGTCAGGTTGTCGGCCAGGGGCGAGATGAAGAAGGCCAGCAATCCGGTCACCCAGTACAGCGAGCGCAGGCTGAGCCCGCGGGTCACCAGCCAGGAACGCAGGGCCCGGAAGACCAGGCGGTTCTCCATCGTGTTGACGAAGGTCATCGCCGCCAGCAGGAACAAGAAGAGCTCGCCGTACTCCTCGAGATAGCCTTTGAAGGCCTCCTCGGCCAGGTGGGGGTGGCCGGCTCGCAGGGCCGACCATGCGATCAGCATCCACAGGATCCCCGCCGCCACCGTGACCGGCTTGGACTTGCGAAGCCTCAACGGCTCCTCGGCGATCACCAGGGCGTAGGTGATCCCGAAGATTCCCAGGCAGACCCAGGCGACGGGAAGATCGATCATCAGACCGGGGATTCCGAGCCAAAGGCCGGTCCCCTGCAGGGCCCCGGGGCGATCCTTCGGCTTCGAAGAGCAGATCGCGCCCTCACCGAGCCGACCGGATCCCGGCTCCGGAGCCGGATTCGAGGGTCATCCGTTGAGATAGACCCGAGGCACCCGGGCGGTGACCAGGCAGGCGATCTCGTAGTTCAGGGTGCCGACCACTTCGGCCACCTCCTCCAGGCTCATGCCCCCCTGGCCGAAGAGCACGACCTCCTCCCCACGCTGCACGTCGGTCCCGGTGACGTCGACCATGGACATGTCCATGCAGACCCGCCCGATCTGGGAGTGGCGACGGCCGTGGATCCCGACCCAGGCCTGGTTGCTCAGTCGGCGCGGGTAGCCGTCGGCGTAGCCGGCCGCCACCACGGCGCAGCTCCTCGGCGCCTCTGCCCGCCAGGTGCGCCCATAGCTGACCGTGGCTCCGGCCGGAAGCTGGCGGACCTGGGCGATCCGCGACTTGAGGGTCATCACCGGACGCAAGGGGCCGGAGCGCGGTCGGCTGTCGGGGTAGAGCCCATAGAGCATGATCCCCTCGCGGACCAGGTCCAGTCGGGTCTCGGGGTGGGACAGGATGCAGGCGCTGTTCGAGGTGTGACAGGTGGGCGGCCTGAGCCCCCTGCGGGTCAGTTCCTCGAGGACCAGCAGGTAGTTCTCCAACTGCCAGGCCGTAAAGGAGTCCTCGGACGAATTGTCGGCCGCGGCGAAGTGCGTGAAGAGGCCCTCCAAAGCCAGGTTCTCGAGAGCCCCGAGCCTTTCCACGGCCCGGGCGGCCTCCAGGGCCTGAGGACGGCCCTGGGCCGGAATCCCCAACCGGGACATCCCCGTGTCCAGCTTGACGTGGACCGCGACCCGAACCCCGGCGGCCCGGGCCCGGGCCGCCAGTTCCAGGCCGAAGGGTTCATCGAGAACCGCCTGGGCCAGGTTCAGCGAGGCCAGCGTCGCGGCTTCTTCTGGAGGGGTATAGCCCAGGACCAGGATGGGACGGGTCAGACCCGCGAGCCGCAATTCGAGCGCCTCAGAGAGGCAGGCCACCCCGAAGGCATCGGCCCCCTGCGCCTCCAGGAAGCGGCCGCAGCTCACCGCCCCATGCCCATAGGCATCGGCCTTGATGACGCACATGACCTGGCGGCCCGTGGCCCGGGCAAGCTCGAAGTTGTGCAGCAGGGCTCCCAGGTCGATCTCGGCCCAGGTCCGGGCCGTGGCGCTCGCCGGGGTGGGGCCCACGGACCTAACGCTCCGGGGAGGCTGAGGCGGCGGTCCGGCGCTGGAGCCAGACCGAGTAGGCCAGGATCATGGCTGCCGTCACGAGTCCCACCCCAGCCATGAGGAACCACATCTGCCCGACGGAATGGCTGGTATAGAGGAAGTTCGTCAAGACATCCGGGGCCTGCCCGGTGAACTCGACCAGTCGGCTGAAGGCCTCGCCCTGAGGGATCTGCTCGACCATGTCCAGGGGCATCCCGCTCTCGGCCAGCATCTGCCGCGAGAACCGATCCTTGGAGGCCAGGTGATCGTAGAGGAAGGGTCCGATCTTCCCCTCCAAGGTCGAGCCCACGGCAAAGGAGATCTGGCCCAGGCCCAGGTACATCGCCTTCTTATCGTCCGGGGCCAGGTGACCGCCGATGAACTCGCCGAATTTCGGACTCGAGAGCATCTCACCCACACTGAAGACGGCGACCGCCCCCAGCGCCGTCCAACCCGCCGTGGAAAACCCGATCAGGAAGAGCGAGACCGCCGCCAGGGTGGTTCCCAGGGCGATGCTGCGCAGGATCCGCATCTTCGAGGACAACCAGGCGAAGAAGAAGCAGCTCAGCATGATCAGGCCGGCGTTGACGTTGATGATCCCTTCGGGCTGGATGTACTGCTTGGTCTTGTCCAGGATCATGATGAACCCGACGACGGGATTCTCGATGTCCAGGGTCTGGGAAACCCGGGTCACCACATCCCGGCTGTCCACCCAGTCGTCCACGTGCAGGGGCAGCACATCGAAGAGCGCGTTGAACATGAAGTAGAAGCCGGTAAAGATGGCCAGGAACGCGGCGAGCTCGGGGCGACGCAGCTCCCCCAGGGTCTCCAGCAGCAGGCTCTGGCGCTTCTGTCCGGAGGCCTTGTGCTTGCGTTCGCGCTCCAGGCGCTCCTCCTGACCCGGCTCACGATAGGTCAGGAGCAGCAGGAAGTTCAGCGAGATGATGCCGGCGCACGTCAAGAAGACGTACTGCCAGTCCATCTTGCGCATCAATCCCGCCATCAGCGGACCCAGGAATGCCCCGAGGTTCACGGTCTGGTAGAAGACCCCCCAGGCCATGGAGCTGTTCTGACGATTGGTCGACTTGACCAGCGTGCCCTGGATTCCCGGCTTGAAGATGGCCGTCCCGGTGGCCAGGAAGATGGCCCCTCCCAGGAAGCCCCAGAAGTTCGTGAAGGCGGCCATCAACAGATAGCCGATGATCTTGACCACCGTCGAGATCGCGATCGTGAGCTTGTAGCCGTAGCGGTCGGCCAGTCCGCCCACGAAGATCGGCACGAATCCCTGGAAGCCCGACCAGATCATCAGGATCGTGCCGAACTGGGAGGGCGTGATGCCCAGTCCCCCTTCCGAGAGGGGAGACTTGGCATAGAGGCCGGCGACCGAGCGAACGCCATAATAGGCCAGCCTCTCGACCATCTCCATGGCCCCCACGATCCAGAACACATAGCCCAGGCTGAGGATCGAGGCCACCAGACCCAGTTGCTGGATATCGACCGGACCGGCGCTGCGGTCCTTGGAGGGAGTGCTCATGAAGGGCTCCGGGACGAAGAATGGATTGCCCGGGTTCCACCCGGCCGGCCCGAACCCTTCAAGCCCCGAACCCGGCCTGCGATGCAAAGGCCCGCAGGGGTCCTGCCCGGGAGCGAATCAGCCCTGGACCCGGGGTGGAGTCAGGAACCCCCACCCCGGGGTTTGAAGAGGCGCCAGCCCGAAGAGCGCCGGGAGGAGTCCTCCTCCGAAGCGTGGGTCGAGCGCTGCGCCTCGTCCCTCTGGGCAATCTCACGGGCCAGGATCTCCGACCACTCCATCTTCTCGCGGTCCAGGCGCTGCTGGAGCTCGTAGTAGGCACGCTGGGCCTTCTCGAGGTCCGTGCGCAGCTCGGCTCGCTGCCGGTGACCTTCCTGGATCAGGCGATCCTTCTCGTCGGTCTCGGCTTCCAGGCGGGCGATGGTGGCCACCATCTGGCGAGGGTCCGGAAGGCCCGTCTCGGTCCCGCGGACCGAGAGCTTGTAGTTGAGATTCTTGAGCTGTTCCTGGAGCTCGCGGGTCTTCGCGGCGGCCGCCTCCCTTTCGGCAGAGGAGCGCGCCTGGGCCTCGCGGGCCTCGGCGAGTTGACGCCGGGAGGCGTCCAGCTCGCGCTGCAATCCGTTGATCCGACCCTGAAGCCGGGCGGGATTCTCGGGCGCCGGGCGCTGCGGCTCGTCGGTCGGGCCTTCCTCCTCCTGGCTGGCCTTGAGGGCCGCCAGTTCGGACTCCAGGGAATTCCGGGCGGACAGCAGGGAAGCGTGCTGCTCCTGGTGCTGGCGGCGTTCCTCCTCCAGCGCGTCCCTCAGCTCCTCCAGCTCCTCCCGGGCCTGGCCAGCCTCGGTCCGGGCAGCGGACAGGTCTGCAGCCAAGGGCTGCATGCGCTCCATGGTGGCCTGCAGGCGGGAGCGCAGTTCCTGGATCTCCTGCTCGGATTGCTGCAGTCGGGATTCCAGTTGCTGGCGCTCGTCGCGCGATTCCTCCAGGACCCTGGCGGCCCGCTCGGCCAGCTCGGCTGGCCGCGCTCCGGCGGCATCCAGGGGCTTGCGCAGGGACTCCAGGCGACGCATCAGATCGGTCAGTTCGCCCTTGCCCTCAAAGGCTGCGGGCTCGGAGGCCTGCCGCTCGCGCTCGGAGCGCAGGCGGGCCAGCTCGGCCCTGGCCCGGTCCCTGTCCAGCTCCAGGGCATCCCGCTCGACCTTCAGGGCATCCCTCTCGGCCTCCAGGCCCAGCCGTTCCGAGCCCAGGTTCAACCCGGTCTGACTGGCCTTCTCCAGGGCCGAGCGCAGCTCCTCACGCTCGCGGGCCAGATGGTCGCGCTCGTCGCGAAGCTCCTCGAGGAGGCGGGCGTGAGCCTCGGAGTCGGTTCGCGCCGCAGCCAGTTCGTCCACCAGGCGCTCCCGCTCCTGACGCAGGCGATCCCGTTCCTGACGCGTGCGGTCGAGGTCCTGACGCCACCGGTCCCGCTCCTCGCCCAGGCCGGCGGGCGCCGAAGGCGTCGGAGAGGCCAGGGCGCGGGTCAGTTCGGAGCGCAGCCCCTGGATGGCCTGCTCGGTGCTGTGGCGAAGGCCCTCGAAAG
This sequence comes from bacterium, assembly GCA_022839105.1. Taxonomy (GTDB): domain Bacteria; phylum Vulcanimicrobiota; class Xenobia; order Xenobiales; family Xenobiaceae; genus Xenobium. Next base: position 41,876 of record JALHDH010000001.1, read on the forward strand.
CCTTGGAAAGCTGCTCTTCCCGGGCCGGGCTGGCTTGGAGCTGGGCGATGCGGGAGCGCAGGTTCTCGACTTCTCCCGCCCGCGGAGCCTTCAGGACCTCCTCCAGACGCGAGGTGGCCCGGCTCAGGAGTTCCTCGAGGGTTCGGGAAAGGTCCGCAGGGACTCCCTCCAGGCGGGCCGACAGGGCCTGCTGGCCTTCGGTCAGGGGCTGCAGCGCCTCGCGCAGGGTCTTCTCGAAGCATTCGAGCAGGCTGGCCCCATTGAAAACGTCCTCGCGCCGGCGCCCCAGGGTCCGTCGACGCTCGTTGAAGCCCAGGCCGGGCGGCGCCGGAGGCCGGACCGAAGAGGGCGGAGCCACCGGGGGAGGGATGGACCTCCCCTCCGGCAGCGGAAGCGAAGTCGGCGTGAGGACGGGGACCTCCTCCCGAATCGGCAGGGAGCTCGGCCTGGAGGGAGGTTCCTCCTCCCGCAGCGGCAAGGAAGCGGGCCTGGAGGGAGGCTCTTCCTCCCGCAGCGGAAGCGAGGTCGGCCTGGAAGCAGACCTTCCCTCCGGCAGCGGCAAGGAGGTCGGCCTGGAAGCCGGCTGCTCATGGGCTGTTGAGGAGGCCATCGACTTCTTGAGCTTGCGGATCTCGAAATCGCGGATCACCCAGCTCCCTGAGCGACGGGTGGCCAGGGCGCGCCCCTCGACGATCCAGGCCTGCAGTCGCTCGGGGGGAATCCCCAGGGTCCGAGCCGCCTCGTCCAGGGTGTAGAACTTTGCCATGGCTGCCTGGGGTTCGCCGATCGGATTCCGGGTTCCTCTGGAAGGCACCCGGACGTGGGCCAGGCCGGGGAGAGGAATCGGCTTCCTTCCCCGGAATACGCGCAGACCGCCCTCCCAGGCAACCGGCGGCCAAGGTGCCGCCCAGCCGGGAGAGGCGACCCGCCCGTCGTGGCGATCTCGGGGCGGTCGCATCCCGCCCCATCCAGGTGGTGCTCCCATGACCCAGGCCCCTTCCACCCGGCTGATGTGGGTTCTCAGCGCGGCATTGCTCCTCCAGATGGCCCTTGCCTGCGGAAACCGCGAGCCGGAGCCCCCTCCCCTCGTCGTCCAGGGAACCCGGTATGAATCCTCCTCGGTCCTGCCGACACGATTCGAAAAGGTGGAAGGGACGGCCCTGTTCGAGTTCTCTTCGCAACTGGCCGCCCTGCTGGCCGCTGCCGAGACCCCCCCTCCCGGCCTGCAGAACTTCTTCATCCTCCTGAACCCCCGGAACCCGACCGAAGGGATCCTGGTGCACGCCGGGATGACGATCGACCCGGGGCTTCTGGAGCATCAGTCCAGCCGGATGGTGACCGTCACGGGGGACGTGAAGGTCGTACCGGCCCCCGACGTGGCCTCCTTCATGCAGGAGCAGTTCGGGATCAGCCTGGCCCGCGACGAGAAAGGCTACCCGGCCTGGATCGACAACGAGCTCCCTCTGGAGCTGACCGCCCCTCCCAGCCCCCCAGAACCCCAGACCCAGGGAGCCCCGTAACCATGGCGCGTGGACGAATCGAAGAAAGACATCAGGATCTGCTCTTCTTCCAGGCCGGAGACCTGGGGGCCGAGTTCGCTCCCTGGCGCCGCGAGGAACGCGGCCAGCAGATCTACGTCAAGCTGAGCCGTGCCAACCAGACGGCGCTGCTCTTCGCCGGGACCCACTGCATCGTGGATGCCGATGTCCAGCAGGGCCTGATGCGACTGGTGAATGACGGGTGGAGCGTGGAGGGCGAGCTGACGGTCTCGTTCGAAGGCAAGGCCGAACCCGGGACCGACCCCTACGTCTACCAGGACCCCCTGCTGATCGAGCTGGGACAGGCCCTCCTGCCCCTGGTGGATCCCCAGCACGGCGCCCCGCTCCTGCAGAATCTGGGGGGATTGCGCGACGAGATCGCCCGCGAGTCCGGCCTGGTCCCGGCAGGCGTCCGGGTGCGCGACAACCTGAGCCTGGAGCCGAACCAGTACCTGATCCGGGTCAAGGAATCCCCGGCCGCCACCGGCGAGCTCTTCCTGGACCGATTCCTGGCCGTCGGCGCCCACGAGCAGCTCAGCGAGCTGGAGGGTTGGTCCACCACCGAGCCGGCCTACCGGATGAAGGCCAAGTGGATCGAGATGGAGCACCGCGACAAGGCCGATCAGGTCGGCTGTCTGCTCCTGGGACCACTCCAGGTGCTGGTCACCCACCTCAAACAGATCATCCTGGTTTCCGCACCCGAGTTGCTGGGTCTGCAGGAGACCCACGACCTGGTGGCCCGGCTCCAACCGACCCACCCGGTGGTGGTGGAGGACTTCCTCAGCAACCGGGCCAACCTGCGCAGCCTGCGACGAATCCTGCAATCCCTCCTGACCGAGCGGGTGCCGATCCGGGACCTGGTGACGATCCTGGAGACCGCCGGCGACATGCTCGATCGGCTCAACCGGGTCGACCAGGTCACCGAAGTCTGCCGCATGGCCCTGGCCCGGCAGATCTGCTGGAGCTACCTCAACGAGGAGGGAGCTCTTCGCGGCCTGGCCCTCTCGCCCCGGGTCGAGGCCCGTTTGATGGAGGCCATCGTGGTGCGCGAGGGAGGAAGCGTCCTGAACCTCACCCGCGACGAGGCCGATCAGCTCGTCAGCGCGGTGCGCCAGGCCCTGGAAGAGCATGGCACGCCCCCGGTTCTCTTCACCGACCCGCCAACCCGATTGTGGGTCCGCCGGATCCTGGCCCGCCCCTTCCCCAATCTCGGAGTCCTGGCCACCACCGAGATCGCTCCCGGCCTGCGGGTCGAGATCACCGGGCAGGTGGATTTTGATCCCAGCAGCCCCGGCGAGACGCCCGACCCCCCTCCAGCCCGCAAGGAAGGGCTCCTGGGTCGCCTGCGAGGCGGCTGACCCGCAGGGATCCCCCTTCCCCCAGACGAAGCCGCCCCCAGATTCCCACCCCGGAGGACCCCGTGCGCATCATCCTGTCCACCTGCCGCATCGAGGATGCCGAGAAGATCGCCGACACCCTGGTCGAGGAGCGCCTGGTCGCCAGCGTGAACATCGTACCGGGAGTCCGGACCAAGGTCCGCTTCAAGGGAGAGGTCCTGACCCAGGAAGAGTGCCTCCTGGTCATGCGGACCCGCGCAGAACTGGTCTGGAAGCTGGAACGACGCTATCTGGAGCTCAACACCTGGGAGATCCCCGAGGTGGCCACCTTCGAGATCCAGGAATGGAACCCGGCCTACGAGGCCTGGATGCGTGAAGCCACCACGCCGGTGGGGGGCGGATAGCCTTGAGCAGGAAGGATCCGACCCGCGGTCCGGCTGATCTGCGCCCCATCCGCTTCGAGCTGGGCTTTGCCCCCTATGCCGAAGGATCGGTGCTGGTCTCGGCCGGCAAGACCCGGGTGCTCTGCACCGCCTCGGTCGAGGAGCGGCTCCCCCGCTGGCTGGAGGGCAAGGGCCGCGGATGGGTCACGGCGGAGTATGGAATGCTGCCCCGCTCGACCCACACCCGGACCAACCGCGAGCGGGCCTCCTCCTCCGGCCGGACCCACGAGATCCAGCGCCTGATCGGGCGCAGCCTGCGGGCGGTGACCTCGCTTCCGCGTCTGGGAGAACGCCAGATCACCCTGGACTGCGACGTGCTTCAGGCCGATGGCGGCACCCGCACGGCCTCGATCACCGGGGCCTGGGTGGCCCTGGCCCAGGCCTGTCTGAACCTGCGCTCCAGGGGACTCCTGGAGAGCTGGCCTCTCACGGATCACGTGGCGGCCATCAGCGTGGGCCGGGTGGACGGAGAGATCCTGGTCGACCTGGACTACCCCGAGGACTCCCAGGCCGAGGTGGACGCCAACCTGGTGATGACCGGCCGGGGCCTGCTGGTCGAAGTCCAGGCCACGGCGGAGGGCGACCCCTTCGAAAAGGCCGACCTGGACCGCTTCGTGGCCCTGGGAGGCGAGGCCATCGCGCGTCTGGTCGACCTGCAGAGGCGGGCCCTGCTCGAAGCCGGACTGGAGCTTCCGGAATCGACCGGGTGACTCAGCGCCTCCAGGCGGGCTGACCGGTCGGGCCGACGGGCGCCCAGCCGATCCCGACCAGGCGGACGGCGACATCCGTCCGGCGGGGACGCAGTTCCACCGGCGCCAGCGGCTCGCTGACCGGGTCCACCCGTTCCTCGAGGGCCTGGACCTCGGCCTGGAACTGCGCCTCCAACGAGCGGGCCTCCTCCTGGAGGCCGACCAGCTTCTCCCGGGCCCGCTCCAACTGCCGCTCCTCCTCGCGGGTGCGGGAGGCGCTCTTCCAGGCGCTGCCGGCCCGCTGCACGTTGGAGACCGAAAGGGTCTTGCGTCCGAAGAGCGCCCCCATCAGCGTGGAGCCGAACGAGACGGCCGTGCTGACCCGCTGCCGGGAAAGGTCCGCCTCCTCCTTCTCTGCCGCCTCCGCGGCCCGCTCCAGGCGAGCCTTGAGCTTCTCGAAGCGGGGGGCGTAGCGGGCCTGGAGGGCGGTGATCTCCTCGTCCCGGCGCTCGCGCCAGGCCTGAGCCAGGCGGGCCCGGAAATCCCCCTCGGATTCCCCTGGGGCCGAGACCAGTCCCAAGGACGGGCTCTTCCGCAACTCCAGCTTCTGGGTGCGATAGAGCCAGTCTGCGAACTCCTTGCTCCAACGCGGGTAGGATCTGGAATCCGCCAGGGCCGATGCCAGGGGTTCGAAGGCCAGGCTCCCGGTGGGTGCGGGCTCCAACCGGGCGGGGTCCACACCGGGCTCCAGGGCCGAGCCCCAGTCCAAGGGGAGGGGCCCCGAGGAGGCCGGCACCAGGACCACGACCTCGCGATCCGCCTGGGCCCCGAGCTTGCGGTCCTCGACGTGCACCCGACCCACTCCCAGGAAAACGGGCCTCCAGGCCAGCGCCGAAGAGTCCGCCGGCAACCACACCTGGGCGACTTCAGGGGGCAGCACGGGGCGCCCGGAGGTCGTCTCGAAAGCGGCCTTCCCCTCGGGGGCCCTCGAGGGGGACGAGGTTCCGCCCCCCCCGGCCAGGGGCGCCTGGAGATCCGGAGCCGCAGGGCGGACCGGAGGCGAGGAAGGGCCGTCCTGGGCTCGCCGCAGGTCCTCGCGCGTCATGGGTCCGCGCAGATAGGCCATGGTCTGGCGGGTCCTGAACAAGGCGGGGGTCTGCCCCGGAGCCAGCAGCAGGAAGACCCTGCGATCCAGGCGCCCCAGGGCCTCCTGCAGGGAACCGGCGTCGACGGCGCTGCCCAGGGCCTGGGTCAGTCCCTCGCCCACCCTGAGACGATCGCGGTCGGTCTGAAGACGCCCGACGAACCAGGTCCCGGCGTTGGCCAGGGCCTTGTAATCCAGGTCCACCGGATTCTGGGTCGCCAGCACCAGGCCCAGGCCGAAGGCCCGAGCCTGCTTGAGCAGGGTCAGAAGCGGTCTCTTGGAAGGCGGATTGGCCACCGGGGGGAGGTAGCCGAAGACCTCGTCCAGGTAGAACAGGGCTCGCAGGCTGCTGGTGCCGGGCAGGCCACGAATCCAGGTCAGGGCGGCCTGGGCCAGCATCGTGGTGAAGAACATCCGCTCGGGATCCGTCAGGTGCGCGATCGAGAAGATGGCCAGGCGGGGGCGCCCCTGCGGGGTGTACAGAAGACGGGCGGGGTCGAGAGGTTCGCCCTGCAACCAGACCTGGAAGGAGGGAGAAGCCACCAGGGCGTTCAGGCGCATGGCCAGTTCGAAGCGCTGCCCGGCGGGATAGAAGGACTCCAGCTCCAGAACTCCGATCCGGCTGATTCCCGGTTCCTGGACCAGGTGGATCAGCTCTTCCAGGGCCAGGTCCCGGCCCTCCGACCAGACCTTCTGGAAGAGGGCCGAAAGCAGAAGGTGCTCGCGGCTCTTCAGGGGATCGGCCGGCAACTCCAGCAGGCCCAGGATTCCCGACACGGTGGCCTGCACCCGGTCTGCGAAGGCCTCGGGTTCCCGGCGCAGCGCCTCGGAGGGAGCCCCAAGCGAGGCCAGGACCGAAACCGGTCGGCCGGCCGTGCTGCCCGGGGTATAGACCACCACCTCGGCCGCCTCCCGCAGACGCCGGATCCTCTCGGGCTCCTGCCCCCAGTCCGCCAGGCCCTGACGCCAGTTCAACGCCGTCTCCTCGGCCAGGGACTCGCGCGAGAAGCCTCGGCGGGAGGCCTGGTCGGGATCCACCCAGGGAAGGAAATCGGCGGGCCGCAGGTCGGGGAACGTCAGAAGGAGATTGCCCAGGTCTCCCTTGGGATCCACCACCAGCGCCGGGATCCCGTCCAGGGCCGCCTCTTCCAGCAGGGTCACCCCCAGGCCGGTCTTGCCGCTGCCGGTCATCCCCAGGATCACCCCATGGGTCAGCAGATCCCGGGACTCCAACAAGAGCAGATCGGGGGTCGGATCCCCTTGGGGGGTGTGCGTGCGCCCCAGATAGAAGGCACCCAGCTTCTCGTAATCCTGCATGACCTGGAAAGGCTTCGCTCCGAGGGAAGGGCGACCTGCCCGGCGGAGATCAGCGCTCCCGAAGTTCCACCTGTGTCCCCGGAGCGGCCAGGAACTCCACCAGGGAACCCTCCTCGACCCAGAGGGGACCCGCGTCCAGCATGCTGTCGAAGAGTGGTTCTCCCTCGGGCGAGAAGACCAGGAGGCGACTCTCGGCGGGAAGGACAAAGGAGAGGACCCTCCCCTTCTCGACCACCCGCCATTCGCTGAGGCCTTCGGACCCGATGGTCAGGGTCGCGCTCCCGGCCTGGAGCGGCAGGACCTGCGAGGCGGGACTCAGGAGGATGTCGGAGAGGCGAACCCAGGTGGTCCCGTCGCGGTCCAGCAGGCTCAGTTCGGAAAGATCCCGGATGTTGTCCACGGGCATCCCGGCCGTTTCGGCAGAGTCGACCCGCAGGAGGCCATCGAGATCGACGTAGCCGGGCAGGTCTTCGAAGAGCCGCGAGAGCACGACGTGGTGTTCGGTCCACTGGATTCCGTCAAACCAGCGGGAATTGCGCACCAGCCAGGTCTTCTCGTCCAGGTCGATCCGCAGACGCTTGGGGTCCTCGAGCTTCTTCAAGCGCTGGCCCGCCACCACGTCCACACCCAGCGTCGGGGGGGTCGCGACCAGGAAGTCCTCGCCCTCCAGGGTCAGGAAATCGATCGGCTGGCCCTTCTTGTCATGGAAGCTTCCGCCGTGGAAGAAGAGTTCGCTGGTCCGGGGTTCCTCACCGGCCTCCAGGGTGATCAGCCGCGCCAGGTTCTTCTGGAAGTCGAACTCGACCTTGCGCAAGGGCGCATAGTAGCCGGCATAGGCCTTATAGCGACGGGGGATGGCCTGGTGGGACAAAGGCCGCGTCACCTCGGCCTGCGGCGGGCGCCGCAACAGGCCGCGGGCGATGAGGACCTCGTCCAGGAGACCCAGGGCGATCTCCATCGAACGCCCGGAGCGTGCGGCCTCGATCACCGCCACCGAGATCCGGTGTTCTGGAACGGTGAACATCATCGAGGTGTAACGGCCGGTTCCGCCGCTCTTGCCCAGGACCTGGATCCCCTGGGCCCGATAGCGGGGCAGCTCGGTCATGTCCCACCCCAACCCGAAGGTGAACTCCCCGTGAGGGAGCCTCCCGCTGAAGGCCGAGGGCTGTGCGCGCAGCATCTCGGCTCGGGAGGAGGCGGACAGGATCTGCGGACCTTGCCCCGAGAAGCTGTCCTGGAAGCGGCACAGGTCCGACGCGGTGGAGGCCAGCCCCCCCGCTCCCAGCACCGAGAGCACCTCCAGGGGCTCGCGCCGTCCGCTGTCCGGCTGATAGTAGGCGGCCACCGGGCGCTCCGGCTGCCGGCCCACCCCATCCCCGCTATCGGCCAGGGCCAGGGGGTCGAAGACCCTCTCCTGGAGGAAGTCGAGGAAGTTCTGCCCGCTGACCCGCTCGACCACCATCTCGGCCAGGGTGAAGCCGTCGTTGGTGTAGGGGGCGCGGGCCCCGGGGGCATGCTTGAGATGGGCGCGGGCCAGGGTCTCCAGCAACCCCGTGAAGACCTCCGGATTGCGCCGGACGCCGAAGTTGTTCAGTCCGGTGGTGCCGGGAAGCCCGCTGGAGTGGTTCAGCAGCATCCGCAGGGTGATCTGGCGGTCACGCGGATCGGCCATCCTGAACTCGGGAAGGTGCTGGGCCACCGGGTCGTCCAGCGAGACCTTCCCGTCGTCCACCAGTTGCATCAGGGCGGTGGCGACGAAGACCTTGCTGATCGAGCCGATATTGAAGAGGGTGCGCGGGCCGACCGGGAGGCTTTTCTGGCGGTCGGCCATGCCGAATCCCTCGGCGTAGACCACTCGCCCCCCGTCCATGATGGCCACCGTGCCGCTGCTGGCGACCCCCTGATTGATGTCCTTCCAGATCTGGGTGCGGGCCAGGACCCGGGCCTTCTCATACAGGTCCGCCTCCGGGACGACTGCCCTGGCGGCGGGCCTGATCCCGGTGGCCGGAGCGGCCGGGAGGGCCGGCCCCCCGGCTCGGGCCAAAGAAGGCAGGGCAAGCGACCACAAGGCCAGCAGGCAGGCTGAGACCACGATCCGCATCCAGCACCTCCACCCCGCCTCCCGAATCAGCCCGGGGGCGGACCGCGGAGGATTCGCCCTGCAAGAGGACCCTCCCTGGCCAGCGGGCGGAGTCTTCCAGGGGAGGTCCCGTGGAGCGCGCGGGCCCCTTCTCGTGGAGCCCGCTTCCAGGGCAAGGCGCCCCGGCTTCTGGCAGGTCTGGCCCGGCTGCCCCGAGGTTCAGAAATTGTTTACAAGACACCACGCAAATCCACTGGACTTTTCTCCTGGCTCAGGGCATACTGCAGAAAGGGTGAGCCTCACCCCAAAACCAACCAGGAGCGTGTGACATGTACCTCGACAACGAAACCGTCACCACCGAAGAAGTCCACGGGATCTACGTCATTCCGCCCGACGAGTGGAACTGAAGAGTCCTGTCAAGCCCCGGTTGTCCTGAACCCTGATCCGCGATGACGTCACCTTCGGGTGACCCTGGAGATGGGACGGACACCGTGGGCGACCGGTGACCAAGGCCTCGTCAAGAGGCTCTTTTTTTTGTCCGAACCCTTGGACAGGCCCACCCGCCCACCGGGGAGGCCCCCTGGTTGATGCCATGAAGCAGTTCTTCGCCCGGCGCGACTTCGCCCTGCTGTGGAGCGCCCATACGGTCTCGAGCCTGGGGACCTGGATCGACTACGTCGTCCTGAACCTGTACGTCTACAAGGTCTTCGGTTCGGCCAGCGTCCTGGGAGCCTTCCTGGTGGTCCGGCTCCTGCCGGCCCTGCTCTTCGGCCCCCTGGGAGGCTATCTGGCGGACCGCTTCCCCCGGCGCACCCTCCTGATCGGCTGTGATCTGGCCCGGGCGGTCCTGGTCCTGGGATTCCTGGTGGTTCGCGAGATCCCCGCCTTCTTTGCCCTGGGCCTGGCCCTGGCCGCCCTGGACAAGGTCCACCAGGCTGCCCAGGGCGCCTTCATTCCCGACCTGGTGGAAGACCGGGACCTGATGGAGGCCAACGGGATGATCCGGGTCTCGACCTCCGTCACCACGGTGATCGGCCCGGCCACCGGGGCCCTGCTGGTCTCGTCCTGGGGCTTCCCGGTGGCCTTCATCCTGGACTCGGCCACCTTCGTGTTCTCGGCCCTGGCCACGATCTTCATCCGGCGCGGCCGGAGCAGCGCCCAGGAGGATTCCCCCTCCGCCTCCCGGCCCGACTTCCGGGTGGCCCTGGGCTTCCTGGCCGGCAGCCCGGCCCTGCTGTATCTCCTGGCCGTGCGCTTCATGGATTCGCTGGGGAGCGGAGCCTACATGACCGGGCTCCCCTTGTTTGCCAACGGCCTGGACACCAGCCACGGGGCTTCCTATGGCTGGCTGATCGGGGTCTGGGCCCTGGGCACGCTCTGGGGCTCCCTGGGGTTCGCCCGTTGGGCCCGCACCCGGAACCTGCCCCTGGCGACCAGCTTCGCCGGAGCCGTGCTCTTGATGGCGGCAGGCATGGCCTGGACCTTCCACGCCCGGAGCCTGGCGCCCGCGATGCTGGCCATCTTCGCCGGAGGCGTCGGCGACGGACTCTCCGGACTCCTTTTCCAGACGACCCTGATGCGGGCCGCCCCCCCTGCCGTCCGGGGGCGGGTGATCGGGACCTCGCTGGCCCTCCTTCACGGTGGAGCCATCGCCGGGATGGCCGCAGCGGGGCCCTTCCTGGAGCGCTACCCCCTGCAGTCCGTCACCGACGTGGCCTCGGGGCTGATCGCCCTGAGCGCCGTGGTCGGCTTCCTGGTGGCCACCCGCCATCTCCCCTCCTCCGCCGAAGCCCGCCCCCCCGCGACGCAGGGGGCACAACCTCCATCTTGAAAACCTCCCTTCCAGGGAAAAGGAGAACCCATCATGAGTGAATTCCCCTTCAAACCCCGCGTGGTCGGCTGGGAGCTGACCCTGCGCTGCAACATGCGCTGCCTTCACTGCGGCTCCATCGCAGGCGAGCCCCGTCCCAACGAACTCTCGGTCGAGGAAGGCTTCGCCCTGATCGACCAGTTGGTGGAACTGGGAGCCGAGGTGGTCACCCTCTCGGGGGGTGAGCCCATGATCCATCCCGCCTGGGACCAGTACGCCCGCCGCCTGGTCCAGGCCGGCGTGCGAACCTACATGATCACCAACGGCCTGCTCCTCGAGCAGAACGTCGAGAAGCTGGTGGCCACCGGGATGCGCCGACTGGGAATCAGCATCGACGGCACCGAGAAGACCCACAACATGATCCGCAACCATCCCGACTCCTTCCGTCGGGCCATGGCCGGAGCCCGCAAGGCCCAAGAGGCGGGGATCCAGATCGGAGCGGTCACCCACATCTCGGGGGCCAACATCGGCGAGATGGAGGAGATGCATCGACTCCTCGAGGAGGCCGGATTCAAGTTCTGGCAGATCCAGTTGGCCTTCGCCGAGGGGCGCATGAAGGAACACGACCAGTATGCCCTGCGCCCCGAGCAGATCCCCCAGATCGTGGAATTCGTGCACTCCTGCCAGCAGCGGGACGGGATCCGGGTGGTGGCCGGGGACAACCTGGGATACTACGAGGTCCCCTCGATCCGCGAGAAGCCCTGGAAGGGCTGTTTTGCCGGCCGGCACGTCCTGGGCATCGATGCCGACGGCACCGTCAAGGGGTGTCTGTCGCTGCGCCGCGAGGCCTTCAGCGAGGGGAATATCCGCGAAGAGCCGCTGCGCAAGATCTGGGAGGACCCCCAGCGCTTCAAGTTCAACCGCTACTTCAGCCCCGACATGCTGACCGGCCACTGCACGAACTGCCCCCACGCCATCCCCTGTCGGGCCGGCTGCGTGGTGACCTCGCACGGGGCCACGGGGAACCGCTTCGACAACCCCTACTGCGCCTTCCGCATCCAGAGCGGCAAGGGCTCTTGTGGCTGGGCCGAGGATCATGCCGCTTCCTGAAGGCCTGAAGTCCTTCGCGGGGGCCTGGCCGGTCCGCTCCGACCAGGTCCCCGGCCAGGTCCCCCTGGTCTGGCGGGCCACCCCCGGCCACCCCTCGGCCACGCTTCTCTTCTGCATGCGCGCGGGTGTGCGCTACGAGAGTCGTGAGCACTGGGGAGCCTCGCATTTCCTGGAGCATATCCTGATGCGGGGCACCGGGCTCTACCCCACCCTCTTCGATGTGACCCGCCGCATCGAGAGCCTGGGAGGCCGGATCTCGGCCTACTCGACCCGGGATCTGACCGCCTTCTGGGTGAAGCTCCCGCCGGGTCAGGAGCGGGTGGGGCTCGAGGTGCTGACCCAGGTCCTCTTCCATCCCACCCTGGCTCCGGAGTTCATCGAGGCCGAGCGGGCCATCATCCGCCAGGAACGGCTGCGCGAGCGCCACAACCCGGCGGCCTTCGTCTCCCAGGCCATCGAGAGCCTGCTCTTGCAGCCTTCTCCCCTCAGCCGCCACCCCATCGGCGAGGATGCCGAGCTGGCCCGCATGACCCCGGGCTTCATCCGTTCCTTCCTGGACCAGTACTACCACCGCTCCAATCTGGTGGTGGCCGCCGCGGGGGCCCTCTCCGAGGAGCTGCCCGAGCTGGTCCGGGAGGCCACCAGCAGGCTTCCGGACGGCCCTCCGGCCCGAGACGCGGACTTCATCCTGGACTCCCCCCTGCTCGGGAAGAGCGTGGTCCTGCATCCTTCCGCCCAGCGCGAACAGATCTTCCTGGGGCTGGGTTGGAGCTTCCCGATCTCCGACCGTCGCGAACTGGTGACCTGGAGGGTGATCAACACCCTGCTGGGGGTGGGCTATACCAGCCTTCTCAACCAGTGCCTGCGCGAGAAGGAGAGCCTGACCTACGTCTGCAGCACGGCCCTGAACACCTACGCAGGGACGGGCCTCTTCAAGATGCACATGGCCCTGGCCGAGCGAGACCTGGAGCGGGTCCTGGAGCGGGTCCAGGGCATCCTGGACGATCTTGCGGGGGGGCGGATGCCCCCGGATCTCTTCCGGGAAGCTGCAGTGCGCCACGCCGCAGGCATCGTGCTGCGCTGGGAGGACTCTCTCGAGGTGGCCCGCCTGCTGGGCCAGACCTTCTCGCGGGAGGGCGAGCCGTTCCGACTGGATCGATATCTCGAGGAGGTCGAGACCGTGACCGGGGAGGAAGCAGCCGGACTCATCGGACGCCACCTGACCCCGTCCCGGCGCCGCGCACTGCTGCACTCCGGCTCGCCCCGCCTGGAGAAGCTCTTCCCCGAAGCCGGGATCCACCCCGCCGGCTGAAGCCCTCCCCCATTCCTGGCCCCGCCCCCCCCGGGGCAGAAAAAAGGAATCCATGGCCATCCTCTCCTTGGATCACGTCAGCATCCTGTCCGCCGACCCCCAGCCGGTGGCGGACTTCTATCGCCAGTTCCTGGGCTTCGGCGAGCCCACGATCCGCGAGGTTCCCGGACTGCGGATCTTCGACATGTTCAAGGGGTCCGACCACGTCGAGATCCTGCAGACCACCGACGGAAGGGATGTGGGAGCCGGCGGGCTCAAGCACGTGGCCTTCTGTTCGGACGAAATCCAGGCCGACTTCGAACGCTTCCGCGCGCAGGGGGCGCAGATGCTGCACCAGGAGGTCCAGCACTCGGAAGGGTGTGACTACTTCTTCGTGCGCTCGCCGGGCGGCGAATGGGTCGAAATCCTCCAGTACCGCGAGGAGGTCTGGAAGCCATGAAGTCCGGGCGCCTCGCCGTGGTGACCGGGGGAAGCCAGGGATTGGGCCTGGCGGTGGCCCGGGCCCTGCTGAGGGAAGGTTATCGGGTGGCCCTGACCGGGCGCCGGGCCCAGGCCCTGGAAGAGGCTCGGGAGAGCCTGCAGGCCGAAGACCGGGTGCTGACCGTGCCGGCCGACGTCTCGGAGGAATCCGAAGTCCTGCGCACCTTTGAAGAGGTTCAGCGGGCCTTCGGGGTTCCCGACGTGGTGGTCAACAACGCGGGACAGGCCTGGCTGGGCGAGGCCTCGAGCACCACCCTGGAGGACTGGAACCGCTGCCTGGCGGTCCATGCCACGGGCACCTTCCTGATGTGCCGCGAGGCCATCCGGACCTGGATCGCCCATTCCAGGGGGGGCTGCCTGATCAACGTGGCCTCGGTCTCGGCGCGGACAGGTGCTCCCCTGGCGGCCGCCTACTGCGCGGCCAAGGCCGCTGTCCTGGGCCTGACCCGTTCCCTGGCCCGCGAGGTGGCGGGCCGGGGAATCCGGGTCAATGCCGTGTGCCCGGGGGCCATGGACACGCCGATGTTCCACGAGGGAACCCTGACCCCCCTGGCCGAGAGGTTCGGCCGCGACCGCGAGACCATGCTGCGGGCCACCCTGGCCCAGATCCCGATGCGCCGGCTCCTGGACCCGGGCGAAGTCGCCGACCTGGTGGTCTGGCTGGCCAGCGACTCGGCCCGGGGCCTGACCGGTCAATCCCTCAACGTGGACGGCGGCCTGGACATGCGCTGAGGACGGTGCCTGGTGGCTGCTACCCGCGCGCCGGGCCGGCCACGCAGCGCACCGTGTCCTGGGCGATCATCAGCTCCTCGTCGGTGGGCAGGGCCAGGATCCTGACCCGGGAGTCCTCCGCCGAGATGTCCCCCGCCTCACCCCGCGGCAGGGTGCGGTTCTTCTGGTCGTCCAGCTTCAGGCCCAGCCAGTCCATGTTGGCGCAGACCCGCCGGCGGACCACATCCGAGTTCTGCCCGATGCCGCCGGTGAAGACCACCGCATCGGCCCCGTTCATGACGGCCAGGTACGAGCCCACGTACTTCTGGACCCGCCGGCAGAACAGATCGATGGCCAGGCGTGCCCGACGGTCCTGGTTGTGCTCCTCCTCCTCTTCGAGTTCACGCAGATCCGAGGTCAACCCCGAGACCCCCAGAAGGCCGGACTGTTTGTTGAGCATGGTGTCGATCTCGCCGATCGAGAGACCTTCCTTGGAGTGGAGGAAGTCCACGATCGAGGGGTCGACATCCCCGGCCCGGGTCCCCATGATCAGGCCCTCCAGGGGGGTGAAGCCCATGGAGGTGTCGATCGAGCGGCCGTTCTTGATGGCGCAGGCCGAGCATCCGTTGCCCAGGTGCAGCGACACGATGTTGACGTCCTTGGGCTCCAGACCCATCATCTGGCCGTACCTGAAGGCGATGTAGCGATGCGAGGTCCCGTGGAATCCATAGCGCCGGATGCGGTGGCGCAGGTACAGGTGATAGGGCAACCCGTACAGATAGGCCGTCTCGGGAAGCGTGCTGTGGAAGGCGGTGTCGAAGACCGCCACCTGGGGAACGCCTCCACCCAGCAGATCCTGGCAGGCCCGGATCCCCTTGAGGTTCGCCGGGTTGTGCAGCGGAGCCAGCTCGATGCAGTCCTCGATTCCCGCCAGCACCTTCTCGTCGATCAGCATCGATTTCTGGAACTTCTCGCCCCCGTGGACGACCCGGTGGCCCACGGCGTCCAGGTCCGAGAGGGCCCGGATGGACTCGATCCGGGCTTCCGGAGAGACGATCCAGCGCAGGACCTTGTCGATGGCCGCGCGGTGGTCCTTCAGGGGAGCGGTGGACTTGTGGGGGGGCTGCCCTTCGACCTTGAAGGTGATCAGGGCCTGGGAGCCGATCCGCTCCAGGAGGCCGGAGGCCAGGCGTCGTTCGGAGCCGTTCTGGACCCGTTCCGGATCCGACTCGATGATCTGGAACTTGACAGTGGAAGAACCGCAATTCAGTACGAGGATGTTCATAGCGGGAGCCCTTTCTTGAAGGGAGGCCCGACTCCTGGCCCGGAGGGGTGCCTTCCCAAGGCGGATCGGTCCAGGCCGAAGGCCGGGATCCCCGGCCGCAGAAGGGCCGCGCCAGGAAGGCAGGAGGACCAGGATTCGCTTCCCGATGACCGAAATCTACCCTCAAGCTCCCGCTCGAGCGGACCCTTCCGAAGGCTCGGTTCCCAAGGACCCACCCCGGAGGCCCCGGCCCAGGCAGCGGATCGTCCTCCTGGGGGCGCACGCAGGTATCTTGAGACTCTTCAGACCAGACCCCATCAGACGACCGACCCGTCCCGGCGGTTTCAGCCAGGTCGAGCTGGCCATTGCCATCGTCGTGCTGGCAGTGGGCATCCTGGGCGTCTTCGCCTCGTTCGCCTTCGGCCTGCAGTCCACGCGCTTCAGCGGCCAGATGGGTCGGGCCATCGCCTGGAATCGCCAGTTGATCGAGATGATCCGCGTGAGGAACCTGGCCTTCACCCCGGGGCTGCCGACCTCTGCCTCGGGCCTGAACGACCCGCCCCTGGCCCAGGCGGGCGACGCGCAGACCAGATTCCTCAGCCTCAACGAGCTCAATGCCCCGCCCTTCCTCAACGATCTGCCCCTGGGCACGGGCTTCAGGCGCCGGATCCAGATCCGACGCCTGAGCGACGACCCCGGCCACCACCGCTACCGGATCGCCGAGATCCTCGTGACCGTCTACTGGATGGACGGCGGCCGCCTGCGCGAGGTCACCTTGAAGGCCCTGCATCGTCAGCCATGAGATCCCCCCGTCCCGCCGGCATGACCCTGGCCGAGACCCTCATCAGCGCCGCCATCCTCAGCATCCTGGGGCTGATCCTGCTGAGGATCTACACCGTCTCGCATCAGGCCTACAGCCACGGAACAGGCCAGATCGCCCTGCAACAGAGGGCTCGCTTCCTGACCGAGCAGATCACTCCCCTGCTCAGCGCGGCCGCCCCTCCCCATGACGGGGCCAAGGCCCTCTTCTCCCCCAACTCCGCCTCCCTGGTCTTCTACGTTCCGGACAAGAACTTCCAACCCCGGAATCCGCACTATATCCGGGTCGGGATCTACCACAACGACATCGATCAGACCGTCTGGCTCGAGAACAGCGCCACTCCCCCTTCGAATCAGGAGGAGATGTTCCGAAGCCGGGAACTGGCCCGGGAAATCTACGATCTCCGGATCGGATTGCCGACCGAGAACACCGTCCGGGTCACCGTCGAGGTCCGCGGGCTGACCCGCACGGCTGGCGGAGATCAGGCCGAACAGAGCTACCTGCTGGAGAACCTGCTCCAGATTCCCTACTATTCCAAGAACTGAACCAAGAACTGAGCCACGACCCGAGAGGAGGGAACGGTGAAGCTTCGTCAGGGACGCCGCGGATCGATCCTGCTGCTGTCGATCTTCTTCTTGTTCACGCTCTTCTTCCTGGCCATGGCCCTGCTCCAGCTCCTTCCGGTCGAGCTGAACGCGGCGCGATGGGCCCGGATGAATCACGAGGCCTCCTACGCCGCCGACGCCGGGATCACCGACACCATCACCTGGCTGGAGGAGGTCCTGGCCGGCAAGCAGGGGAGACTGAGCGACCTGACCGAGGACCTCGAAAGACGGGATTCGTTCGGGGATTGGACCTGGTTTGTCAAAGTCGAGCCTGACCAGCAGACCCGCCAGAACAATCCGGTCCGGGTCTTCCGGCTGACCTCCGTGGCCAGCCTGGACGGCAGACCCCATCGGAGAATCGTGGCCGACGTCCGACAGGACAGCTTCGCCCACTACCTGACCTTCATCGGCGCCTCCGACAACAGGGCCTACTGGAGGCTGAACCGGGACAGCAAGCTGGAAGGCCCGATGCATGTCAACGGAGTCGCCTCCATCGCCTACGACAACGACTGGTTCAATACCGGGGTCCCCTTCTTCGAAGGCACCTACACGGCCTCGGGCTTCCACGTCCCCTCGGGCAAGCCCGAGGGCTTCGGGGACGGGGTGCGCTACCGGACCACCACGGGCTTCGACAACTCCGACACACCCTACAACGAGGACGGGGTTCCCATCCCCGAGAGGTACGATCGCATCTTCACCCGCGGCCGGGAAGCCTTGAAGACCGGGGTCCGCGAGAGGGAGATGCCGGAGACCAGCAGGAATCTGGCCAAGGAGGCCTGGGGCGAGACCCCGCTGCCCCTGGACCAGGGCGTCCACCTGGACACCTCCCCGGGCCAGGCGAACAAGAAGGGGATCCTGATCCAGGGAGACGTCGAGAGCATGGAGCTCTCCGTGGTCCAGGGAAACTCGGTGATGACCGTGGTCCAGGGGACCGGTGAAGCCGAGCAGGAGACCCGGGTCACCATCCTCTCGGAGAGCGGGATGACCCTCCCGGCCGGCTCGGAGGTCAACGGAGCGGTCCTGCCCCGGGAGATGGACCTGGAGACCGGCAACACCGTGGTCCAGAAGCCCGACGCCGGGGGGAGGAAGGTCTTCACGGTGGCCCCGGGCGTGACCAACGGCCTGGTCTACTGCACCGGATCGATCCAGGGCCTCCAGGGCCAGAACAAGGGAAGACGCACCATCGCGGTGGACGTCGAGAACCACAAGGAGATCGTGATCTCCGGGGACCTGACCCGCCAGGACACCCCCGTGGGCGAGAAGCCCGCAGGCACCGACGACCTGCTGGGCCTTCTGGGAATGAACATCCGGATCGGCAACTCGGTCGAGCGGGACCTGAACAAGCCCCTCCAGCTCTACTGCTCGGTCTTCGCCGGCCGGAAGAATCGGGACGGGAAGTACGAGGGCAGCTTCCTGGTCGATGACCTGGAGTCTTCAGGCGTCGGCAAGTTCATCATCTACGGCAGCGTCGTCCGGGCCCAGGACTCCCCCTGGCTGATGTCCTGGGTCAATTCCGGCGGTGCCTACGTGGGCAGCACGGGCTTCGTGGCCAACATGAAGTACGACGACGCCGCGGCCGCCAATCCGCCCCCCTTCTTCCCCACCATGCCGACGCTTCGAGTCCTTTCCTGGAAGGAAGAACCCTACCGATAGCCAGGGGGCCGCGCAGCCGGACTGAAAGGACCGAGGCCCTCCGGGGTCCAATCTCCCGACGTGGGCGGTGTCTCCTCAGAATCCGCGGGAGGCCCGGCAGATCGGCTCGAAGCCCTGATCCGGGGCCGGGTCGGCCTGCGGGCCCGAATCGATGCCCTGGCAGGGCAGGAACTGGCTCGCCTGGCCCGAGCGCGTGGACTGGGTCTGGCGGAGTGGGTCGACCGGCTCGAAGGGGGTGGGCTCGAGGCCGCGGCCGACTGGGACGCCGTCGTGAACCTGATGACCGTCCAGGAGAGCTCCTTCTTCAGGGACCGGGGCCAGATGGATCTGCTTCGCCAGAGGATCCTGCCCGAAATCCTGCGTCGGACCTCCCCCTCGGCCATCCGATTGTGGAGCGCGGGATGCGCGACCGGCGAGGAGGCCTACACCCTGGCGATCCTGCTGGCGGAGGCTTCTGGAGGGGAATCCCTGGGCCAGCCCGAGGTCATCCTCGGCACGGACGTGAACGGGGTCGCCCTGGAAAAGGCCCGACGAGCTCTCTACACGGCCTGGTCCTTCCGGTCTGTGGACCAGTCCATCACGGACCGCTGGTTCGAGCCCGGCCAGCTCCCGGGTTCGCTCCAGCCCCTCCCGGGGGTGCGTCACGGCGTCCGATTCCAGCAGGTCAACCTGATGGATCCCCAGGCCCCCGACCAGGTCGGAAGGGCCACCAGGGACCTGGTCCTCTGCCGCAACGTCCTGGTCCATCTCGAGGAGGAGGCGGTGCCCACCGTCGTCGCCAACCTGGTTGCCTGCCTGCGGCCGGGTGGCTGCCTGGTCAGCGCCCACGGAGAGCTCCGGGGCCGGGTTCCCTCCCGACTGGCCGTGGAGGTTCACGCCCAGTCGGTCGTCTATCGCCTGCTCGAGGCTCCCCCTGGCGCCCCCCTCCCACGGCCCGCGGCAAGGCCAATCCTTTCGGCCCGCCCGCCGACTCTTGAGGCCCACCCGCCCACCCTGCAGGCCCACCCGCCCACCCTGCAGGCCCGCCCGGCCGCCCTGCTGCAGGGGCTCTCCCCCCCCGGCGACCTGCTCGACCAGGCCCGGGAATGCGGGGACCTGGGCGACTACACCCGGGCGCAGGCGCTGTGCTCCAAGGCCCTCGAACAGGACCCCACCCATCTCCCCGCCCACTTCCTGGCGGCGCAACTGGCCGAGTCGCGAGGAGATCGGAACGAGGCGTTCGCGCACCTGCGCCGAATCCTGTACCTCGAACCGGACTCTGCGGGCGCATGTCTGGAGATGGCTGCGCTGCACGACGCCCAATCAGAACCCGAAGATGCAGAACGGCTGCGAGGCAGCGCTCGGCAACTGCTGCGCCAGATGCCCGCAGACCGACTCGTCTCCCCCTACGACATGTCCGCCCGCGAGATCCTGGGAGAGATCCAAGGATGACCCGGTTCCTGCTGATCCACCACCCCTCCGGCTGGTTGGCCCTGGACGCCTCACGAATCCAGCGCCTCATGGCCCGTCCGCGACTGGTCCGGCTTGCTGGTGCGGCCCCCTACCTGGTCGGCGCCTTCCAACTGGGAGACGCGGTGATTCCCGTGGTCGACCTGGACCTGCGCTGGGGAATTCCACCGCCCCCCCCCAGCCTCCAAGACCTGCTCGTCCTGGCGGGGGCCGCCGCGTTGCGAGCGGGTGAACCCCGAGATCTCGTGGAGGGTCACCTCGAGCCCTTGCCCCCGGACTGGGCGGTCCTGCCCGAGGCGCGGCCGCTCTTGCAAGGCCTGGCGGTCTTTCCCGGAGGGGTGGCGGCAGCCCTGGACCTGGACCGGGTCCTCGAGACCCCACAGCATCTCAGCCTTTGCGCGTCACCGACACCTGAAGGATGGAGCGACGAAGACCTCCGGGTTCTGGAAGAGCGCGCTTCGGCCTATGCCCGGGAGAGGTCCCACAGCGAGGGAACACCCCCGCGCGCCCTGGCCTTGTTCATCCTGGGCGGAGAACGCTATGCCTCGGACGTCCGAGAGATCCGCGAGTTCCTGACCGTCGGGCAGGTGATCGCCATCCCGGGGGCGCCCCCCGCCGTGAAGGGGCTCACCCAGATCCGGGGGCGCCTGGTTCCGGTCCTCGATCTCGGCGTCCTGCTGGGCAAGGCTCTCGAAGGGCGCGAGCAGGCCATCCGCCTGGTCCACCCCGAAGCGATCCTGGCGGTGGACCGGATCGAAGAGGTCCGAGAGGTTCAGGAGGCGGCGATCCGGCCCCTGGGCGCGGCCCCCGGGCTCGGACGCTGGAAGGTGGAGCTGCCGGATGGCCCCGCGGTCCTGCTGGACCTCGGGGCACTGGCGCAGACCAGGCAGGAGGGAAGAGGAATCGTGGGAGGTGTTTCATGACGGTCCAGGCACGCCTGCAGGGGATGGCGATCCTGCTGCTCGTCTTCGCCATCGGGAGCTTCGGGATACGCCAGCACTATCTGGACTTGAACCGAAGGGAAACACAGGTGACCCAAGCCGTCGCAAGCCTGCCATTGCATTGCGTGCGCATGGCCCTGTTGGAGATGACCGATCAGTTGGACGACCAGCAGCTGCAGCGTTCCCAGGCCGACTTCGAAACGGCGCGGACCCTCCTGCAGGAAACGGGTCGCGATGCGGATGCAGCCCGACTGGAGGCCCAGTGGGCAGCCTTCAATCAGGCGGTGCTCGAGGCGCGCAAGAACCCCTCGAAGTTCGGCCCCATGGTCCAGCAACAGGAGGAGATCTTCCAGGCCTCGGAGCGCCTGTCACGCGATCTCCACCGCAACGCCGACCGAATCCTGGAGACGCTCGGCCACCTGCAGCTCCTCCTCGCGATCCTCAACGTCGCAATCCTCGGCCTGCTGTGGATGCTGGCACGGTGGATCTCGTCGGCCCTGAACCGGACGGTGGCGACTCTGGCTTCGACCTCGCATCAATTGACGGCCACTGTCGAGAAGCAGGAGCGGGCGGCCTCCGACCAGGCCACCGCGACGGCCCAGACGGGCGCGACCATGGAGGAACTGGCGGCGTCTTTCCGGATGTCGACCGCGCAGGCCGAAGCGGCTTCGCAGGAGACCCAGCAGGTCCTGAGCCTGTCCCGGGAGGGCGGTGGCCTGGTCGAGCAGACCCTGCAGGCGATGTCTGACCTGCGCCTCCGGGTCGAGGAGATCTCCAGCCATATCCTGCGCCTGAGCGAGCGGATCAGCCAGATCGCAACTCTCAATCGGGTGCTGGCGGACATGGCGACCCAGACCAACATGCTGGCCCTCAACGCCGCCGTCGAGGCCGCCAGGGCCGGAGAGGCGGGGCGAGGCTTCGGCGCCGTGGCCACCGAGATCCGGAAACTTGCCGACGAGAGTCGGCGCTCGGCCGACCGGGTGGCCCGCCTGGTTGCCGAGATCCAGGGGGCGACCGACACCACGGTCGTAGCCGCCGAGTCCGGCACGCACACCCTGGGGCGGACGGTGGACGTGGCCCAGACCACCGCAAGCGTCTTCCAGCGGGTCAACGACTCGGTGGGCAACGCCTTCGAAAGCGTGCAGCAGATCTCACTGAACCTCAGACAGCAACTGGAGGCCGTCAACCAGGTCGTGGTGGCCATGAGTTCCCTTCGCAGCGGAGCCTGCGACTCTGCTGCCGGGCTGACCCAGACGCGCCAGGCAACCGAAGTCCTGGGCGAAGCCACCAGCGCCCTGAAGCGGTTGGTCAGCAAGAAGTGATCGAGGACCCGGAACTCCGGGATCTCTTTGAATCCGAGGCGGAGGAGTACCTCAACCGCCTCGAGTCGGGCCTTCTCCTCCTGGACTCGGGAGACCGGGACCCCAGCCTGATCGAGGAGGTCTTCCGGCAGGCGCATAGCCTGAAGGGGGCTGCCAGGATGCTGGGAGTCCGGCCCGTCGAGGCCCTGACCCACCTTTTGGAGGACCGGCTGGTGCCGATCCGGCGGGGCCGACGGAGCCTGTCCCGGGGCGAGGCCACGCGGATGCTGGGCAGCCTGGACGCCCTGCGCCGGATGGTGAGGGAAGCCGTGACCGGTGAACCGGCCGGGGTGGACGAGGAAGAGGTGGCCAGGGCCCTGACGGATTCCAACGGGGACCCCGGGCCCGACCTGCCTCCCGACCCGCACCCGAACCAGGGGCCTGAGCCCGAAGAGGAAACCCGCCAGGAACCCGCCCGCGGCGGGACGACCGTAGCGACCCCCGCCGAGGCCTCCCGGGCGCCAGGGAAGAGGGTCGGGGGCCCTGACCGCGAGTTGCTGCGTCTGGACCCGCGCCTTTTGGATTCCCTCATGGAGGAGGCAGGCGAACTGCTCCTGCTGCGCGCGCGACTGGCTCGACGCCTGCAGGCGGCGCAAGCCGTCCTGGACGAGTGGGAGGCGGACGAGGCGGCCGGGCAACGCGCAGGGCAGTCTCTCTCCTCCATCGTGGGCGGCCTGCGCCAGGATCTTTCGCAGCTCGACAGGACCGTCGAGGCTCTGGACCAGGACCTGCGCCAGGCGCGACTGGTCCCGGCCGACACCTTGTTCCGTCCCTTCGCGAGATTGCTGCGGGACCTGACCCTGCAAAGGGACCAGGAAGTCGAGTTGCGGGTGGAGGGCGGGGAGATCCTGGCCGACAGGAAGATCCTGGCAGACCTGAAGGATGCCTTGACCCACCTGGTCCGCAATGCCGTGGACCACGGCCTGGAGGATCGGGCCGAGCGGCTTGCGGCCGGGAAGCCGGGGCGCGGGGTCCTGGTTCTGGCGGCCTCCAGGCGGGGGGGCGAATTCGTCCTGGAGGTCCGGGACGATGGCCGGGGCCTGGATTCCGAACGCCTGAAGATCGCCGCTGCCCGGCACGGCCTGTGTGCCAGGGAGGAACTCGAACGCATGGGCGAGGCCCAGCTTCGTCTCCTGGCCTTTCGGGCGGGACTGAGCACCAAGGAACAGGTGACCGAGCTCTCGGGACGGGGAATCGGGCTTTCGGCCGTGCGCGAGAGGGTCGTCCGGATGGGGGGGCGGGTCGAGGTCGAGACGGCGCCTTCGGCGGGCACGACCTTCAGGCTGGCGGTCCCGGTTTCGCTGACGTCGGTCCGGGCTCTCCTGGTCCGGTCGGGTGAAGGGGTCTACGCCCTCCCGCTGGACGCCGTGAGGGCGACCCGCCTGATCGCCCGGGAGGAACTCGGCTCCCTGGGTGGGGTCCCGGCAATCCTCCACCGAGGTGAGTCCATCCCGGTCCTGCGGTTGGCTTGCCTCCTGGGGCTCCCAGCCCCTCCTCTTCCCGACGACGAGCCCTGGCCTGCGGTCCTCCTCCTTGCGCCGCAAGGGGGCCTGACCCTCCTGGTGGACGAGGTCCTCGCGGACCAGGAGGTCGTCGTGCGCAGCCTTGGCCCCCTCCTGGAGGGTGTCCCCCACCTGATCGGCGCCTCCCCGCTCCCGGACGGAGGCCTCGGTCTGGTCCTGGACACCTCCAGCCTGCTGGAGGCGGCCTCGCGCCCCGCCTCCCCCACTCAGGGCGCGCCGGCTCCCCGGCCGCCACGACAGAGGATCCTGCTGGCAGAGGATTCCCTGGCGACCCGGGTGCAGTTGCAGCGCGTCCTGGAGGGCGCCGGCTTCGAAGTGCTTGCCGCAGTGGACGGCCAGGCCGCCTGGGAGAACCTGCAACACCAGGAGGTGGACGGGGTTCTCTCGGATCTCGACATGCCGCGGCTCGACGGTCTGGAATTGACCCGCCGGATCCGGGCCCATCCGCAGTTCCGGAAGTTGCCGGTCGTGCTCCTGACCTCCCTGGCTTCGGAGGAAGACCGCCGTCGGGGCCTGGAACTCGGGGCGGACGCCTATCTGACCAAACAGGCATTCCGCCACGACCTCCTGCTGGCGACGCTGCGGAGGCTCCTATGAGTCCCTCCAGGCCCGTGCGGGTCCTGCTGGTGGACGACTCGGCCCTGGCCCTGACGATGCTGACCCGCATGCTGGGCGACCTGCCCGATGTCGAGATCGTGGCGACGGCCCGGAACGGCCTGGAAGCCCTGGCCGCGGTCCAGGAACACGACCCGGCCGTGGTCCTGACCGACCTTCACATGCCCGTGATGGACGGACTGGAGTTCACCCGGCGGCTGATGTCGAGCTCTCCCCGCCCGATCCTGGTCGTCAGCACCGCCCTTCGGGATCCGGACTCGCCCATGGCCTTCCAGAGCCTGGAGGCAGGCGCCGTGGATCTCTTCCCCAAGCCCGGCGCCGGAACGCCCGAGGAACTCGAGGCAGCCAGGCAGGAACTCCTGCGGAAGATCCGGATCCTGGCCGGAGTCCGCGTCTTCCGCCGCCCGCCGACGATCCCGACGGGTGGCTCTCACGCGCCTCAGCCTTCACCAGGGAGCCTGCAGATCGACACGGTGCGCCTGGTCGTGGTCGGAGCCTCGACCGGTGGGCCCCAGGCCCTGCGCGCGCTGTTCTCCGGGCTGACGCCCCGCTTCCCCGCGCCCATCCTGTGCGTGCAGCATATCAGCGACGGATTCCTCGAAGGTCTGGCCGGCTGGCTGCGAGGTCATCTCCGAATCCAGGTCCGCATCGCCTCAGAGGAGGAGTTCGCGCGGCCGGGAACCCTGTATTTCCCCAAGGAAGGGCACCATCTCCGGATCGATGCCCGCGGGCGCTTGACGGCCACCCTGGATGCGCCGATCAGCGGCCATCGCCCCTCGATCACGGTGACCATGCGCTCCGCTGCCGAAGCGTTCGGTCCCGCCGCGATGGGCCTCCTCCTGACGGGAATGGGCGAGGATGGGGTGGATGGACTGGCGGCGATTCAGAGATGCGGTGGAATCACGATGGCCCAGGACCAGGCTTCCTGCGTGGTCTATGGCATGCCCGCCAGGGCCGTGGAGCGGGGCGCGGCGAAGCTCAGCCTGCCCCCCGACGAGATGAGCCGGATTCTCGGCAGCCTGGAGCAAGACGCACATGAATGACGCAGGACAGGGTCGGAGGATCCTCATCGTGGAGGACAGCGCCGTCCAGGGCACCATGCTCCGGCGAGCCCTCCTCGGCCGCGGCTATGCCGTGGAGTGGGCCCGGAATGGAGCCGAGGCCCTGAAAGCGGCCCGCCTGCTCCCCCCGGACCTGGTGGTCGCAGACATCGAGATGCCCGTGATGGATGGCTACGAACTGTGCTCCAACCTGCGAGCCGATCCGGTCCTGGCCCGGACCCCGGTGATCCTCTTGACCAGCCTTTCCGATCCCGAGGACATCGTGCGCGGACTGAACGCCGGCGCCGACAACTACCTGACCAAGCCCTTCGAGGAGGAATACCTGGCACGTCGGATCGAGTCGCTCCTGAACCCCGTCCGGCAACCGGACGACCAGGATGGCCTGACCGTCCGCGTCGCTGGCCGGGACTTCAACGTCCGATCGGATCGCCAGCAGATCCTGAACCTCCTGATCTCCACCTTCGAGAATGCGGTCGAGCAGAACCGCGAGCTCGTCCGACTGAACGCGGATCTTTCGCGAGCCCGCCACGAGGTGGAGGAACGCAACCAGACCCTGGAGACCCTGAACAAGCAGAAGAACGAGATGCTGGGCATGGCCGCCCACGACCTGCGCAACCCCCTGGGAGTCATCATGGCCTACAGCCTCTTCCTGCTGCAGGAGGATTCCAGCCTGACCGAGCAGCAGACCATGTTCGTGACCAGCATCAGCCGATGCGCCGAGTCCATGCTCCAACTGGTCGAGGATCTCCTGGATGTCTCAGCCCTCGAGTCCGGCACCCTCCGCCTCCGCCTGGGTCGGGTCGATCTCAAGAGCCTGGTCGCCGAGACGACGAGGTTGAATCACCCCGCCGCCACAGCCAAGGGGATCGAGCTGTCGATCAGCCTGCCCGATGAGGAACTGCTGGTGGAGGTGGATCGACCCAAGCTCGAGCAGGTGCTCAACAACCTGATCACCAACGCCGTCAAGTTCTCCAATCCCGGCACGCGCGTCCAGGTGATCCTGCGCGAAGAGCCGGATCGAATGGTGCTTTCGGTCAGCGACCAGGGGCAGGGAATCCCCGAACGGGAGATGGGACGGTTGTTCCGGCCCTTTGGCCGCACCAGCGTGCGCTCCACCGGGGGCGAGCGCAGCACCGGACTGGGCCTGGCCATCGTGAAGAACATCGTCGAAGCCCACGGGGGCCAGATCGACGTGCACTCCGAGGTGGGCCGAGGCTCCACCTTCACGGTGACCCTGCCCCGGAGTTGACCCTTCGCCCCCCGTGCCAGGCTCCGACGAGACCGTCCTCTTCCAGGCCTGTGGGCCCTGACCTGGGATGAGGGGCGCTCGCGGGGATTGGGGTGGACCTCCCCCAGGCTCCCCACGCCTTCCCGGCAGGGCCTTCCGCCCGGTGCAGAGAACTCGCCCGCCCGTGCGCCCTGTCCTGATGCTCTCCTACCACTTCCCGCCCCTGGGCGGTTCGGGCTCCATGCGCGTCCTGCGCCTGAGCCGCTACCTGCCCGAGTCCGGCTGGAAGCCCGTCATCGTGTCGGTGGCGGGTGGGGGGCGCGAGCCCCGCGACCCGGGCCTTCTCCAGCAGGTCCCCCCCGAGGTCGAGGTCCACCGGGTGCGCTGTCTCGAGCCCGACGACTTCTCGGACTCCTGGGCGCACCCGCCCCAGAAGGTGGTGCGAAACCTCTTCAAGACCCTGGACTTCCTGCTCTTCCCCGACGACCGCGCCCTGTGGGTCGGCCCGGCGGTGCGTCGGGCCGTCCGTCTGGCCCGGAGCCTGCAGGCGCGGGCCATCTGGGCCACCGGCCCCCCCTTCTCGACCCTGGTGGCCGGCCTGAAGGTGCACCAGCAGACCGGATTGCCCCTGGTCCTGGACTTCCGCGACGACTGGACGGGCTTCAACAGCCGCTTCCGCACCCGCCGCCCCACCCGGCAGGCCCGCGAGGAGGCCCTCGAGCGCCGCTGCCTGGAAGCCGCCTCGGCCGTGGTCTCGGTCACCCCCGGCATCGTCGAGGCCCTTTGCCAGAGGAGACCGCCCGGGCTGGCGCCGGAGCGCTTCCACCTGCTGCCCAACGGCTTCGACCCGGCGCACTTCGAGAAGCCGCTGCCTGCGCAGGACTCCTCCGGCCTCTTCCGGATCGTCCACGCCGGCAGCCTGTACTCCAGCCGCTCTCCGGAGCCCTTCCTGAAGGGCCTGGGCCTCTGGCTCGAGGAGGCTGCGCCCGAGGTGCGCGGGAGGGTTCGAGCCCTCTTCATGGGCCGCGTGGAACCCTCCCTGGAGCCGCTCTTCCAGGCCCCCGGCCTGCAAGGCGTCCTGGAACGGATCCCTTTCGTCCCCCATTCCGAAGCCCTGGCTCGGGTCCGCGGGGCGGATCTGCTGCTGCTCGTGGTCGATCAGGTCGAGCGCGCGGACCAGATCTTCACAGGCAAGGTCTTCGAATACCTGGGCGCTGGAAGGCCGATCCTGGCCCTGGTCCCACCCGGCTCCCCTCTGGCTGAAGTCCTGGCCTCCAGCGGAGTGGGCCTCCTGGCCCCGCCCGAAGATCCCGAGGGGATCGCCCGGGCGCTGGCCGAGGCCTGGGCCCGACGAGAGGATCCGCAGCGACCCGACCGGGAGGTGCGCTCCCGCTTCGACGCTCGCGCCCAGGCCGGTCAACTGGCCCGTCTCCTGGAGGGCGCGGGGGGTTGAGCCGGACCATCCTGCTGCTCAACGAGAACCGGGGCTTCGGGGGGGGCGAGGTGCACACCCTGCAGGTAGCCCGCATCCTGACCCGGCGGGGCCACCGGGTCCACCTGGGCTTGCGCCGTCGCTCCTGGTTGGGCGAACAGGCCCGCGAGGCAGGCTTCCCGGTCCACGTCCTGCCCCTGGCCAACGAGGTGGACTACCTGAGCATGGGCCTGATCGGAGTGCTGGTCTGGCGCCTGGGCGTGGACGTGGTCCACTGTCACGCCACCCGCGACACCGTGCTCGCGGGCCAGGCGCATCGCCTCTTCCCCCGCACGGCCCTGATCAAGTCCGAACACACCTTCCTCAAACCCCGACTCTCGAAGATCTGCCGGAGCGCCTACACCCGAGGGGTGGACCGCCTGGTCTGCGTCTCGAAGGCCCTCCGGGCCCAGGCCATGGAGGTGCTGGCCCTTCCCCCCGAGCGCTGCCCGGTGGTCTACAACGGACTGGAGCCCGAGCGCGCCCTGGCCCCCCGCCGGATCCCCCCCTTCCTGCAGGAGGGCCGCTGGGTCGGGGTGGTCGGCTCGCTCCTGCCGATCAAGGGGCAGAGATTCCTGCTTCAGGCCGCCCCCCGGATCCTCGAGCGCTTCCCCGAGGTCCGCTTCCTCTTCGCCGGCCAGGGTCCCGAGAGGGAATCCCTCGAAGAGCAGGCCCGGAGCCTGGGAGACCGGGTCCGGTTCCTCGGCCTGCAATCCGACGCCATGGACGCCCTGGCGGGGCTGGAGGTGGCCGTGGTCCCCTCCACCCTGGAGACCTTCTCGCTGGTCAGCCTGGAGGCCATGGCCCTGCAGCGCCCCCTGGTGGCCAGCCGGGTGGGGGGAATCCCGGAGGTGGTGGAGGACGGGGTCAGCGGAACCCTGGTCCCCCCCGAGGACCCCGAGGCCC
Source organism: bacterium (assembly GCA_022839105.1). Lineage (GTDB taxonomy): Bacteria > Vulcanimicrobiota > Xenobia > Xenobiales > Xenobiaceae > Xenobium. The sequence goes on from JALHDH010000001.1 coordinate 70,744, forward strand.
TGGCCCGGGCCATCTGCGCCTATCTGGAGGATCCCGCCCTGGCCGAACGACACGGCCGCCAGGGGCGCGAGCGGGCCCTGAGGCTTTTCAGCCTCGAAGGGATGGCCGAGAACCTGGAGGCCGTCTACGAGGAGGCCCTCCAGGAGCGCCGGAGATGAAGCGGATCCTGGTGGTGCACACCGGCGGGGGTCTGGGCGATGTCCTGCTCTCCACCCCGGTCCTGGACGCCCTGCGCGGGGCCTGGCCCGAGGCGGAAATCGATTTCCTGGCCCGCTCGGGCACCGCGCCGGTCCTGGAGGGGAACCCCGCGGTGCACTGCCTGCTGCGCATGCCCCAGGCTGCCCCCACCCCGGGTGGACTCCCCTCCTGGGTAGCCCGGCTGCGACGAAGGCGCTACGAGGCGGGTCTGGTCCTGTGGAGCCGCACTCCCCTGGCCTGGATGCTCTTCCTGGCGGGAATCCCCGTCCGGGTCGGGCAGGACTCCAGGATCGGCTACTCCTGGCTCTACACGCACAGGGTCCGAGTCCGCTCCGAGCACGGCGACACCTCCACCCACTGGAGCGAGATCCTGTTGGACTATGTGCGCGCCCTGGGGGTAGAACCCGAAAAATTCGGTCCGCCCCGCCCCCGCTTCATGGTCCCTGACCAGGCCCGGGCCCGGGCCGAGGAGCTCCTGCGCGAGCTGCCCCCCGGAGACGGACCCGTGGTGGGCCTGCACTCCACGAAGGGCCTGCCTCTTGAGCCCGGACGCTGGCCCGTGGACGTCTTTGCCGGCTGGGCGGGCTCCCTCCATCGGGACCTGAAGGCCCGCCTGATCCTGACCGGAGGGCCCGACGAGGTCGGGCTGGTCGGCTCGGTGGCCCGGTTGGCGGGAGTCGAGACCCTGAATCTGGCCGGTCGGACGGATCTGGCAACCCTGGCGGCGGTGGCCTCGCGCTGTGAGGTCTTCGTCTGTCCCGACTCCGGCCCCATGCACCTGGCCGCGGCCATGGGCGTCCCGACGGTCGGGGTCTATGCCCTGGACGAGGACTTCCCCCGGCGCTGGGCTCCTCTGGCCCCGTCCCGGCGGATCCTCCGGCCCGAGCAGAGGAGCTGCCCGGCCGGATGCCGCAAGGCCACCTGCCCGGACTTCCACTGCTACCGCGCGGTCCTCCCCGAGCAGGTCGTGGAGGCCGTGGCCGAGCTTCTCGGGACCCGCCTGCGTCAGACCCCCGACAATCCGCCGCAATCGTGATCCCGCTGCGAGCCCTCGACCGGGAGTTCGACCCGGCCGACCTCGGCCCGCCCCGACCGGGCAGGATTCGCGGCCCCGGACCCCAAAGCTCCGAGGCTTGATGCGAGAGGAACGCACCGCACCTGCCCGGCTGACCCTGGGGGTGGAGGGGACCTATCTGCCCCGGGATCGCCGAGGCATGGGTCGCTATGTCCGCAACGTCCTGGCCTCCTGGAAGCGGGGGGGGCTCCCCCACCGGGTGGTCCTGCTGACCCGGGAGTCCCGACACCTGGCCGCGTTGCGCCGGGAGATGCCCGAATGGGAGGTCGCCCCGGCCGGCGCGCCCCCGGACCTGGACGCCTGCTGGTTCCCCTGGAACCGCATGGACTGGAACCCGGGCTGCCCCAGCCTGGTCACGATCCACGACGTGGCCCCCTTCGTGTTCGCTCCGGGGACCCGGCAGGACCGGGATCGCCTGCTCCAGGCCGCCCGATGCGCCGATCGGATCCTGACGGTCTCGGAGTTCTCGCGCCAGGAGATCAGCCGACACCTGCAGGTCCCGCTCGAGAGGATCTCGGTCGTGCTCGAGGGAGTGGAACCCGAGTTCCATCCCCATCCCCGGTGCCCCCGGCAGGAATTCCTCGAGCAGCACACCGGGGGGCGCCCCTTCCTGCTCTTCGTCGGAAACCAGGAACCCCGCAAGGGCCTGGTCCGGCTCCTGGACGCCTTCGCGGCGGTGCAACACGAGATTCCGCACGCGCTGGTCCTCTCCGGGTGCCCCCCCCGCCCGGGCGGCCTGCTGGCCCGCCTGGGCTGGCCCGGCGCCAGGCCGGACGCGGAATCCGGACTCCGAGACCGCCTGAAGGTGCTGGGCGGGCGGATCGTCTGGGCCCGGGCACCCGACGACGAGACCCTTCGCGACTTCTACCGCCACTGCGATCTCTTCGTCTTCCCCTCGCTGTATGAGGGATTCGGCCTGCCCCTGCTGGAAGCCCTGGCCTGCGGAGCGCCCGTGGCGGCAGCCCGACGGGCCTCCCTTCCGGAGGTGGGCGGAGAGGTCCCGTCCTGGTTCGATCCCGAGGATCCGCTCGACTTCGTCGCCACCCTGCGAGACGGCCTGGAATCAGCCCCGGACCGGCGCGGACTCGGGGTCGGGCATGCCCGCCGCTTCAGTTGGGAGACCAGCGCCCGAGCCATCATGGAAATCCTGGAGGCCCTCATCCCGTGAACCTGCTCAACCGTTCCCGTGCCCGGAGCATCACCGACCGATTTCCAGGCCAGAGGATCCTGGTGGTGGGCGACCTGATGCTGGATCACTGGGTCTGGGGCTCGGTCTCGCGCATCAGCCCCGAGGCCCCGATCCCCGTGGTGGACGTGCAGCGCCACTCCTACACCCCGGGCGGGGCCGCCAACGTGGTCTCCAACCTCAAGGCCCTGGGTGCCGAGGTCGAGATCCTGGGCGTCGTGGGAGCCGACGACCCGGGCCGTCGACTGCGGGCCCTCCTGCGCCGCCAGGGCATCGGGGTCGAGGGGATCTTCGTCCAGAGGGATCGCCCCACCAGCCTGAAGACCCGGATCATCGCCCACTCCCAACAGGTGGTCCGCGCGGATCTCGAGCATCGGGTCGCGGTGGACGGCACGCTCTGGTCCCGGATGCTGGCCTGGCTGGACGAGAACCGCGATCGCTTCACGGGAGTCCTGCTTTCGGACTACAACAAGGGTCTCTTCTGGGATGGGCGGCTTCAAGAGATGTTGGCCAGGCTGGAAGGCCGTCCCACCCTGGCCGGTCCCAAGCCCGAGAACATCGAGGAGTTCCGGGGGGTGGAGATGGTCACCCTGAATGCCCTCGAGGCCCGGGTGGCCTCGGGCCATGACACGGCCACCGAGGAGGGCCTGCGCCGGGCCGGCGAGGACCTCCTGGAGCGCCTGGGATGCCGGGCCGTCCTGGTGACCCTGGGCGAGCGCGGCATGGCTCTCTTCGAGAAGGGAGAACCCCTGCGTCAGGTTCCGGCCCTGGCCTCCCAGGTCTACGATGTGAGCGGAGCCGGGGACACGGTCCTTTCGGTGATGGGTCTGGCCCGTTCGGTGGGCGTCGAGCCCGAGGAGGCCATGCGCCTGGCCAGCCATGCCGCCGCCGTGGTGGTCCGCAAGGTGGGCACGGCCACCGTGGATCGCGAGGAGTTGCTGGCCTCATTGGAACGCGACGAAGAGCAACCGGTCCGGGATCCGGGCACCAAGATCCTCCCCGCTGCCCAGGCCCAGGCCCGACTCGAGGCGCTGCGAGCCGGCAAGACCCCCCCCCGGGTCGTCTTCACCAACGGCTGCTTCGATCTGCTCCATGTGGGTCATCTGCGCACCCTGCTCGGCGCCCGCCGCCAGGGCGATCTGCTGGTGGTGGGGCTGAACTCCGACCGGTCGGTGCGGGCGCTGAAGGGCCCCGAGCGCCCGCTCAACCCCCAGGCCGAGCGGGCCGAACTCCTGGCCGGCCTGGAATGCGTCGATCTGGTGGTCCTCTTCGACGAGGACACCCCCCTGGCGCTCCTGGACCGCCTGAGACCCGACGTCCACGTCAAGGGAGGAGACTACCGCGAGGAGGATCTGCCCGAGGCCGCCCTGGTCCGATCCTGGGGAGGTCGCGTGGTCCTCACCGGGGTGGTGCCGGATCGCTCGACCAGCCTCCTGGCAGAGAGGATCCGCCAGACCCCGTGACCCCTCCCGAGACCCTGCTCTTTGCCGCCAACAGCCCGGGCGAGATCGCCGGGTGGCTGCGCCCCCTGGTCCGAGAGGCCCGGAGGCGCTGGCCCACCACCCGCCTGGTGGTGATCCTGCTCCCGTGCACCTTTGCCTCGGGATCGGAGGGTCGGGTGGCCCGCGACCTGGTGGGCGTGGACGAGGTGATCCCGGCCTCGCGCTTCCTCCGCCTCCTGGCCTGGGAGGGAGCGCGTTTCCGGGGCGCCACCCTGGTGCATCTGGGTGGAGACCTGATGTATTCGGCCCTGCTGAGCTGGCGTTGGGGGCTTGGTGCCTGGTCCTACATGTGGGGACGCTGGTGGTGGGACCGGGCCTTCCGGGGCTACTTCGTCAAGGATCCGGCCGGGGTGGCGTGGCTTTCCCGACGGCGCATCCCCACCGCCAAGGCCCACCTGGTCGGAGACCTGGTGGCGGATGCCGTCCAGGCCGCCCTGGAGGATTCGCCTCCCCCTCCCCCTCCGGAGGGAAGGCGGGTCAGCTTCCTGCCGGGAAGCCGAGCCCACGAGGTCGAGAGCCTGGCCCCCTTCTTCCTGGAGGTGGCCGAGGGTCTGGCCCGGGGCCGGCCCGACCTGGAATTCCAGATGCTGCTCTCTCCCTTCCTGGAGAGGTCCCGGGCGGATCAGGCCCTGCAGGCCCCGCCCCACCCCCAGGTTGGAGGTCGGGTCGGCCATCTGGAAGGGGACTGGCTGGTGGGGCCCTCCGGAGTCGGGATCCGGATCGTCCGGGAGGGCAACCTGGCTGCCCTGGCCGGCTCGACCCTGGCCCTGACCATCCCGGGGACCAAGACCGCCGAGGCCTCGTGCCTGGGCGTCCCCCACCTGATGCTGCTGCCCCTGAACCGCCCGGAGCTGCTGCCCTTCGTCGGTCTGCTGGGCCTTTTGGACTGGTTGCCTGGAGGAAGTCACCTGAAGGGTCGAATGCTCTTGACGATGAAGAAGAAGGTCGGGTTCCTGGCCCAGCCCAACCTGCTTGCAGGCGAGGCGGTGGTGCGCGAACTCGTGGACGTCCTGACTCCGGCCCGGGTGGTGGACGAGGCCGCCCGACTGCTGGAGGACCCCCGGGAACTCGCGCGCCAGTCCTGCCGCCTGCGCGACCTGTACAGGTCCTCGCTGGGCACGGCCGGGCGCATCTTCGACAGGCTGGAAGGTCCGGCGTGAACGATATCCTGCTCAGCGTCATCGTGGCCACCCAGGACAACTCCAAGAACCTCCTCCGGCTCCTGGAATCCCTGGATGCCCAGTACATGCCGGCCCACCAGTACGAGGTCCTGGTGGCCGACGCCCACTCCACCGACGACACGGCCTCGTTGGTGGAGTCCTTGACCTTCCGCTACGCGATGGAGCACTGCGTGAGCCGCCGGCCGGGCCTGATGGCGGCCCGCAACCAGGCCGTCGAGGAAGCCAAGGGGGATCGCCTGCTCTTCCTCTCCGACGACCTGGTGGCCCCGCCCACGCTGCTCGAGACCCACCTGCAGGCCCACAAGGACATCCCCCACCACGTGGTGCGCGGCCCGATCGTCCCCCTGGAGACCGAGACCATCCCCATGCTGGATCGTCCGCCGCCCGCCATCCGGCTCTTCTTCACGATCAACAACTCCTCGGCTTCCAAGATGGCCATCCTGAAGGTCGGCGGCTTTGCCGAGAACATCGATCCGGAGTTGGAGGACCGGGAGGTCGGCTGGCGCCTGCAGCAGGACAACTGGGCCGAGCGCTTCGTGCCGGCAGCCTACGTCTACCGCCCTTCCACCCAGGAGGAGACCCTGCTGGATCTCAAGCGTCAGGCGGTCCTGCTGGCCCGCACGGCGGTGGCCCACTACATGCAGCACCCCGATCCCAGCGTGGCCAAGACCACCGGCATCCATCCCCGGGCCCGCGCCCTGGCCCGACTCACGGCCGGCGAGGGAGTCTACGCCCTGGCCCGCATCCTGCGCGAGACCGGGTTGGGCAGGATCCACTGGATCCGCACCCTGATCGAGCAGCGGATCTTCATGACCTACTACCGCCGCGCCCTGGCCAAGGAACTCGAAGGCAAGGAACTCTGAGGCGCCGGGCTGGGGCCGGCCTCAGGCCTCAGTGCGGAGCCAGCCGGGCGAAAGGTTCCCAGGGCAGGTTCCGCAGGAGGGTATAGGCCAGCAGGACCGCCAGGATACCCCACCCGGCCCGGGACGAGGTCATCCAGGCGGGACCGGGACGCCCGGAGATCGAGGTCCACGATCCGTAGAGCAGGAAGGGAAGGGCCACGACCATCAGGGAGTTCATGGCCAGGGCGCCGACGAGGTCCCCGTGCAGAAGCCGATGGGTGGCCCTCAAGGTCCCGCAGCCCGGGCAGTAGAACTTCAGGAAGACCCGGGACGGACAGACCGGGTACCAGTCCGTGGTGGCGGGATCCACCAGATAGACCACCAGCAGGCCCGAAACGAAGAGCAGGCCCAGGACCCGGGCCCGCCACCGGGCGTGGGCCTCCGGCCCGGGGAGGGAGGCGGCCTGGGGATCCATGCCGGCCGCTTCGCCCGCAGGGTCGGGCTCCCTGCCGGCCAATGATCCCGATCATCCTCCCCAGCGCGGCTCTTTGTCACCCTGGGGAAGACCCTCAGGCATCTGGATGGGAGCGAGAAGACGATGTGCGAGACCTGCGGATGTGGTGGTGAAGGCGTGGTGGTCCAGGTGGCCCCCGACCTCCTCCAGAGATTGAAGACCAGCCGCTTTGCGGTTTCCCTGGATTCTCCCCAGGAGGCCCGTCGCCTGGCCGTCGAAGAGGATCTGCTGGCCCGCAACAACCAACAGGCCGCCCTGGTGCGCCAGCACCTGCTCGAGCAAGGGATCCTGGCCCTGAACCTGGTCTCCTCCCCCGGCTCCGGCAAGACCACCCTGCTGGTCGAGACGATCCGCCGGCTGAAGGGGAGGGTCCCGGTGGCGGTGATCGAGGGGGATCAGCAGACCACCCGCGACGCCGACCGCATCGCGGCCACCGGAGCTCCGGCGGTGCAGATCAACACCGGGAAGGGCTGCCATCTCGAGGCCCAGGCCATCCACGACGCGCTCCACCACATGCCGGTCCCCGCGGGCGGGCTCCTCTTCATCGAGAACGTCGGCAACCTGGTCTGCCCGGCCCTCTTCGACCTGGGCGAGGCCGAGAAGGTGGTGATCCTCTCGGTCACCGAGGGCGACGACAAGCCGGCCAAGTACCCCCACATCTTCAGCGCGGCCGGGATCATGATCCTCAACAAGATCGACCTCCTGCCCTACGTCGACTTCGATGTCGAGCGCTGCCTGGAGGAGGCCCGTCGCCTCCAGCCCGATCTGGAGATCCTCCAGGTCTCGGCCCGCACCGGCGAAGGGATGGACGCCTGGCTCCAGCACCTCCTGCAGCGCCGGGAGGCGCTGCAGGCAAGCTGAACTGCGCCGGGAGGCGCTGCAGGCAAGCTGAACTGCGCCCTACACATCCACCTCGTCGGCCAGGGTGGCGCATTCCATGACGAACCGGTAGCGCGGGGCGGGATCCCTGCCGAAGCACTCCGAAATCGCTTTGTCCGCCTCCTCCTCGTCGGGGACGCAGACCCGGAACAGGGTTCGCGAACGGGGATCCAGGGTGGTCTCCTTCAACTGCGCCGGACTCATCTCGCCCAGGCCCTTGAAACGGGTGATCACCGGGTTGGCCTTGGATCGGGTGCGCTTGAGGATGCGATCGCGCTGTTCGTCGTCCCAGGCCCAGTGGGTCTCCTTGCCGATCAGCACCCGATAGAGGGGAGGCCGACCCAGGTAGATGTGGCCCCGCCGGATCAGCTCGGGCAGGAAGCGATAGAAGAAGGTGATCAGCAATCCGGCGATGTGGTGGCCGTCGGAATCGGCGTCGGTCAGGATCACCACCCGGCCGTAGCGGAGGCGATCCCCGTCGAACTTGGGCCCGATGCCGCAGCCCAGGGCGCTGAGAAGATCGGCGATCTCCTTGTTCTGCCCCATCTTGCCCATGCCGGCCTGCTCGGTGTTGAGGATCTTCCCGCGCAGGGGGAGGATCGCCTGGTGGCGCCGGTCCCGCGCCTGCTTGGCCGAGCCGCCGGCCGAGTCGCCCTCGACGATGAAGAGCTCGGAGTCAGCCGGCCTGGTGCTGGAGCAATCGGCCAGCTTCCCGGGCAGGTTCAGCCGATGAGAGACGGACTTGCGGACCACCATCTCGGTGGCGGCCTGGATCTCGGCCCGACTGCGGGCTCCCGAGACGATCCGGTCGACCAGGGACTGCGACACCGAGCGGTTCTCGTTGAGGAAGCTCTCCAGCGCGGGGGCCAGGGCGTTGGCCACCTGGGCGTTCACCTCGGGGTTGTTCAGGCGCTCCTTGGTCTGCCCCTTGAACTGAGGCTCGCGGACATAGACCGAGAGGACCCCGCGCAGCCCGTCCCGGATATCCTCCGCCGAGAGCTTCAGGCCCCGGGGCTGCAGTCCGTGGGTGTCCATGTAGTTGCGCACCGCCCGGACCACGCCCGCCTTCAGGCCCAGATCGTGGGTCCCTCCCTGGGGAGTGCGCACGCCGTTGACGAAGCTGCGCACCTGTTCGCCCCCCGAGGCACTCCACAGCAGGGCCAGCTCCAGCTTGGGGTCCTCGTCCCGGCCATAGGTGAAGATCGTCTCCCAGCCCTCGGCGCGGGGTTCCTGCCCGGTCAACTGGACCAGGTAGCCGTCCAGACCCTCGCTGGTGTGGTCCAGCCGGTGGGTCTCGCCGGTGGTGCGATCCTTGAAGACCACCTTCATCCGATGCAACCAGGCCCGGGCCTCGAGGGTCTCGAGGATCACCCGCCCGTCAAAGACCGTGGTCTGGAAGATCTCGGGATCCGGCCGGAACCAGATCGAGGTGCCCGTCCCGCGGGCCGTCCCGAGATCCTGCATGGGGCCGACGGGTTTGCCCCGCTGGAAGGCCTGGAACCACTCGCGGCCATCCCGGCGGACGGTGGCCTCCAGGGTGTGGGACAGGGCGTTGACCACCGAGGCTCCCACGCCGTGCAGGCCGCCTGAGTACTGGTAGTTGGAGCTGGCGAACTTGCCACCCGCGTGCAGGGTGGTCAGGATCAGCTCCATGGCGGGCTTGTTGTACTTCTCGTGCCGGTCGACCGGAATGCCCCGGCCGTTGTCGGTCACCCGGATTCCCTGCCCGTCGGCATCCAATTCGAGTTCGACGAAGGTGGCATAACCGTTCATGACCTCGTCGATCGAGTTGTCCACGATCTCCCAGACCAGGTGGTGCAATCCCGCCTCGTCGACGCTGCCGATGTACAGACCCGGGCGCTTGCGGACGGGCTCGAGTCCGGTCAGGACCTGGATGTCCCGCGCGCGGTATTCCCCCGTCTGGACCTCCTCGGACTTCCGCTTCCGGGGACGGGAGCGGCCGTTCCCCGAGGGTTCCGAGGGCTCCGAGCTCGCCGGAGAGGCCGGAAGCGGCTGGGGCGCGGGGGGGACGGGATCCTCCACCGGGGGTTCCAGATCGAACTCCAACTGGAATTGTTCCGTGCGCTGGCTCATCCTGCCGACTCCTCCTCAACCGACGCTCCGGCCTCCGCTCCCTCTGCGAAGAGGGATTCCTGAAGGCGCTCCGGCCCCATCTCGGCAGGCGCGGGGGCTTCCGCCTCGGCTTCGCCGGCCGCGCTCCCGTGACAGACCACCCGCAATCGCCCTCTCTTGATCAGCGGGGTGCCCTTTCCGCCCCGGGAGGTCACCCGATAGCGCCGGGGCGTGACCTCGATCGGCTTGCCTCCCTCCTCGCGCACCACCGTCAGGCCGTCGCGCGGGTCGCGAACCGCGGCCACGCCGACCACCCGGTCGCCCGAGTCCAGCTTCAGGACGGTCACGCCCCTGCCCGGCCCCGAGAGGAAGTTGATCTCCGAGACGGGACACAGAAGAGCCCGCCCTTCACGAGAGATGGCCACCACCGTCTCGTCCCCGCGGATGGCCTCGACCCAGGCCATGGCCACCCCGCTGCCGGCCCGGGCATAGCGACGACCCGAGCGGGTCGAAGGCTCGGCATAGGATTCCAACGAGAAGCGCAACCCTTTTCCATCCTCGGCCACGGCCAGGGCATGCATCGGCGGGAGCGAGCCCTCCTCTTCGGGGGTGCGGATGGCCAGGGTCTCCCGGGGGTCCAGCACCAGGGCCGCCACGACCCGGTCCCCGTCTCCGAAATTGAAGAACTTCTGGACCGGATCTCCATACCCGCGGGCCGAGACGGGCACATCGTGGATCCGCATGGTGTAGGCCGAGCCCGAGCTGGTGAAGAAGGCCACGCTGGCCAGGTTCGAGCCCGGAAGGATCGAGACGATCTCGTCGTCCTGCCGCATGCGCAGCTTGCCCAGATCGGCTCCCGGACTGGTGCGGCGGATCCATCCGTCCCGGGTCAGGAGGACCTGGGCCTGTTCTTCGACGATGAAGTCCTCCACCTGGTAGGAGAGTTCCTCGACCCCCTGGGCCACGATGCGGGTGCGCCTGGGGTCGGCGAACTTCTCGCGAACCTGGCCGAGCTCGTCGCGGACCAGCCTCCACAAGGCCTGCTCGTCGCCCAGGAGGGCCTGGAGTTCGGCCAGGCGGGCCCTCTTCTCGTCGAGTTCGCGGCGCACGGCCAGCACGTCGGGGCGTCCCAGGCGGTACAGACGGAGATCCAGGACGGCGTCGGCCTGGACCTGGTCCAGTTCGAAGCGCTCCATCAGGCGCTCGCCGGCGTACTTGCGGCCCTCCGACTCACGGATGATCCGCAGGGCCTCGTCCAGGCCGTCAAAGACCCGCACGAACCCCTCCAGGACGTGGGTCCTCTCGTTCAGGAGGCGGACCTCGTGGCGAAGCCGGCGCACCGTGACCTGGAAGCGGAAATCCAGGAAGTCCAGAAGAGCGGTCCGCAGGCCCACCCGTTCGGGTCCCCTCGGGGTCAGGCAGGTCATGTTGACGTGGAAGACCGATTGGAGCGAAGTGTGCTTGTACAGATAGGCCATCACGACCTCGGGGTCGGTGCCCTTCTGGCATTCCAGGACCACCCGCATCTCGTCGGTGGACTCGTCGCGCACGTCCTGCAACTGGGGGACCTTCCCCTCCATGACCACCTGGCCGATCTCCTCCACCAGACGGGACTTGTTGACCTGGTAGGGGATCGAGGTGATCACCAGGCGGGGGCCTCTTCGCGGCTCGTGCTCCACGACGTACTGACCCCGGACCCTCACCGGGCCCTGGCCCTCCTCATAGACCCGGGCCAGCTCCTGGCGGGAATCGAGAATCTCGCCTCCGGTCGGGAAATCCGGGCCCTGGACCCAGTCCAGGAGCTCGTCGGTAGACAGTTCCCGGCGATCCACCAGGGCCTGGCAGGCGCCCAGGATCTCGCCGGCGTTGTGCGGCGGGATATTGGTGGCCACGCCCACGGCGATCCCCGTGCTGCCGTTGATCAGCAGTTGAGGCAGGCGGGCCGGCAGCACCACGGGCTCCTGCTGGCTCTCGTCGAAGTTGGGGCGGAAATCGACCGTCTCCTGGCCCAGCTCGGCCACGAACTCCATGGCCGCGGGCTGAAGCTTCGCCTCGGTATAGCGGTAGGCGGCCGCGCCATCCCCGTCGATCGAACCGAAGTTCCCCTGACCGAAGACCAGGGGATAGCGCAGGGCCCAAGGCTGGGCCATGCGGACCATGGCCTCGTAGACCGCCGAATCCCCGTGAGGGTGGTAGTTGCCCAGGACCTGGCCGACCACCTTGGCGCACTTCAGGGTCGGCTTTTCGGGAGCCAGGTGCAGATCGTGGTGCATCGTGTACAGGATGCGCCGCTGCACCGGCTTGAGGCCGTCGCGGACATCGGGAAGGGCCCGCGAGGTGATCACCGAGACGGCATAGTTCAAGAAGCGGCTTCGGGTCGCCTCGTGCAGGGGCACGTCGACGACCGTGCCGGCGTCGAAGGTGGAGTGGGATCGTGCGCTCATGAGAGCTCCAAGCTCGAGTGGGGTCTGGGGTGGCGGACTTCCGGACGGGGACCGGAGGGCCGCTGCCGCCGCAGGCCTTCCCCTCCAGGGCATGGTCCCGGCGGACCTCTCCGCAACATACCACCCCCGGCCGCCGAGCGCCAGGATCCCGCAGGATCGAAGTTGGAGGAGGCGAAGCGCGCCGGGAGCCCGCGTGCATTCCGCGTCAAAACCTGGGCCGGAGGAACGAATTGAACCAGCCCGACCCCGGCCCCTCGCCGGGCGAAGAAGCCGTTGCGCAGACCCCCCGCGAGAAGGCCCTCCTGGCAGCCCTCCAGGAATCGGATCGCCGGAAGGACGAGCTTCTGGCTGCCCTGGGGCACGAGCTGCGCAACCCCATGTCGGCCCTGGCGGCCAGCGTCGGGCTGCTGCGCCAGGAGAATCTGCCGGCCGAGAAGCGCCAGCGGGCCCTGGACCTGATGACGCGCCAGATCTATGCCATGTCCTCGACGGTGGACGACCTTCTGGAACTCTCCCGGCTGAACCGGGGCCGCATCACCCTGGAAAGGCAGATCCTGGACCTGTCCAGCCTGGTCTCCTGCACCCTGAAGGATCGCCGCGCCGAGTTCGAGGCCCAGGGTCTGGAACTCGAGCTCCACCTACCTGAGGGGCCGGTCCGGGTGGACGGGGACCCCAGTCGGCTCTGCGAGCTCCTGATGCACCTGGTGACCCACGCGGTCCGCTCCGCCCCCAGCGCCAGCCGAATCGAGGTGGCCCTGGCCGTCGAGGGCCTGGAGGTCCGCCTGACGGTGTGCCGGGGAGGGGCGTGCATGGACCCCGGGTGTCCCGACCCCTTCGAGCCCTTCGGCCGCCTGGTGGCGGGGACTTCCGGCCTGGGCCTCTCCCTGGCCCGAGGGATCGCCGAACTGCACGGGGGGAGAGCCCAGGCCCTGAGTGAGGGGACCCGGGAGGGTCTGTGCCTGGAGATCCGCCTGCCCCTGGCCCCGGAACCGAGCCAGGGCCTGGAGGTCCTGATCGTCGAGGATGACCCGGATTCAGCCGAGATGATGGCCCTGCTGGTGGAATCCATGGGGCACCGCCCCCGCACCGCCCTGGACGGCGCCCACGCCCTGAGCGCCGCCCGGCAGGCCCTCCCCGACGTCGTGTTCTGCGATCTGGGGCTTCCGGCTCCCCTGGACGGTTGCGCCGTGGCCCGGTCGCTGCGTCAGGAGCATCCCGGCGAGGACCTGCTGCTGGTGGCCCTGACCGGCTCGGGAAGCGAGCAGGACCGGTTCCGCTCCCGGCAGGCCGGCTTCGACATGCACCTGCTCAAGCCGACCCCCCCCGAGAGGCTTCAGGCGATCCTGGCCTCCCGGCGCCCCCGAAAGCCCTGATGACGCCTCCTGCCTGTGCCGCCATCCTGAGGCTGGATGCCCTGGGCGACAGCCTGCTGGCCCTGCCGGCCGTGGAGGCCCTGGCCCGGGCCTGGCCCCGGACCCGCCTGGTGGTGGTGGCTTCGGCCTTGGGGGCCCCGGTCTTCGAGGACTGCGCCGAGGTCTGGGTGGGAGCCGAGAATCTCGCGGCGCGCCTTTGCCAGGCCGGCTGCGAGGTGGTGCTGAGCTTCAGCGAGAAGCGCCGGGCCCTCAGCGCCGCCGCGCGATCCGGCGCCCCGATCCGGGTGGGCTTCGACCCGGGATGGACCCAGCCCCTGAAATCCCTCTGGCTGCGGACAGCCCTGACCCACCGGGTGCCCTGGCCCAATGACCCGACCCGGGATCCGGGCATGCACGAGGTCGAGCGCTTCTTCCTGCAACTGAAGGCCTTGGGGCTGGACTTCCCCCATCCGCCCCCGCCCCTGCGCCTGGCCCCGAGCGACTCGGACCGGGCCTGGGCCCGAGACCTGCTGGGCTCCTTCGGCTCCTCGCCCGTCGCCGTGCAGTGGATGCCCCGCTGGACGGCGGGCGGCTGGCCCGAGACCCTGCCCGGGGAGGTCCTGGACCGCCTGGCGGGCCCCAAGGTGCTGCTCTTCGCCCCACCGGACCAACCCCAGGCCGAGCCCTGGGCCCGTCAACGCGGCCTGAAGTGGTCATGCACCCCCGAACTGGGCCGCTATGCCGCGATCCTGGCGGGTTGCCGGGCGCTGATCACCCCGGATGGGGGGGCGGCCCATGTAGCCGCCGCCGTGGGGACCCCGGTGGTGGACCTCTTCTTCGAGCGCCACAGCGCCCACACCGTGCGTCGCTGGCACCCCTGGAGGGTGGAACACCGCATCGTTCTCAGGGGGGATTACACCGCCGGAGCCGAGAAGGATCTGGCCGAGAGGCTCGTGACCTCTGTCGAGGACCTGTGTCGATCCAGTTCAGCCTTGTAGTCGCCACCTTCAATCGCCGGGACACCCTGGCGGAAGTCCTGCCCACCCTCCTGGAGCAGTCCTTCCCCGCGGATTCCTACGAGATCCTCCTGTGTGACGCGGGTTCCACCGATGGCACCCGGGAGCTGGTCGAAGAGTTGGCCCGCCCCAACCTGCGCTTCCTGCCGGGTGCCGACTCGGGTCGGGGCGGCGCTCGCAACCGCGGGATCCGCGAGGCCCGCGGCGAGATCATCCTTTTCACCGACGCCGACATCCTGGCCGACCCCGACCTGGTGGCCTGCCATGCCCAGGCCCACGCCCGGCACCCCGGCGACGCGGTGGTGGGCTGCGAGATCCAGGTCTCGAGCTTCGCCGAGTATCTCGAATTCCGCCAGAACCCCCAGGCCCACGCCCGCCACAGACCGTCCCGGCGCCACCTTCCCTGGCACTACTTCCTGACAGGGAACGCCTCGGTCCGCCGCGAGACCCTGCTGGGCGTGGGGCTCTTCGACGAGTCCTTCACCGGCTATGGGCACGAGGATCTGGAACTGGGCTATCGCCTGCTCAAGCGGGGCCTGAAGATCCGCTACTGCCCCCAGGCCATCAACTACCACTGGCATCCTGTGCCCTTCGAAGAGCAGTGCCGCAAGATGCGGCTGGCGGGCCGCTCGACGGTGCGCTTCTACCGCAAGCACAAGGACCTGACCATCCCGCTGCGGATGGGCATGAACCCCCTCTCGCTGGGACTGCACACCCTGATCCCCGGCGGAGGGAGGATCATGGCCTGGCTGGAGGGTCTGGCCGGGCGTTGCCGGCTGGCCCGGGAGATCCTCCTGCAGCACCACTACGTGACGGGCATCAAGGAGGCCTGGCGGGGATGAAGAGCCTCCCGCTGGCGGAGATCCGCTCGGTGGTGGTCATCCGGACCGACCATGTCGGAGACCTGGTCCTGTCGACCCCCTTCCTGAGGACCCTCCGCCAGGGGATTCCGCATGCCCGGATCACCGCGCTTCTGCCTCCCTACACCCACCAGGTCCTGGAGGGCAGCCCCCTGGTCGACGAGGTGCTGGTGCACGACCGCAAGGCCCGTCTGGTGGCCCTGGAGCAGGTGCGCGCCAGCCACCCGGACCTGGCCATCAGCCTGGCTCCGCGCAGCCGATCCTATCGCCTGGCCTGGCGGACGGGGGCGCGCTATCGGGTGGGTTACGTGTATGCCAGCCGCCCACTGGCCAACCTGGCCTGCCAGGCCTGGCTGACCCACCGGATGACCGTCGACCTGGAGCGAGACCTGGCGGCCGGGCGCCGGATTCCCCACGAGGTCGAGCAATTGCAGGCGCTGGCCCGGGAGATGGGCCTGCCTGGGCACGAGGAGCACCTGGAGTTGACGATCCCCCCGGAGGATCTGGAATTCGGCCGGCGGCTGGTCGAGGGCTGGGGCCACCAGAAGGCGGCCCTGCACCTGGGCGGAGGCTGGGTGACCGAGGGCTGGCGGATCCGCAACCTGGTCCGTCTGGTCGAGGGGCTCTTGTGGTCCACCAATGGCGGCGGCGTCCTGATCACCTACGGCCCCGCCGAAGAGACCATGGCGGCCCGCCTGGCGGAGGGTCTGGCCACGGCCGGCCTGCTCGGGCCCGGATTCCGGATCCCGGGACCCGACTCGAATCCGACGCCGTGCGAGCCTTTGCCGATCCGCCTGGCGGGGGGACTGACCTTCAAGCAATGGGCGGCGGCCCTGGGCGCCTGCAGTTGCGTCGTCTCGCCCGATACCGGGGCGGTCCACGTGGCGGCCGCCATGGGACGACCCGTGGTGGCCGTCTACCAGGCCTGCACCCGGCAGTTGTGCAGCCAGCAATGGGCTCCCTGGCAGGTCCCCCACCGCACGGTCACCAAGGGGCATCCCGTCCCGACCATGTCCGCCATCCTGCAGGGGGTGGAGGAACTGCTGCTCGGCAGTTGAACCCCCGAACCTCCCCTGGCCTCTCAGGGGAGAGTCCGGCCGCCCCCGAGGCGCCCTTCCATTCCTGGAGGTCCCATGAATCCGGAATTCCGTCCCGAACCCCTCGCCGAACTGCGCCGCACCCACCGATGTGGAGATCTGCGCCGCGAGAACTCGGGAGACGAGGTGGTCCTCATGGGCTGGGTCCACCGTCGCCGGGACCTGGGCGGCCTGCTCTTCCTGGACCTGCGGGATCGCCAGGGCCTGACCCAGTGCGTCCTGAACCAGGCCACCTCACCCGAGGCCTTCGCCAAGGCGGAGACCCTGCGCAACGAGTTCGTGGTGGCCGTCCGAGGCCGGGTGGCCGAGCGTTCGGCCGAGACCCGCAACCCGAACCTGCCCACCGGCGACATCGAGGTCCACGCGGAGGATCTGCGGATCCTCAACACGGCGCGTCCCTTGCCCCTGCAGGTGGCTGAAGAGCAGAACGTCGAGGAAGGGCTGCGGATGCAGTACCGCTACCTGGACCTGCGCCGTCCCGTCATGGCCCGGAACCTGGCCCTGCGCCACCGCCTGGCCAAGGCCACCCGGGACTACCTGGACAGCCAGGGTTTCTACGAAGTGGAGACCCCGATCCTGGTGGCCTCCACCCCCGAAGGCGCCCGGGACTACCTGGTCCCCAGCCGCACCCGTCCCGGCCACTTCTACGCCCTGCCCCAGTCCCCCCAGCTCTACAAGCAGATCCTGATGGTCTCGGGCGTCGACCGCTACTTCCAGTTGGCCCGCTGCTTCCGCGACGAGGACCTGCGCGCCGACCGGCAGCCCGAATTCACCCAGATCGACCTGGAGATGTCCTTCGTCGGCATGGAGGATGTCCTGGCCCTGGTCGAGGGGCTGATGGGACACGTCTTCCAGGAGGGGCTGGGTCTGGAACTCCCTGACCGTTTCCGGCGGATGTCCCATGCCGAGGCCATGGACTCCTACGGCAGCGACAAACCCGACCTGCGGATCGACATGCGGCTGCACGACGTCAGCGGGTTGGTGGAAGGCTGCGGATTCGGCGTCTTCCAGGCCGCCCTGGAGGAGGGTGCCCGGGTCAAGGCCCTGGTGGTGCCGGGCCAGGCCGGAGCCTCGCGAAAAGAGCAGGATGCCCTCAAGGAGCTGGCCGTGGCCGCCGGCCTGCCGGGACTCTTCTTCCTGGCCCGGGCCGCCGACGGGATGAAGTCCAGCCTGATGAAGTTCCTGGGTGAAGAGAAGGCCCTGGAGATCTGCCAGGCCCTGGGAGCCGAAGTCGGCGACCTGGTGGTGCTGGCCGCCGGCCCCCGGACGACGCTCAACACCGCCCTGGGCCGGCTTCGCCTGGATTTTGCCCGACGCTACGACCTCTTCCCCCAGGACCGCTTCGAATTCCTGTGGGTCCTGGACTTCCCCCTCTACTCCTGGAACTCCGACGAGAACCGGCTGGAGGCCGAGCACCATCCCTTCACCTCTCCCCTGCCGGAGGATGCCGGGATGCTGGAGACCGAGCCTTTGAAGGTCCGAGCGGCGGCCTACGACCTGGTCCTGAACGGCAACGAGCTGGCCTCGGGCAGCATCCGCATCCACCAGCGCGAGATGCAGGAGAAGGTCCTGGCCAATATCGGACTCTCGGTCGAGCAGGCCCGCGAGAAGTTCGGCTTCCTGCTGGATGCCTTCGAGTACGGCGCGCCGCCGCACGGGGGACTGGCCGTGGGCTTCGACCGGCTGGTGGCCCTGTGCGCCGGCGAGACCTCGATCCGCGAGGTCATCGCCTTCCCCAAGAACGCCAACGCCGTCGACATGATGTCCGGAGCCCCGGTCGTGGTGGATTCCGAGCAGCTCGACGTCCTGAGGTTGAAGATCCAGCCCCGCGATTGAGACCGGCCCGCCCCCGGAGAGCCCCTCCCTCACGGAGGGGGCTCCCCGGGGGGAGCAGGGACGGGCGCGACCGCCGCCTGGATGGAGGGCCAGGTTCCTAGAAGTCCACCACCCTCTGGAAGCCGCCGGAGTCGGTGTACTGCAGGGTGTGCCCGTAGATGCGGTAGCTGTTGGGAGGCCAGGACTCCAACTGGCGCACGCCGCTTCCCGGACGCCACAGGAAGAAGCCCCGATTGGCGCCGACAAAGGCCAGGGCGCCCGGTCCGACCTCATAGCTCTGGGGGGGCAGGTTGCCCAGGTTGGTGGTCTGGCCCTTGTGCCAGACCAGGAAGTTCCCCATGAAGTTGACGTAGGCCACCGTTCCGAAATCGGCCTTCCAGCTCTTGGGGGCCATGCTCTCCAGGCGCCAGGTCTGCCCCTGCCACCAGACCTTCAGGTCGTTCATGAAGGAGCTGTACACCACCACGTCGGCCACCGCCTGATACCAGCGGGGCGACATGGTCTCGATCTGGCTGCGCTTGCCCCTGGAGACGACGTACAGCCCCGAAGAGTCGCTGAAGGCCTGCACGCCCCAGGAAGGAGAAGGGGCGGGCGGCCAGGGCCCGGGCATGGGGGAAGGCTGAGGCTGGAAGCGGCGGTCGGCCACCAGGCGCAGCGAGCGCGGCTCGGAGCGAGCCGTGGAACCGGAGGGGTCGGTGGCCTCCACCTGGAAGCTCCCGGTCACCCCGTCGAGGTCCCCCTGCAGGGTGCCCAGGGCCTGGAAGCGACCGGAGGAATCGGCGACCCCCTGGAACTGCTGCTTCTGCACGTCGCGGAAGACCAGCGCCGTCTGGACCACCTCGACGCGGACCAGGACGCTGGACCCTGGGGCAGCCATGCCCTGGGCCATCCACTGGTTCGGGCCGACCTGCTGCACGAGCTGGATTTCGGGGGTCATCACCCCCTGCAAGGCCACCGCTCCCAGGTCGCGGCGCTCCTCCTGTCCGTCGGACGTGCGCATCTCGACCGAAACCTGCGCGTCGGTGCGATCCTCGACCGAGACCGTGTAGGTGGCCCGATACAGACCCGGGGGGTCCTCAAAGCAGGGGATTCCCGTCCGGCCTCCGATCGCGGCGCTGACCGTGGCCCCCGGAACCCCCTGGACGGTGACCGTCACCACCTCGTTGGCCCGCAGCGGTCGCCCCAGACCCCGTGGTTCGAAACCCGCCGCCCGGATCAGGGGCTGACCGGCCTCGAGGGCCACCCCGAAGTAGGCCAGCATGGCCCGCACGTCCACGGCGGGCTGGAAGATCCGGCGCTGCCAGAGGGTGTGGCGGGGCTGCCCCTGGGCGTCCAGGTCGGCCACCACCAGGATCGGCAGAAGCGTGGCCGGGAGGCCCAGCCTTTCCATGGTCTTGACGCCATCGGCCTGAGCCGTGTTGACCAACATGGGCCGGGGCGCCAGGCCAGGAACGTGACTCAGGGTTCCCTGACCCAACTTATCCCAGAGCAGACTGACGACCTGATTTTCCAGGTCGAACTGAGCCTGGTCGGCGAAGTCGGCCAGGACCACGATGGCCCGGGCCGGAGGGGCCGGAGGCGAAGAGGCCTCCGAGGTCTCGGAAGGCGCAGCCAGGGCCGGAAGGGCCAGCAGCGCCAGCAGGAAGACACAAGACAAGGTTCGCAGGATCATCGGACCTCCACAGGAGCGGTGCCGGCCTCGTGGAAGGCGGCCGGGATGGAGTTGTGATTCCCACAGGGCCTCGAGGCTCCTGCCCGAGGCGGAAGGAGGCAGCGATGGACCTGGTGATCGCGGGAGGCACGGTGGTCACCGCCGAGGGGGTCTTCGAGGCCGACATCGGCCTGCGCGAGGGTCGGATCGCGGCCGTGGGCCAGGGGCTTTCGGGCCGCCGGCGGATCGAGGCCCGAGGGCGTCTGGTCACCCCCGGCGGCGTCGATGTCCACGTCCATCTTCAGTACCACGTGGGCGGCCTGGACACGGCGGATGACTTCGCCAGCGGGTCCCGGGCCGCCGTGCTGGGGGGAACCACCACCTTCCTGGACTTCGTCGAGACCCGGCCGGGCCAGACCATGCTCGAGGCCCTGCAGGAGCGGCGCCAGCAGGCGGAGGGCCGCTCGGTGGCCGACTTCGGTTTCCACATGACCATCCAGCCCGCGGATCTTGCGAACCTCGACCAGGTGCCCGGGGTGGTCGAGGCGGGCTGTCCCACCTTCAAGCACTACATGGCCTACGGATTCTGCCTGGATGACGGGCAGTTGCTGACCTCCTTCCGGGCCCTGGCCGCCGCCGGGGGGATGGCCCTGGTGCACGCCGAGAACTGGGACGTGATCCGCCGGCTGGTCGCCGAGAGCCTGGAGGCGGGCCTGGTGCACCCGCGCATGCATCCTCGCTGCCGCCCGGCGGCCTTCGAAGGGCAGGCAGCCGGGCGGGTCCTGGACCTGGCCGAGCTGACCGGGACGCCGGTCTACCTCTTCCACGTCACCTGTAGAGAGGTGGTCGAGCGCCTGGCCGCCGCCCGGTCAGGAGGCCTGGCCGCCTGGGGCGAGACCTGCCCGCAGTACCTGTGCCTGGACGACGAGGTCTTCGAGCGCCTGGGGCCCCTGCCGATCTGCTCGCCCCCCATCCGCGAGAAGGCCCAGCAGCAGAGCCTCCAGGCCGCGCTGCTGCGAGGGGATCTGCAGGTGGTCTCGACGGATCACTGCCCCTTCAGCGCGGCGGAGAAGAACCTGGCTCCCGACTTCAGCCGGGTTCCGGGCGGCGTCCCGGCCCTGGAGTCCCGGATGATGCTGGTCCGGAACCTCCCGGGGATGACCCTCCCGCGGTGGGTGGACGTCTGCTGCACGACCCCCGCCCGG
>JALHDH010000162.1 GCA_022839105.1 bacterium
GAAGCGGTGATCGGTCTCGGCCAGAACATTTTCTACGGTACCGGTCTCGCGCCCTGCGTCCTGGTCTTCCGCGACAGCAAGCCCAAGGCGCACCGCCAAAAAGTGCTTTTCATCGACGCCTCCAAGGAGTTCAAGACCGGCCGCGCCCAAAACGAGCTGCTGCCGGAACACGTGGACAACATCCATCGCTGGTACGAGGGCTATCAGGATGTGGAAGGGATCTGCCGGGTGGTCACACTCGGCGAGATCCGCGAGAACGATTTCAACCTGAACATTCCCCGCTACGTGGAGCCGGTGATCGAGGAAGAATCCATGACCATCGATCAGGCCATCGCCAAGTATGCCGATCAAGAGACCCTCTACGATCAGCCTTTCATCGACAAATCCAAGGTCCGGGTTACTGGCCCTTTCACTGTCGAGGCAGTCCCAGCTCCCGTTGTCAAGCCACTGGCAGAGGTCGAGACCAGCAAAGAAGCAGATGCCTCATTAGCCCGATCCGGCGAGACCCTGAGACAGAGAGAATGGCGTGAAGAGCTATTCAGAACAGGAATAATCACCACACAGGGCCAGAGAATCAAGTTCTCCCGAGTCGAACCCCTGCCAGGCACAAGATACCTCCACGCCGAGGCCGAGACCATGGAAGACGAGCCCAAAAGAGCAGTGATAAGCTTCGGGCCGGAGCACGCGCCCCTGGAGCAGCGCCAGGTAGCACTGGCCTTAGAAGAGGCCAACCACCTCATTCCCTCGCCCAAGATGCTGATCTTCGCTGCCTTCCAGTTCGACCCCGAGGCCTCCAAGGACATAGATGAGACCATCTGGCCGGGCATGATCTTCCTGAAAGCCCAGATGAACGGCGACCTATTCACAGACGACCTGAAGAAGAAACGATCGAGCAACGAGAGCTTCTGGCTCATCGGCCAGCCGGATGTGAAGCTGGAGAAGATCAAGGAAGGCGAAGACAAAGGCAAATGCCGGGTGAAGATCTTGGGATTCGACTATTACAACCCCGTAAACGGTGCTGTGGAATCAGGCAGCTCTGACAAGGTGGCCATGTGGATGCTGGACACTGACTACGATGGCTACAGCCTCTTTCCCCGCCAGGTCTTCTTCCCCCTGGCCGGATCCAAAGAGGGCTGGGCCAGACTGGCCAAGACACTCAAGGCCGATATCGATGAGGACCGGATAGATGCCTTCCGGGGAACTGTATCATTACCTTTTGAGCTCAAGAGCCGAGTAGCTGTGAAGATCATAGACAACCGAGGCATAGAGAGCCTCAGAATCCTGGACGAGAGATCATGCAGAAGATAGACCACCTCATCATCACTTCACCCTACGAAGAGCCTAAAGAACATTGGTGGTATGACGAAAACAAGAAGTCATTTGATCTGGCCGAAGGACGCAGGCCTGCAGGCTACATCATAGCCTCCCAGGCTTATGAGTCTGCAGACGATCCAGGCAAGTTCATTGAGCTCCCTCTGGTAAACAGGATAAGGCCCCGCGTAAAGGCCTGGCGCGAGGGCAAAAACGGCGGAATACCTTACGCTGGCGCTACCAGCATCACCAGAAGACTGCTGCAGCACTGGCACGACCAGTCGGAAAGAGACCTGAGGTTCTTCTTCTGCCAGCTCGATGCCATGGAGACTCTGATCTGGCTTGCCGAGGCCCCAGCTGCAGATAAAGTGGGGATCGATATTCCTTCAGATGGCGGGCCGTTCAGACGCTACTGCTCCAAGATGGCCACAGGCTCAGGCAAGACCATAGTCATGGCCATGCTCATAGCCTGGCAGGCCCTCAACAAGGCCGCCAACCCCCAGGACGCCAGGTTCTCCAAGAACATCTTTGTGGTAGCCCCAGGGCTCACCGTGAGAGACAGGCTGAAGGTGCTGATACCCTCCGAACCCGGCAACTACTATGATAAGTTCAACGTCGTCCCGCCAGGCCTCCAGGATCTCCTCAGGCAGGCCAAGGTCGTTGTCAGGAACAGGCATATTCTGAACTGGGAGACCGACGAGAAGATCGCCAAGAAGAAGGGAGTGGACAAACGAGGTGCCAGGAGCGACCAGGCTTACGTCCGGGATGTCCTCAGAGACCTGGCCAATGCCAAGAACATACTGGTCATAAACGACGAGGCCCATCATGCCTGGAGGATACCTGCCGAATCCAAGATAAGAGGCCTGAAGAAAGAGGACATAGAGGAGGCTACCAAATGGGTCGGGGGCCTGGACAGGATCCACGTCGTCCGGGGTATCTTGGCCTGTTACGATTTCACTGCCACGCCCTTTGCCCCTTCCGGCAAGACAGCCAGCGAAGAAGCCCTCTTCCCCTGGATTGTCAGCGACTTCGGGCTCAGCGATGCCATCGAATCCGGCCTGGTGAAGACCCCCAGGGTGGTCATAAGAGATGACGGCATGCCAGATACTAGGACGTACAGATCTAAGCTCTATCACATCTACAAATGGGTCAAAGAGGACCTGAACAGGAAGGCCCAGCCCCACGAGACCCTTCCCGACCTGATCATCAACGGCTACTATCTCCTGGGCAAGGACTGGCTTGAGACTGCCGAACGGTGGAAAGAAGATGGCTTTCCCACGCCGCCGGTCATGATCACTGTGGCCAACAGGACTGAGACTGCAGCCAGGATCAAGTATGCCCTCGACCGCAATAAGATAGACATAAAGGAGCTTTGCGATCCAGGCAGGATCATCCACATAGACTCCAGGATCCTGGAGAAGGCCGAGTCCCAGGAGGAGGCTATGCAGTTCAAGCTCAAGGAGTCTTCTGAGGGCGATGAAGGCAAAGAGCTCTCCAAGAAGGATTCAGCCGAGTACCTCAGAGAGATCGTCAATACCATTGGGGTCGAGAACAAGCCTGGCGAGGCCTTCCAGAACGTCATATCTGTGGGCATGCTCACTGAGGGCTGGGATGTCAAGACTGTGACCCACATAATGGGCCTGAGAGCCTTCTCCAGCCAGCTCCTCTGCGAGCAGGTAGTAGGCCGGGGGCTCAGGCGGACTGATTACGATATCGACGAGGAGACTGGGCTCCTGACGCCCGATTACGTGAACATCTTCGGAGTGCCTTTCACTTTTATGCCCCACGAGACAACCGATGATAGAAAGACTCGAGCTCAGGTTCCAAAGTATGTTATCGAGCCCAGGCCGGAAAAACAGCAGTACGAGCTTCAGTGGCCCAGGATCGCCCGCATAGAGTACGAGATGAAGCCCACTCTCAGCCTGGACATGAGAAAGGTCAGGCCCTTAGAGCTGGTCCTCCGTGAGACTATCACCAGAGCGGATATGGCCAAGATCCTGGGCGGGAATGTCGATACCTCGGAGACTACACCAATCGATCTGACCACCATTGCCGATCAGTTCAGGATGCAGAAGATCATATTCAACACGGCTATCGAGGTCTTCGACCGCATGAACCCCAAGTGGCCGGGCAGCAAAGAGCAGCTGCTATCTCAGATAATCGCTATAATCGAGGAATTCTTAGAGTCAGAGAGGATCCGCATAATACCCGAGGTAGGATATGATGACGTGCGGAGGCTCATCACACTGGTCTTGAACATGAGCAAGATAGTCGAGCACATCTGGAATGCGATTGAGCCCAATAACGCCGAGTCCACCAAGCTGGTCTTCGAGGACGACCACAGGCCCATAGGAGCCACAGGGGATATGATCCCCTGGCATACAGGCAAGCCTCGGGTCGAGGCGAAGAGGTGCCATATCAACTTCTGTGTCTGTGACAGCAGCTGGGAGTCTGCAGCCGCTTTTGAGCTGGACAGAAATCCTAAGGTAGCCTCCTGGGTAAAGAATGATCACCTGGGGTTTGGAGTGCACTATATCTTCCAGGGCGAGCGCCACAGGTACCGGCCGGATTTCATTATCCTGCTGACCAACGGCATTCATCTAGTTCTGGAGATCAAGGGCCTGGATACTGAGCAGGCCAGGGTCAAACGAGGGTTTCTTGAAGATTGGGTGAAGGCCGTAAACTACGATGGCCGGTTTGGGAAGTGGACAAGTGACGTGTCTTTTGATCCGGCGGATATACCGGGAGCCATAGGGAAGGCGTACAACTATAAGGGTTGAATGTTAACCTCCATCTATTAGGTGCCGCCAATTGCCTATCCTCCAGGTAAGGATCTTTCTCCACATCAAAACGGTTCGCTGAAAACTACTGCAAACCCTATTTTAACACCGCAATAATTATGCGTAGAAATCCTCTAGGCCGTTCA
>JALHDH010000319.1 GCA_022839105.1 bacterium
TTCAGCTATGAGGGTCTTTACCAATTGTCCTTTGGTGTTATAGATATTAATCCTTACTTCTCCGCTTTCAGGTAGATTATAACTGATAGTTGTGCTGGAATTGAAGGGATTGGGATAGCTGGAAATAGTCAGGTTGGAAACAGCAACCAAATCTTCTACGGCAATTTCTCCCTGCCATTCGTATGCACCCAAATCAACTTGATTGCCATAAATTCTGGGATTGCCAGCCAGGTCATAGAGGGGAAACTGATACCAGTCCGGAATATCAAAAATACTGAAATCCGTCGTTCCGGCATCTATACAAGGCGAGTTTTGACCCAAAGTATAAGGATTATTAGGATTGTAGGCATAAAAATCGGGATCGGAACTGAGATTATTGCCATACCATTCCACTATATTATTGGGACTTTCGCTAAAGACCGTATCCCAGGGATTTTCAGCAGGACCGACCAGACAGTTCAAAAAACTTAACCGGGAAGGTAGGTCGTAACTACGAAGGAAAAAATTCATTCCTATTCCTAAACTGTTATTTATTATACTGTTGATAAAGATTGCTTTTCCATCTTCTCCCAAAGTTATGGCTGCTCCATATCCGGTTGCCCAATAGTTACCCGTTATAGTTGTATTAATAAAGTAATTTTTAAAGGTGGTTGGTAGAAAAGAACTTTTTATATTGACTATGGAGTTTATTCCACCATCTACCCCCGGATTATTGGTAGTAATAGATAAGGCTCTGCCTCCTTGTTCTCCGTAGGGGGGAGCATAGAAATGATGGATGTTAATATTATCGGCATAGATATTTCCTCCCCAGGCATGAATAGCTATCGTTCCCATACAATCCTTTACAGTAATATTCCGCAGTATTAATCTCTCAGGATATGCAAATTCCCCCAATATATATATATTATCATAATGAACGGGTTGGCAATTACAAAAACAAAGGTTCTCCAAAGTTAAGCTGAACTTATCCAATACACCATTAACTATGACATAAGATACGCATTCAATTAAATTATGTAGATAAAATTCCTGATCAGTAACTGCTTCAAAGGTAATATTGCGGATGGTCGCTTCTTTTTCAGAACTCAGACCAATGAAAAACACATCGGGACCAGTAAATACTACTCCATTCTCACTCTCACCTACAATGCTTACATAACTTCGCAAATTAAGAGGAAAATGTTGCTCTTCGCCATAAACTCCATTGGCAAGATGGATAGTGTGAGGATGTTCGCTA
>JALHDH010000044.1 GCA_022839105.1 bacterium
CGTCGCCTGGAGGACGCGGTCGAGGCCGCCCGGGTCCTGGCCAGTCGCTTCCCTGTCACATGGAATCTTCGTTCGGGCACCGCCCCGGGGGAGGAGGAGACCCTGGAGGAGTTCCGTCAGCAGGCCGGCCTGCAGGGCTTCGAAGCGACCTGCGAGGATCTGGCCTGGGCCTTCGAGCAGGCCGAGTCCAGCCGGACCGCCCCGGAAGGAGTCCAGACATCCGCAGCGCCTTCGTCGGCCCCCACCACGGAGCCTTCGTCGGGCGCGAACGCCGAGACCGCCGCCCCCTCCTCCACCATCCGCCTGCGCCTGGTCCTGCCGGAATCCCTGGATCAGTTGCTGCGGGCTGCGGAGGCCCGGTTGCGAGGGGACGCCGGCGAGGCGCTCTCGCCCGAGGAGTGCCTGTACATCCTGTGCCTGGTCTTCCTGCGCCAGGCAGGTTCCGAGGATTCAGGCCAGAGTCGGGTGCGCCGTCAGGCCCTGGAGCGGGCCGGCTACCGCTGCGAGGTTCCGGGCTGCGTCTGCCGGACCAACCTGCACGTCCACCACATCCAGCGGCGCTCCCGGCGCTCCCAGGGCGGGTCGGACGAGCTTCCGAACCTGGCCGTGGTGTGTGCCGCCCACCACCTGCGCCACCTGCACGGCGGCATGATGCGGGTGGAGGGCGAGGACCCGCGCACCCGCATCTGGGAGATCGGGCTGGAGCAAGGCGAAGCCTGGAGGGTCTGGTGCGACGAGCGCCTTGTGGACGGGGAGGCGTTGGCCTGGGAGGGGGACGAGGCCGAGTCCCCCCCCGCCGAAGACCGGGTCTGCGAGGCCACGCCCGAGTATCGGTGCGGGCCGGCCACCTCCGGCTCGGAGACATGCGCCGCCTGAAAACCCGCCCTCGGGGATGGGCTCGCGGACCTTGGGTTTCAGGGATGCAATCGTGGTCTGGGGCCTCCGGGACGAGGGCGATGTTGGCAGCCTCTTCGAGATCGGAGCCCTCAACCTGGCGCTTCAGGCGAATCCTGTCGAGCATAGATTCGCCGACGACAAGGATCAGCACCCACACCTGCCGCAGACCTTGCTGAAAGGCCTCCCAGGCCGCATAATCTTCCGACACCAGAGCATGAAATACGTCGTCCTGCTGGCCTCCCTCCTGATCCAGGTCTGTCTGGGCGGACTCTACGCCTGGAGCAGCCTGGTCCCCTCACTGCAGTCTTCATTCGGATACAGCATGGCCCAGTGCCAGCTCGTCTTCGGCGTCCTGATCGGGGTCTTCACGGTCTCGATGGTCCCTGCCGGCAGGCTGATGCAACGCTGGGGACCCGCGAAGGTGGCCGGAATCGGAGGTCTGCTCTTCGGGACAGGCTATCTGCTGGCCTCGCTCTCCAACGGGTCGTTTCCGATCCTGTTCCTGGGCATCGCCGGGCTCGCGGGCGCCGGCACGGGCTTCGGTTATGTCTGCCCCCTGAGCACCTGCGTCCGCTGGTTCCCGAATCACCGGGGCGCCGTCACCGGCCTGGCCGTGGCCGGTTTCGGCCTGGGCGCAGTGCTCCTGTCCGGACTCGTCCACCTGCTCTTCGAGCAAGGACTCGACGTGCTTTCGGTCCTGCGCTGGACCGGGGTGACCTACGGAGCGCTGATCGTGGTCGCGGCCGGCGCGCTCCGGAACCCCGACTCGACCTCCTCCGGCCAGGCCGCGCCAGGTCCCGAACCCGTCGCCCTGACCCGCGATCCCTTCTTTGCCGCCCTGGTCCTGGGCATGTTCTGCGGGACGTTCGCGGGGCTTCTGGTGGTCGGGAACCTCAAACCGCTGACCCTCTCGCTGGGAGGGTCCTATCTGCAGGCCATGCTGTCGATCAGCGCCTTCGCCCTGGGCAACGCCGCGGGTCGGGTCACCTGGGGCTGGCTGAGCGACGGCCTGGGCCAGAGGGGCATCCCGCTCTCGCTGGCCTGCCTGGCGGCCTCCCTTGCCCTGCTGGGCCTGGCCGGATGGTGGACTCCCGGCCTGGTGGCGGCGACGTTCCTGGTGGGATTCAACTTCGGGGCCTGCTTCGTCGTCTACGCCGCCCAGGTGGCTTCACGCTTCGGGGCCGAAGGCATCGGGACCGTGTATCTCCTGGTCTTCCTGGCCTACGGTGCCGCCGGGGTCCTGGGTCCGCTGGCCGGCGGATGGATCTATGATGCGACCTCCACCTACTCCAGCGCCCTGGGGATCAGCCTGGCCGTGGTCCTGGCCGGCCTGGGCGGAGGCACCTGGCTGCTGGCCCGGGCGGTCCGGGAAGAGCGCCTCCAGACGATTCCCGAAGATGCCGAATCCTGAGGAAGAAACCGGGAAGGACTCGGGGGCGGGAGGCCGCAAGGCCGAGTCCGGAACTCCCCTCCACCCCGCCCCCCCTAATCCAGTCGCTTCTTGAAGCGCAGCATGGCGATCCCCAGGATGACGGTCATCAACGTCACCATCGGCACCACCCAGCGCCACAGGGCCACC
The DNA here is from genome assembly GCA_022839105.1 of bacterium. GTDB lineage: Bacteria > Vulcanimicrobiota > Xenobia > Xenobiales > Xenobiaceae > Xenobium. The sequence goes on from JALHDH010000044.1 coordinate 2,477, forward strand.
AGCCCCACCCCCTTCAGGACGATGCCGCGCATGATCTCCAGGTAGTAGGTCAGGGGAATCACCAGCGTCAGGATCTGCACCCACTCGGGCATCCCCGCCCTGGGGAACATGAACCCCGAAAGCAGGATGGTCGGAAGGAAGAGGAAGAAGGCCATCTGCATGGCCTGCTGCTGGGTGCGGGCTATCGTCGAGATCACCAGGCCCAGGCCCAGATAGCACCCGATGTAGACCAGCGTCAGGGCGTACATCAACACCAGGCTCCCCCGCACCGGCACGTGGAACCCGTACATGCCCACCAGCAGGGCGATGGTCATCTGGGTATAGCCCATCAGGACGTAGGGGACGATCTTGCCGATCATCAGCTCCCAGGTCTTGATCGGAGTGGTGATCAACTGCTCGAGGGTGCCGGTCTCGCGCTCCTTCACGATGGCCATGGCCGTGATCATCATCATGGTCATGGCCAGGATCACCCCGATCAGGCCCGGCACGATGTAGTTCGCGGTCAGGAGATCGGGATTGAACCATCCCCGCACGTCGATCTGCACGGGCATCGCGGAGGGGGCCAAGGGAGTCCCCGGCCGCAGGTGCCGGCTCAAGAGTTGGATCCCCAGGACATTGGCGATGCCGGCGCTGTTGGAGAGGGTCGAGGAGGCGGTGATGGGGTCGGAAGCGTCCACCAGGACCTGGGCCCGGGCTGCCCGTCCGGCGCGGACGTTCCGGGCATAGTCCGGGTCGATCACCAGGCCCACCTTCAAGAAGCCCGAGTCGATCAGTTCGGAAATCTCCCGGGTATCCCGCGGCCAGGCCACCACATCGAAGTAGTCCGAGTTGGTGAAGGCCTGGATCAACCGTCGGCTCTCGGCCGATTGAGAGTAGTCCAGGACCGCCATCGGCACGTGCTTGACGTCGGTGTTGATGGCCAGGCCGAAGACCACCAGTTGCACGAACGGCAACAGGAGCATCATCGCCAGGGTCAACCGGTCCCGGCGCATCTGCACGAATTCCTTGCGGATGATGGCCAGCAGGCGATGCGAGATCATGGCCTCCCCCGCTTCCTCGAGAGGGCCACGAAGACATCCTCCAGGGTCGGCTCGACCGGCTCGGGGGGCGTGCAGGACAGCCCCGAGGCGGCCAGGGTCACTGAGGGGGCGGCCGGGTCGAAGCCGGGTTCGAGCAGATAGCGCACCATCTCTCCCGAGGGAAAGGCTCCCGCCACTCCGGGGACCTTCGAGAGCAGCGCGGCCACCTCGGCGCGGGTCGGGGTCCGCACCTGCCACATCTCTCCGGGAAGATGACGGCTCTTGAGGTCTCCAGGAGACCCCTGGGCCATGATCCGACCGTGGTGGATGAAGCAGATGTCGTGGCAGCGCTCGACCTCATCCATGTAGTGGCTGGTGACCATGACCGTCCGTCCCGAGGCCGACAATTCGGCGATCCGCTCCCAGAAGTAGCGTCGCAGGGCAGGATCCACCGCTCCGGTCGGCTCGTCCAGGAAGACGATCTCGGGATCGTGCAGGAGGCTGGTGGCCAGGGCCAGTCTCTGGCGGATCCCTCCGGGAAGACCTCGAGCCATCCGACCCTCGAAGCCCTCCAGGCGGGTCATCCCCACCAGTTCTCGGACCCTGTGGTCCAAGGTCGCTCCGGAAAGGCCGAAGACCCCGCCGAAGAAGTGCAGGTTCTCCAGGACGGTCAGGTCCTCATACAGGCTGAAGCGCTGGGACATGTAGCCGACCCGGGCGCGGATCTCCTCAGAGCAGGTGCGGATGTCGAAGCCCAGGACGCGACCCTCTCCCGAAGAGACCGGCAGGATTCCCAGCAGCATCCGGATGGTGGTCGACTTGCCCGCCCCGTTGGGACCCAGGAACCCGAAGATGGCGCCCCGAGGAATCTGGAAGCTGACGCGGTCCACCGCCACGAAGCTGCCGAAGCGGCGGGTCAGATCGCGCACGTCCACCACCAGGTCGCTCACGCGGTCAACCTCAAGAAGACATCCTCGATCGAGAAGGGGACCCGGCGCAGGCGCCGGACCTGGAGGCCCGAGCGTTCCAGGCCCTGTTCCAGGGCCCCTCGGAGTTCGGCGGTGTCCGCTGAGGCGAAAAGATGCAGGCGGTCCCCGAAGAGCTGGACATCGTGGAGCCCCGGGGTCCCTTCCAGGCAGCGGGCCGCCTGGAACGGCTGCTCGCAAACCAGTTCCAGAACCACCCCCGAAACCGAGGCGCGAATCTCCTCCGGCGTCCCTTCCCTCAGCAGAAGCCCCTCGCTCAGCAGGGCCACCCGGTCGAATTGCTCGGCCTCGTCCATGTAGGGGGTCGAGGCCAGGACCGTCAGCCCGCCCCGTTGCAGCTCGAAGACCAGGGTCCAGAACTCCCGACGCGAGACCGGGTCGACCCCCACGGTCGGCTCATCCATCAAGAGCAGGCTGGGGCGATGGACCAGATTGCACAGCAGCGCCAGCTTCTGCTTCATGCCCCCCGAGAGGTCCGCCGCCATCCTGTCCCGGAAGGGGGCCAGGCCGATCATCTCCAGGAGTTCCTGTTTCGTGCGGCGACCCTCGGAGTCGGGGGGATAGAGGTCGGCATAGAAGTCCATGTTCTCCTGCACGGTCAGATCGCCGTACAGGCTGAAGCGCTGTGGGAGGTAGCCGATATGGTGGCGGACCTCGGCCAACCCGTCGGGGACCGGGCGCCCCAGGACCCGGGCCTCCTCGGCTTCAAACGAGAGCACGCCCGCCAGCACCTTCAGAAGGGTGGTCTTGCCGGCTCCGTCGGGCCCCACCACCCCGTAGACCTGGCCGGCCTGAACCGAAAGGTCCAGCCCCCGCAGTGCCTCGACGCCTCCTGCGTAGCGCTTGCGAAGGTTGCGGACCCGGATGGCCTCATCGCCCATCGGGGATCTGCTCCGAGGAGGTCGCGCGGCGCAGGGCATCCGCGGGCATCCCGGGCTTCAGGATCCCCTTCGAGTCCGGCACGGTGATCTTGACGCGATAGACCAGGTTCACCCTCTGGGTCTGGGTCTGGATGGTCTTGGGGGTGTATTCCGCCTTCTCGTAGATCCTGGTGACCCGACCCGAGAAGACCTTGCCGGGCGCCGAGTCCACCGTGACCTCGAATTCGTCGCCCACCTGCACCCGACCGATCTCGGGCTCGGGAACGAAGACCTCCACCCAGGGCATCTGCAGGTCCGCCAGGGTCAGGACGGGCTGCCCGGGCTGGACCATCTCGCCCACCTCGAAGTTCCGGGTCAGCACCAGCCCCTCGGCCGGCGCCAGCAGCCGGGTCTTGCCCAGGTTCAGCTCGGCCTGTTCCACCGCCGAGCGGGCCTCCCGGAGGCGGCGACGGGCGGCCTGGATCTCCTCGACCCGAGGGCCCTCCTCCACCAGCTTCAAGTGGCTGCGGGCCGCCTCGACCTCGGCCTGGGCGGCGCGGACCACCTCGCTGCGGGTCCCCCGGGCCATCTCCCGATAGCGGGCGTCCCGGGCCAGATACTCCTGATGGGCAGCCTCCACCTCTTCGGGAAGATAGCCCCGGGAAAGCTTCTGCAAGGTCGCCAGGGCAGAATCGTAGTGTCCCTGGGCCTGAGCCAGGCGATTGTCGAACTCCTCCCGGGTGCGCCGGGGGACGGCTCCCTCTCGGGCCAGATCCTGGTAGCGGCGGGCATCGGCCCGGGCCTGCTCCAGGGCGGAGCGCGCCGCCTCGACTGCCGCCTGGGCGGCCTGGACATCCTCGACCCGGAACCCTTGCTGGCGCACCTTCCAGGACTCTCGTGCCGCCTCGCTCTGGGCCCGAGCCTGGTCAAGCTCTTCAGAGGTGGCCCCGTTGCTCAGACGCTCGAGTTCAGCCTGGGCCCGCTCCAGTCGGGCCCGGGCCGCGCGGATCTCTTCGGGCCGACTGCCCGCCTCCAGGGCCGCCAGTTGGGCCGCGGCCACACCTTCCCGGGCCCGGGCCGCCTCCAGGGCGACCTGGAAATCGCCCTCGCGCAGGCCGGCCAAGGGGGCACCCGCCGCGACGACCCGCCCTTCCTCGACGGCAAAGGACTCGATCCGGCCGGACACCTCGAAGGCCAGATCCCAGGTGGTGGTCTCGACCACGCCGGAATAGAAGTCCTGCCGGGGTTGAGAGCGCACCGACCCCAGATAGAGCAGCCCCAGCACCAGGGCCAGGCCTGCCAGGATGAAGAGCCCGCGCAGAGCCTTCAAGATGGTCCTCCAAGAATCCGAGCCGGAAGCGGTCCGGGCAGTGCCGACAGACGGGCTGGGCGGATGGATCTCCTCCACCCGTACGACGCGTCCGGGCACGTCAGGTGTTCGCTCCCTGGGCGGGTTTTTCCCGCCGGAGGGCCGGGGCCGGGAAGGCGAGGCTCTCTAGCGCGGTCCCAGCATCTGACGCGGATCCACGATCCGGTCGAAGTCCTCCTCGGAGAGAAGCCCCAGGGCCAGCACGGCCTGCTTCAGCGTCGTCCCCTCGTGGTGGGCCTTCTTGGCGGCCTGGGCGGCCCGATCATAGCCGATGTGGGGGTTCAGGGCGGTGACGGTCATCAGGGAATCCCGCACATAGGCCTCGATCCGGGAACGGTTGGGTTGGAGGCCTTCCAGGCAATGCTCGCGGAAGGAGCGGCACGAGTCGGTCAAGAGGCGGATCGAGTGCAGCACGTTGTGCACGATCAGCGGCTTGAAGACGTTGAGCTGGAAGTTGCCCTGGCTTCCGCCCATGGTGACGGCCACGTCGTTGCCGATCACCTGACAGCACACCATGGTCAAGGCCTCGCACTGGGTGGGGTTGACCTTCCCGGGCATGATCGACGAGCCGGGCTCGTTCTCGGGCAGGATCAACTCGAAGAGGCCCGCCCGGGGGCCCGAACCCAGCCAGCGGATGTCGTTGGCCAGCTTCATCAACGAGCAGGCCAGAGTCTTGAGGGCTCCGCTGACGAAGACCAGGGGGTCGTGGCTGGCCAGGGCCTGGAACTTGTTGGGGGCCGAGACGAAGGGCAGTCCCGTCCATTCGGCGATCCGTGCGGCGGAGCGGACGGCAAACTCGGGATGGGTGTTCAGGCCGGTCCCCACGGCGGTGTCGCCCAAGGCCAGTTCGCAGACCCGCGGCAGGGTGACTTCCAGACGCTCCAGATCCTGATCCACCTGTTCGACGAAGGCGCTGAACTCCTGGCCCAGGGTCATGGGAACCGCATCCTGCAGATGGGTCCGGCCGATCTTGACCAGATCCGCGTATTCCCCGGCCCGGGCCGCCAGGGTCCGGCGCAGGGCCTTCAGGGCCGGAATCAGGCGACGGACCAGCCCCTCGGCCACCGCCAGGTGCATGGCCGTCGGGAAGGTGTCGTTGGACGACTGGGACATGTTGACGTGGTCATTGGGGTGGACCGGAGACTTCGATCCCACCTGCCCGCCCAGCAGTTGGATGGCCCGGTTGGCCAGGACCTCGTTGAGGTTCATGTTGGTCTGGGTGCCGCTGCCGGTCTGCCAGATGCGCAGGGGGAACTGGTCGGCAAGACCCCCTGAGAGGATCTCGTCGGCGGCCTGGATGATGGCCCCGGCCAGGTCCTGGGGAAGCTTCCCCAGATCGCGGTTCACCTCGGCCGCAGCCTTCTTGAGCAGGGCGAAGGCCCGGATCAGCTCGGGGGGCATCCGGTCCTCGCCGATCTCGAAGTGATGCAGCGAGCGCTGGGTCTGGGCTCCCCAGAGGCACTCGGCGGGGACTTCGAGAGGGCCGAAGCTGTCGGTCTCCAGACGTACGTTGGCGGGAGCGTGGCTCATCCGATCCTCCAGGGTTCCGGTCTCAGTGCTGCAGCATCCGCAGATAGCAGTGGGCGTTCCGGCGGAGGCGCAGGCTCATGGCCTCCACCCCTCGAGCGGACCGAAGGCGGACCGTCAAGGAGGGGGCGACGCCGGCCAGAGGACGGATGGCCTGCCAGAGCGAGGCCATCACGACCCGGTCCTCGGGCTCTTCGGTTGGAATCGGAAGGATCGGGGGAAACTGGGAATGATGCTTCACGCCGGTACAGACCTCCAGGGAGACCGTGACGAAGGGGACGTTGGAAGGCCGGACGCCTCAGGGCCGAGAGCCTCTCGAGGTGGAGCCTGGGAAGTGGGTTCCCCTGGGTTCCTGTGAATCCCTTGTGGAGGGCCTGTGAGTTTCCAGGCCCTGACCTGTGGATTTCCTGGGGAACCGGAGGGGATGGGCTGGGGAGAAATCGGCCTTCCTGAAGCGCCACGGGAACCCGCGTGTTTCCCGGTGGCCTGGGCGAAGGTCAGGCCGGCGAAGGGGCTAGCCGGTCTCGTGAATCCGGTCCATCCGGACCGTCACCCGCAGACGCCGCTGGGGAAACCCGCATGCCACCGTCCGATTCCGAGCCTTGGGACGGGGAGAGGCCAGAGCAGAGAAGGAGTCCGCCAGGAGGTGGACGACCCGCTCGCGGGTCCCGGGCACCGCCAGGAGAAAATCATGGGACAGGGGCGGCATGTCACAGAACTGGTCTTCCACGATGGGACCTCCAGGGCTCGGTCGGTTGCGCCCCCTCTTCCCTGCCCCGTCCTGGCAATCCCTGTGGACTTCCTGTGAATTGCTGTGGACGGCAGGCGACCTTCTGTGGAAAAGCCGGTTCCCCGGTGCACAACTTTTCCACACCCCCCGGGCGGGCGGCCGCCATCCCCGAAAAACCGGACTTTCAGACCTTCCGGGCCGCCTGGACCTGGACCGGAACCTCGCGCCAGACCTCCCAGTCCAGCAGAAAATGGGGCTGGGTGAGAAAAACCAGCTTCGCCATCCCGGTTCTCACGGCGCGGATGCGGGCGACATAGCGTTCCTCGGCCACCACCCAGGCCGGCTCGTGGACCAGATGCACCAGCCCTTTGGCCCAACCTTCCACCTCCAGGGCCTCGCCCTCGCAGCGCAGGTCATACAGAGGGCCGCTTCGACCCTCGAGCTGCCCGAAAGGCAGCAGCATTTCGCTGCCCTGGGGAACGCGGGCGGGGTCCACCAGGTTCAGCCGATACTCCCGGCGCCGGACCTGGCCCGCGGGCCCCACCCCGCCGACTTCCAGGACGTTGACGCCCGGATGCCAGGCCGGGGCGACCTTGCCGTTCCGAACCGGCAGCGCCCGGCCGTCCTGCTTCACCTGCAGGTTCTGCAGGTACCAACTGAAGACGGGCAGGTCCTCCGGGGCCAGGAGGGTCTCGCCGTCGAAGCGTCCGGGAAGCAGGCCCTCGCCCCCGGTCTGGAAGTCCGCCCGGAAGACGGCGCGCTGGCCCCGAAGGCGGACCTCCACCTCCTGCGGACCGGTGCGGAAGGGCTGCACCAGATATTCCGAAATCTGGACGGTCCCGGCCAGGATGACGCTGCGGCGGGGCGCCGACAGGACCCGGCCCTCCACGCGGAACTCGGCCAGTTCCTGCTCTTGCGCGGTCGGTTCGGGATGCGCCTGGGTGGACTCCAGGGTCACCAGCAGACCCTGCGGCTCCAATCCGGGAGCAGGGCGCAGAGGCTCACAACTGGCGATCGACAGAGCCGGATCCGCCGCCAGGGCCGGCACCAGCAGCATCCCCAGCACCAGAGCCGCCAGAAGAGCCTTCAGACCGATTCTCACCTGGACACCTCCCGAGCGGGCCTGGTTCCCGGAAGACGGGGCGCCGACACGCGTCGCCCGCTTGCCCTCATGGACGCCAGATCCCGGATCTGTGTTCCTGAAGCGAGCCTAGCTTCCCGCCTCCTTCTTGCGGCCTGGCCGCGTCGGGTTCGAGCCCGGTTGCAGCCTCGACTTCAGGGCATCCCGGCCCCGCCGGGCCAGAGCGATGCCTTCCCTGCGCACCAGGGGCTATTCCGCCAGGGCCTGGCGGATCTTGTAGGCCAGGTCGTGCATCGAGAAGGGCTTCTGGATATAGTGGAGATCGAAGTCCATCACCCCGTGACGGGCGACCAGGCTGGCGGTATAGCCGGACATGAACAGCCGCCTGGCCCGAGGATGGAAGGGCTGGACCTCGTTGACCAGCTCACAACCGCTCATCTGGGGCATGACGACGTCGGTCAGGACGAGGTGGATCTCGCCTTCATATTCGCGCGCCAGGCGAACCGCGTCCTCGGGCGTGGCCGCGGACACCACGGTATACCCGTGGCGCTGAAGCATCTCGCCGATGATCTCCCGCAGCATCAACTCGTCCTCGACCAGGAGGATGGTCTCGTGGCCTCCCTCCGTCGGAACGACTGGAGCCTCCGGAGTGGGAGCCCACCCTTCGGTGCATCGGGGCAGGTAGATCTTGAAGATGGTTCCGTGCCCGGGCTCGCTGTAGACGTTCACGAACCCCTCATTCTGACTGACGATGCCATAGACCGTGGCCAGGCCCAGCCCCGTCCCTTTGCCCGGTCCCTTGGTGGTGAAGAAGGGTTCAAAGGCGTGTGCGACGGTCTCAGCGTCCATCCCCGAGCCATCGTCGCTGACTGCAAGCATCACGTACTTCCCGGGACGGTAGCCGGCGTAGGTGACCCGGTAATCGTCCCCCAGGTCGGCGTTGGCCGTCTCGATCAGGATCCTCCCCTGCTCGCTGATCGCGTCGCGAGCGTTCAGGCACAGGTTCACCAGGATCTGGTCGATCTGGGAAGGATCCATCCGAACCAGCCCGGTGTCGCTGCCGGGCGCCCAGATCAGCTCGATGTTCTCGCCGATCAGCCGCCTCAGCATCTGGAGCATCCCCGCGACGGTGCGGTTCAGGTCCAGGATCTTGGGCAGGATGGTCTGCTTCCGGGCAAAGGCCAGAAGCTGACGGGTCAATTCCGCCGAGCGATCCGCCGCGGCCTGGATCCTCTGCAACTCGGCGGCCATGGGATCCGACTCGGGGATCAGATCCAGGGCCAGATCGGCCTGACCGATGATCACCGCCAGCATGTTGTTGAAGTCGTGCGCGATCCCCCCGGCCAGCCTGCCGATGGACTCCATCTTCTGGGCCTGGTTGAGCTGCTCGCGAAGGCGGGACTGCTCCTCCTCTGCCCGCTTGCGGTCGGTGATGTCGAGTTCCAGACCATCCCACAGCACGCGCCCATCCGGCAGGCGCCGGGGCGCCGAGGTCACGTAGGCCCAACGGGTCTTCCCCGAGGGCAGCCTGAACAGCACCTCGAAGGACAGGGGAGTCATCGACTCCATCGCCGCGAGATGCCCCTGAGTCCAGCGCAGACGATCCTCTTCGGAGACCTGGGACGACAGGATGTCCACCCGACCCGTCAACACATCCTCTGCAGTGACTTCGTGAAGGGCCTCGACCCCGGCGCTGACGTGGACCACGCGGACCTTGCTTCCATCCGCTTTGGACTCGAACTGGAAGACCAGCCCCCCGGGAAGGTTGTCGCTGAGCGAGCGCAGGCGCTCCTGGCTCTCGCGGCTGGCCTCCTCGGAACGCTTGCGGTCGGAGATGTCGGTGACGATCCCGTCCCAGACCAGACGGCCATCGGGCAGGCGCCGGGGCGCCGCCGCCAGGGAACGCCAACCAGCCCTGCCAGACGGAAGCCGGACACGAACCTCGAGGTTGAGCGGCGACACGGTCCGGGCCGCCTCCCGCCTTCGCCTTTCAAGGAAATCCCGATCGCCCTCATGGACCTGGCCCCACAGCCTTTCGGGGTCCGCCAGGACCTCCTCCCGGGTCACCTCGTGCAGGGTCTCCACCCCGGCTCGCGGCGGCGGTGGTTGCCGTTCGGATGGGGGTTCTCGCCATCAACGCTCCCGGAGAGCTTTCGCCTCCATGTCACTTGCCAGTCCGCTTTCGCTCGCCGGTTGCCTTGCTCGGGGACTGGAGGAAAAGCCCCAGTCCTGGGGCAAGAACGATGAGGCGTCCGCCTCGGAAAGGCGACGCCCCCCCTGCTGACAGGAAGTCAGGAGTTCCCTCCCGTCCCGTTGCAGAAGAAGCACTTGCCCGAGCCATTGCAGGTCGAGCAAGCGTCCCCGGACGAATTCTTGCCGGAGCCGTGACACACCGAGCACGCCCCGGTACCCTGGCATCGGGAGCACTGAGCCTCGGCCACCGGGCGCGGCGACGTGTCGCCTCTCTGGTTCGGGCTGACCTCGGAGTGCACATGGTGCCCCGCGCAGCAGGGGTAGAAAGCTTCTGCGGATGCCAGGGCCCGTGCTGGCATGGCACGCCCCAGAGTGACCAACAGAGCCAGGAGGACCAGCGCGAAGATGCGGGTGCGGATCATGAACTGCCTTCCTTCTCGCCAAGCCGGCCTGAAGGCACGGCGAGGCGTTGGTTTTGAACTCGCGAAGGAAAGAGACAGGCTGACCGGATTAAGTTCGCATCTCCGAAAATCGATTTTCGAGCACCCCGTCCCCCGGGCCAGGAACGGCCTCGTGAAGGATCAGGGACCTGCCCGACCGAGGCCCCATGCCCCGCTGAAAGCCGGCAGAAGAAGCGCCTCAGCGCTCCCGACGCGCCAGGGTGATCCCTCCGATTCGCACCGTTCGCCCGGAGATCTCGACGCCGCCTGGGGATGAAACCTGAGCCGAGTGGGCGCCCCCCGACGGCCTCTCCTCCCCTCCCAGGCCCGGGACCTCCAGGCTCAGGACGGCTCCGCTCTCGGTCGTGGCCAGGACGCGGCCCTGGCGCACCAGGAGGTCCTGGACCGGTTGGCCCAGGTCCACGGACCGGACTGCCGCCTCCTTGCCGGCCTCCATCCACTGCACGCGACCGCCGGAGGTGGCCGCGACGACCAGGTGGCGCCCCTCGAGCACCAGGGGTCTGGCCACGGTGAAGGACTTGTAAGGCTGGATGGGGCTGAAGCGGGTCGCGTTCCCGGCCGGGTCGACCACCTCCAAGCGGTCCTTGCGCATGTTGAGCTTCCAGCCCGGGTCTCCGGGGAAGGGAACCGAGGTTTCCCAGCGCCTGTCCTGGACGATGGCGACGCTCGACCGGAAGAGGTCCTGGGCCGTCTGGGCTGCGCGCCCGACCACCCAGGGCAGATCGGGGACGACCGGAAGGGCGAAGCTCAAGGCCCCGGCCGGGTCGACCGAGCACCCGACCTCGGGTGCAGGGGCGCGAAACGAGGTGCCGCAAAGCGCCTCGGCCCGGTTCAGCATCGCGTCCCAGCGCGCCGGGCAGGGCATCTCGGGCGGCACACCGATCGGCACGGTCGGCAGGATCCGTCCGTCGACCGGGAGCGCCAGGAGGTCTTCCAGACGAGCCTGAGGCTCCACCTTCCCATCCGGGCCCAGGATCCCGATCCGCCGGCGTTCCAGGAGGGCCACCCGCCCGTCCTCCAGGAGCACCGCCTGGAAACGGTCCAGAGAGGCATGAAGGCGGACCGGGCGCTCGCCGCCTGGCAGCAGGCGGGACAGGAAGCCTTTGCGCTCACCCAGGTCCAGGCGGTACAGGCTGAAGTCCCGATTGCCGATCAAGGCCAGGGCCGTGCGGCCATCCCCCGAGACCTGCAGTTCCCAGAGAGTTCCTTCAGGGAGGCGAGACTCCCGACGGCACTCACCCGTTCGGTCGTACACCCGCAGACGGACCTGCCCCCGGTGGTCGTCCCGGGTCAGGAAGGCTCCGTCGGCCAGGGGGTAGACCCGTTGGGTCTCCCCATCCACCCGAATGCTCCGGGACTTCCCCTGGACCGGATCGAAGCGCACGACCTCCGCGTGGCGCTCGGCAGAGTGGCGAGGGCCACCGCGCAGGAAGACGAGCTCCCCGCCGTCCACCTGGGGACTCAGGGAGTGCAGATCATAGGCCTCAAGCCTCTGCTGCCCCTCCTGATCCAGGGCCAGCAGCGCCATCCCCTCGTCGTAGACCGCCGTGTGACCGCCGCCCAGGTCCAGGATCTTGACGGGCCGCTCGCCCCGAAAATGGAGATCGCGCTCCCAGCGGCTGGAGAGGTCCGCTCTCAGGCCCAGGACCCGGGCTGGCCTGGCCGGCTGCCCCGCACCGGCCGACCACGAACCGGGCAGGGTCAGGACCAGGTCTCCGGTCGAAAGCAGCCCCATCTCGGCCATGGAATTCATCCCCTCGGGCTCGAGGCGCGCCAGTTCGGCACCGGTGGCGCCATCCAAGGCGTGCAGGGCCCGCTCGCTGCGGACGAACCAGCGGTCTTCGCGGGCCTGATACTCGGCAGAGCACACCCGGTCGGGCGCCACGAACGAGAAGACCTTGTTCCCGTGGGCATCCAGGACCTGCAGGGCTGCCCCGTCCGCTGTGATGGCCCGATGGACTCCGGGGGCCACCTCAACCCCGTAGGAGGGCCCTCCCTGGACCGGCACCTTGAGCACGGGGCGGTACCCGCCCTCCGGGCGAGGCTCGTACAGGAGCGCGGAATCCAGGGGGAGAGCCTCCTGAGGCCGTGGAGCGGAGAGGGAGGCAGAGACCCCGGGGTTCCCCAATGAACTTGAAGGACGGATTTGCATGCCGGAATCCTGAGGGTCTGGACTGAAAGAGGGTTGAAAGGGCGGGGATGCTGCCGAGTCGACCTCAGCGAACCGAGACCACCGGCTCGGAATCCGGTGCAGGCGCAGGCATCGAAGCGGGACGAGACCGAGGGTCCTGCGTCGAGGTGGAAGGCTCCGGAGCGGCCGGAGGCTCGTTCACCGGCTCGGGCTGCTTCGCGGATTCGGGCTCGTTCACGGGCTCGGGCTGCGCGTCAGGCTCCCCCGCCGCCGTCCGCAGGGGCAGGAACCGGGGAGACGAGACCCCGGCGCTGATCACGAACTCGATCCCCTCCTCGACGCTGAAGGTGGTGTTCTCCATCTCCTCCTCCGGCACAATGACCAGATAGCCCGAGGTGGGCACCGGCGTGGTCGGGACGAAGATCGTGCAGTGCGTCCCCCCGGCGGCGTCCTGCATCCTTCCCGTCACGAAGCCCAGGGCCCGCATGCCGGGGCGCGGGAACTCGACGAAGACGACCTGCTGGAAGGTCACCTGGCGGTTGCGCGAGACCGAATCGACCACCCTCTGGGTTCCGCGGTAGATCTGCCCGACCCCGGGCACCTTGCCCAGGAGCCTGTCGGTCAGTTCCAGCATGCGCAGCCCAAGCACGTTCGTGGCCAGCAACCCGGCGCCGTAGAGCACAAGGACCGTGGTCAGGAGGCCCAACCCGGGCAGCCGCAGGCCCAGGGCGGTCTCGATGAGGGGCTGGAACTGGTTGTCGAAGAAGGCCAGGACGGCCCAGAGAACATGGAAGGTGACCGCCAGGGGCACGACCACCGCCACCCCCGCCAGCAGGCGTCGTCGGACCCGACAGACCAGGGTCTCGTCCAAGTCTTGGCTGTTCAATTCGATCACCCCGCCAGGTTCTGGAAGGGAGGCCTTCGTGGCCGCGGCCTCGGAGCCTTTGCCCAGGCGCCCCCCCCCGGGTGCCCCGGACCTGGTCTCAGCCCTGGGCCCAGGCGGCCGGCCCCGTGTGGTAGAGGTTCTTGCCCTCGCAGTCGATGGCCACCACGGCCGGGAGGTCCTCCACCTCCATCCGGCGGATGGCCTCGGTGCCCAGGTCCTCCCAGGCCACCAGCTCCGAGGACTTGATGCAGCGGGCGATCAGGGCCCCGGCCCCGCCGGTGGCCGCGAAGTACACGCAGCCGTGGGCCTTCATGGCCTCCACCACTGCGGGGCTCCGGTCGCCCTTGCCGATCATGCCGCGCAGGCCGTGCGCGATCAGGGTGGGCGAGAAGGCGTCCATCCGCGTCGAGGTGGTGGGGCCGGCGCTGCCCACGGGGCGTCCCGGCTGGGCGGGGGTGGGGCCGACGAAGTACAGCGTGGCCCCCTCCAACTCGAAGGGCAGGGGCGAGCCCGCGGCCAGCAGCTCGCAGATCCGCTTGTGGGCGGCGTCGCGGGCGGTGTAGAGGGTTCCCGTCAGGAGGACCTCGTCTCCGGCCTGAAGGGTCCGAGCGTCCTGGTCGCTGAGGGGCAGGGTGATCTTCTTCATCGGGGACCTCACAATTCGACGGAAGCGTGGCGCGCGGCGTGACAATTCAGGTTCACGGCCACCGGCAGGGACGCGATATGGCAGGGGGCGGCCTCGATGTGGACGGCCAGGGCGGTGGTCCGCCCTCCCAGGCCCTGGGGACCGACCCCGGTGGCGTTCACCTTCTCCAAGAGCTCGCGCTCGAAGGCGGCATAGCGGGGATCGGGATGGACCGAGCCCAGCTTGCGCAGCAGGGCCTTCTTGGCCAGATAGGGCGCCCGCTCGAAGTTGCCACCCAGGCCCAGGCCCACGATGATCGGAGGGCATGCGTTCCCGCCCGCCCGGCGCACGGTCTCGACGACGAAGTCGGCCACGCCCTCCTTCCCCACCAGGGGCTTGAGCATGGCCATGGCGCTCATGTTCTCCGAGCCGCCCCCCTTGGGAGCCAGGGTGATCCGCAGGCGGTCCCCGGGGACCAGCTCGACGTGGACCACGGGCGGGCCGTTGGTCTTGGAGTTGACCCGCTCGAAGAGGGGGTCCTTGACGATCGACATCCGCAGATAGCCTTCGGTGTAGCCCTGAAGCGTGCCCTCGGCCAGGGCCTCGGCCAGGCCCAGGCCCTCGATGTGGACCTGGTTGCCCAGTTCCACGAAATACACGGCCACGCCGGTGTCCTGACACATGGGCACCCGCTCGCGTTCGGCAAGATCCGCGTTCTCGGTGATCTGCCCCAGGATCGACAATCCCAGCGGGGACTTCTCGGTGCCCCGGGCCTCTTCCAGGGCCCTGCGGACATCGGCAGGCAGGCGGAAGGCCGCCTCCTGGCAGATTTCAGCCACCGCCGAGACGATGGCGTCGGAATGGATGGTCCTCATGCTCAATACACCTTTCCTTTGAAGAGCCCGACCTCGACGTAGCGGTTGGGGTCGATCTCCTCCTCCGGGAACTCGGTCTGGGCCGGCGGCAACTCGTCGAAGAACTCGATGGGTTCCTCTTCATCCCCGACGATCCCGACCATCAGGTAGCGGCGCGTCATCGGGTCGAACTTGTACTCCTTCAGCAGGCGGAAGCGTTCGATCTGGCCCGAGCGCTTGACGTGGCAGCGCTTGCCGGTGCAGTAGAAGGGCTGGCCCGAGAAGAGCACGTGATCCCCCTCGCCCGGGGCGATCTCGATGTCCTGCTCGATCAGGTCCAGGACCTTGCGCTCGACCTCCCCCAGGTCGATCTCCGGCGGCCGGTCGAAGCCGATCACGAAGCCGTGATGCACCTCGGAGTGCAGTTGGTCCGGCGAGAAGTTGTAGTCGTCGCGCAGGATCCGACCGACCAGGTCCTCGGCCGAGTGGGCCATCAGGCGGAACTTGAGGTTCTCGACCGCGACCCGGCGCACGTTCAGGGGCGAGGGACCGAAGATGGTCGGCCGATAGACCCGGACCTCCTCGCCGATCCCGAACAGGATCTGGGCGTTGAAACCCAGTTGCCGATACACCAGATCGAAGTGCTCGACCACCACGCGCCTGTGGGCGTGCAGGGCCTCGCGGATGGCCTCGGCGATCTCATGCACCTGATGGAAGGCCATCTCGTAGCGGGCATCCAGGTGGAAGGTGTGCCCCGAGAACTGCTCGGTGGGATCGAAGCTGAACAAGGGCGAGGTCGGCTTGTTGATGCCGTCGTCGTCGTTGGTCAGTTCCAGGCCCGGGAAGAGCCCCTTGATCAGGGTGGACTTCCCGGCCCCCTCGCCGCCGATCACGCCCACCAGGTGGTCGGTGGGCAACAGATAGCGCTGCGAGAGCTCGGCCGCCAGCGCGTACAGGCGAAGCCTTCCTCGCGGCGCATAGTAGATCGAGCGCAGCAGTTGGTCCGTGCGGGAATGCTGGATCCAGGCCACGGGCTACAGGTCCAGTTCCAGCCCCAGCAGGGGGGCGTGCTGCTGGGCGCCGTAGACGTCGGTGTCGCCCGGTGAGCCCGAGCGGACCCGTCGCCGCATGCCGATCTTCACCGCCCGGGCCGGCTCGAAGTACAGGACCTTCTCGATCTCCTCCGGCGAGATCTGGTAGGCTCCGGCCACCAGTTCGGGGGTGAGAAGTTCGCGCCGGCGCACCTCTTCGAAGACCTCGCGGTCCTTGAAGATGATGTCCAGGGTCAGCTTCATGGGGCTGGAGTTCTTGCTTCGGATGACCTGGGCCACCTCGCGCAGGTTCTTCACGACCTCACCTCCTTCCCGGGGGTGACCCGGGCGCCGTCGAGGTTCACGATCTCGCGGATGAAGAGGGCTTCGGGATCGGCGACCTCCATCAGGTGGTACAGACAGAACTCGAAGGTCGGCCCCATCGGCACGTCGGAAGGCGAGAACGGGAAGGCCAGGTTCCCCGCCGTGGCGATCCGGCCCTCGTAGCCGTAGTGCAGGAAGGTCGAGCGGGTCAGGGAGCAGATCGTGTTGGCCTGCTCCTGGGTCGGCGCCAGGACCTCCATCACCAGGCCCAGCTCGTGGCTGGTGCCGGAATCGTCGCGCTCCAGGTCCCCCATGACGCCGTTGAGGCCATACATGTGGAAGAAGACCTCGCCCGTCACGGACTCGCGGCGCAAGAGCTCATCCACCCGGGCCTTGACCTGTCCGGCCACCTTCCGGATGGAGCCGATCAGGATCGGGTCGCGGATTCCGGCAATCGAGAGGGTCCGGAAGCCCACCGGCCGGGCCGCCTCCAGCTTGACCGCATAACGGGGGGTGGGGACGAAGCGGGTCCCGCGCACCTCCACCCGACCTTCCCCCAGGTCCGTGAAGCTCACCCCGGTCAGGTCCAGGCTGCCGCCGGGCCCGGGCAGGTGGCAGGGATCGCTCTTCTCATACAGGGTGTGGGCCGCCGTCGACTGGGGCGTGAAGCGCCGCTCGGGGCTCAGGGCCCGCAGTTCGAACGAGTCCTGGCGCAGGATCCCCAGCACCGAATCCGAGCCCGAGCCCGGAGTGGCGGCGATGGCCGCGCACTCGAGGATCTTGCCCAGATGGGTGGCCAGGGCCACGTCATGACCTTCCAGGATCGGCAGGGCTGCGAAGCACGCCGGGTCGTAGCAGCGACCCGCCAGGATCACCTGGCAGCCTTCCCGGGCCAGGGCCTGCAGAGGCTCGTTGCCCATCTGCGCCACGATGTGGGGGCAGGAGCGGACCTGCTCGTCGGTGGGGTCCTCCAGGCCGTCCAGGGCCTGGACCTTCCCCGAGCGCAGACCGGCCAGCACCACCTCGGGGTCCACGTCGGCATAGGCCAGGCCCAGCCGGAAGCTCAGGTCCTCCTCGCGGGCGATCTCCTCGATCAGGCCGCGGCACCATTCCAGGTGGGGGCGCGCCCCCGAGCCACCGGCCGTGCCGATGACCACCGGGATTCCGCGACGCACGCCGTGGGTCAGCATGGTCCGCAGATCGGACTTGACCCCCACCCGATCGGTGAAGGGCTTGCCCGAACCCAGGTAATAGGGCCCCGGATCGGTCGAACCGGCGTCCACGGCGATCAGGTCGGGGCCTTCCTCCAAGCCTTTGAGGAAGGAGGATTCGGGGAATCCGTATCCCAGGATCGCCGTCGGCGAAAGGATCTTGTATTCTCTTGGCATCTCCGGCGCCTCCCTAATCCAGGGCCCGCCGGCGCAGCAGCGCCAGGGTCCGCTCCATCTCGTTGTTCACCATCATGTAGCCCTCGTCGAAACCCATGCCCGGCTTGGCCAGCATCCGCTCGGCCCCCGCGGCCAGGGCCACGTGCACGCAGGCCCGGGCCGAGACGTCGGTCTCGTTGCAGGTGCCCCCCTGGTAGGCCTCCATGCCGTGGGCGCGACAGTACAGGACGCTCTGGACGGTGTTGTGCAGGCTGCCCAGATCCGGGGTCTTGATCTGCACCATGTGGCAGCACTTCCGGTCGGTGAAGTCCACCACGTCCTGGTAGGTGTTGCACCACTCGTCGGCCACGATCCGGACCGAAGAGCCCCGCTGGTCCAGGCTCTGGCGGATCTGGCCCAGGACCTCCATCTGAAGCTCGCGCCCGCCCATGTCGACCGGACCTTCCAGGTAGAGCCGGAAGGCACCGGCCGCCTTCTCCAGCGTCCCCAGATACTCGGCGATCCGAGAAGGATCGTGATCGAAGATCAGGCCGATGGTGCCATAGACGTCGATGTGCAGGTCGGGCTGGTAGGAGGGGTCAGGACGCAGGTCCTGGATGCGCCGGGCCAGCCAGCCGACGTATTCCAGCAGGTCCTGGCCGTGACGGCCCAGCTTGCCGTCCACGGCGTTGATCAGGGCGTGGGGCAGCACGTCCACGCCCTTGAGGATCATCTTGTCGACGTTCAGGTAGCGGTCATCCCCCGACTGGGCGAAGATCGGCACCCGCCGGGCCTGCAGGGGCAAGCCATACTCCTCGGCCACCACCTCGGCCATCAGCCTTCCGGACGAGCGGGCCACGCCGTCCAGCAAGGCCTGGGACAGGCCATAACGGATCGCTGTGTGCAGGGGCCGGCCCTCGATCTGCAACTGGTCGAATTCGGCGGCGGCCTCGCGGAACGAATCGAAGACGCGCCCCTTCAGGCGCGGGGCGATCTCGCGCTGGAGGAACGGCAGGTAGGTCTCGGCCAGGAAGAGGGGGTCGCGCCCTCCGGCCCCGGAATACTGGACGGCCGCGCAGTCGCCCAGGGCCACCTGGCCATCCTCCAGGACCAGCATGATCGAGACGCACTCTCCGGCCTGGCGGATCTTGTGGAAGCCGCCGGTCGAGGGTTCCCCCCGGTACACGAAGCCGTCGCGGTCCGCCCCCTTCTTGATGGCCGCCTGGTCATCGAAGAAGAAGCCGGTCGTCCCCCGGGCGAAACAAACATCCAGAACCCGCATTTCCAGTGCTCCTTGCTACCGCGGCCTGCCGACCAGGCGGCCCTTGCTGACGGCATAGATGTCGTCGATCAACATGTGATAGGAGGGCTTGCGCCCTTCGAAGCGGGCCCGTTCCTGGATCCGCTCGCGGTGGAAGTCGGCCACCTCGGCGGGCAGGGGAACCCGGGCGGGATCCAGGACCCGGATGGCGCCCTGGTTGTCCCGGATGGGCATCAGCTTGCCGGCGTTGTGGACCGAAGGGGCGAAGGGCACGTCCAGGACCCCTGCCTGGAAGGCCCGCACGGCTCCCTCGGCCACCGAACCCTGGCCCAGGTCCAGGACGGCCTTCACCAGGTGCCGGACCTCGCTCTTGATCAGGTCCACCTCGGCGGCCAGGCGGCTCTCGTCGGCGAAGACCTGGTCGGCCAGCATGCTGACGATCTGGCGGGTGGCCTTGATCCCCTGAAGGTTGGCCTCGGCCGTGGGGATTCCGGAGGCCTCGTGAGGAGTCTTGACGATGACCTTGGTGGCCCGGGAGAGGGCCGAGACCGCCCCTCCCCAAGAGATCACCGCGAAGGCCTTGGGCTCATCCTCGGGGAAACCGCCCATCCACTGGTGGAAGACGGTGGTCAACTGGAAATCGTCGAAGCCCCGCAGCCGGAAGAACTCCTCGGCCAGCTCGCGCAGCGACTGGATGGCCGCCACGTCCTGCACCAGGTTGCCCAACTGGCCGTAGCCCAGGGTCAGGCAACGCACCCCCTGCTCGAGGGCCAGCAGGCCCTCCAGGATGCCCACGGTATGGGAGATGAAGGGCGGGACCAGCGAACCCGTCAGGGGGCCGAAGGGCTCGCGGTTGATCCGCACCCCGCGCTCCTCATACAGGCCCACCAGCCGGTCGACGTACTGCCAGTCCCGGATCGAGCGATCCAGGGGGACCTTCTTGGCATAGGGGATGTTGTAGGAGATGCCTCCCCCTTCAAAAGAGGTGAACCCCGCGGCCAGGGTGATCTCCGCCAGGAGGCGGGCATCCGGGGTGCCGTGGCGCACCTGCACGGGCCGGTTCACCGCCTCCACCACGCGACGGCACTCGCCCAGCCCGTGGTTCACGGCGGGGAAGCCGTTCAACACCGAACGCCCGGCCTTCAGCGAGCGCTCGATTCCCTTCTGGGCCTCGGCGTACTGGTTCTGACGGGTGTAGGCGTCGATGGTGGTGGGCAGCACGTCCGCCTCGGCCTGCAGATGCCGCAACAAGGCGATGTGCTCGTCCACCAGGGCCACCCCGGCGCGGGGCTGGACCAGGACGCGCTGCTCGCGATCGGCCTCGGCCAGGGCCCGGGTGAAGCGCCGCGAGGAGGGGATCGAGAGCTGATAGGCGATGCCCTCCTCCAGATCGACTTCGGCTCCGGTGCTCCAGGTCCTGAGGACCTCTTCGCGTTCCGCCAGGAACTTCTCGAGCGGCAGTTGAGGTTCGGTTTCCGTTTCGGCAGACATGACGACTCCTAGGAGAGGGTGGAGGTGGCGACCAGGCACGAAAGCGCGGTTCGGACCGCAGGCTCTTCGTAGTCGCAGACAAGATTCCCCAATAGCGGCAGAAGATAACCTTCATCGCGCAGATATTCGAAGCGCAGCGGAACCAGGGGCATGATCTCGGCCTGGTCCTGGCCCACCCCCTGGAGGGTCCGGCCCGGCTCGAAGCCTGAATCCTGCGAGAGGTAGCCCCCCGAACCGATCACCCGGGTCACGGCGCGCAGATCCTTCCCCGTCTGCACGAAGGTCTCGCCAGCGGCGGTGAAGACCCGACGGTGGGTCCCGGCGTGGCGGAACAGGGCCTGTTTGAGGCAGGCTCCGGCCAGCCAGCGGTCGCAGTCGCGTTGGGCGGGAGTGGAGGCCACCAGACCCGGGTCGCGGAGGAGTCCCTGGACGTGCCCGGCCAGGGCCCGGACCTGCTCGGGTTCCAGGTCCGGCTCGGCCGCCTGGGCGGCCGAGGCCGCCGAGACCCGCATGCCCAGATCGCCCTCCACCGTCCTCTTGATCCGCGGCTCGGGAAGACCCCGACAGACCACCCGCTCGGCCCCTCGCTCGTCCTGACAGCACGAGTACACGTCCGTCGTGGCGCCGCCCATGTCGACCAGCAGGAACTCGCCGAACTCGGGGGCCCGCCTCGAGATGGCCTCGACCAGTTGCAGGACCGCGTAGGGCGTGGGATTCGGCGGCCTTCCCGCCAGGGCCACGATCTCGTCGAGGCCCTTTCCCTTGACGATGCGCTGCAGGAAGACCTCGCGGATCCTCTCGCGAGCCCCCTCCGGGCTGACGCAGTCCATCTCGGGCAGGATGTTGGGAGCCGGACGGACATCGAAACCGGCCCGGGTGAAGAGGTCCACCACCTCCTCGGTGAGGACCTGGTTTCCCGCATAGACCACCGTGGCCCGCTCGCGCAGCCCCTCACAGGCGCTCAGGACCCGGGCGTTGTGGCGGACGCAGGTCTCGTTGCCCCCGTCGGTGCCTCCCGCCAGCAGCAGGATGTCGGGCTGCCGGCTTTCGAGCTCCTGGACATCCCGGGAGCTGAGTTTGTAGGCATGGACCGAGGTCACCCGTCCGCCGGCCGAGAGCGCCGTCAAGCGGGCGGTCTTCAAGGTCAGCTCGGGCACGATCCCCAAGGCCGCGATGGCCAGCCCCCCCTTGGCCGAGGACGAGAAGTACACGGGGAGATCCCCTCCCGGTCCGGCCGCCTTGAGGCGCTCGCAGACCTCATGGAAACCGCGCGCCAGGTGATCGAGCGTGGTCGGGGTGGAAGCACGGGAAAGGACGCGAAAGGCCGCCTGGCCCTCCGGCCCCTCCAGCTTCAGGAGGGCGCCCTTGGTAAAGGTGGAACCGACGTCCACCGTCAGGACACAAGACATGTCAAAGACGGGCCGGCTCAGGCGACGGGCAGGGCGTAGAAACGCTGCTGGATGTCCTGGTGCAGGGTCCGGGCCGCCTCGGCGAGATCGCTGTCCGGACGGAAGACCCGGTCATAGCCCATCTGGCGGAACTTCTGCTCGGTCTGGGCCGGGTCGTTCTTGCCGATGACCAGGTTCCCGCCCACGTAGAGGATCACGTCCTCCAGGCCCCGCTCCAGGCAGCGCTCGCGCAGGCCCTCGCAGTCGAGCTCTCCCTGGCCGTACAGCGAGGAGACCAGGATGGCCCGGGCGTTGGTCTCGATGGCGGCATCGATGAACTCGTCCTGGGAGACCATGACCCCCAGGTTGACCACCCGAAAGCCCTGATCGGAGAAGACCCGCTCGAGGATCTTGTTGCCCACGGCGTGGCAATCCGCGCCGACCACTCCCAGGACGATGGTGTCTGGACCCATGAAGGCACCTTCCTTGTCTGCACTCCCCCCAGTTCCTGAATCCGCCACCTACCGTGGCATTCGGCCGCCGATCCGGGTCCGTCTGCGTCGTCAGGCGCACCTCTGCGGTGCTCACGTAGTTTCCAACTACGCTCCGCTCCTCGATGCACGCCTTCCTTGCATCCAGACCCGCCTCGA
>JALHDH010000045.1 GCA_022839105.1 bacterium
CAGGGCCGCCTCCATGGCCACCTCCAGGCCCTCGCGCACCTGGATCAGCTCGCCCACCACCCCCACGGTGCCCGGCTCCTTCCAGGCCAGGACGGTGCGCACGGCCGGAGGCAGGCCGGCGCGATCCTCCAGGATGGCCTCCAGCTCCATGACCCGGGTGGTCATGGGGCGACGCCTCTTCTCGGCCTCGGCGCGCTGGATGCGGGCCTGCTGCAGGGCCTGGGAGGCCCCTTGGCGGGATTCCTGGATGGCCTGCTCCTGGCGGGCCGCCTCGGCGGCCTGGGCTCGGGCGGGCTCGAGGGGATCCAGCTCCACCTGGGGCCTGGTGGCCTCCTGGCGCAGGATCCGGGCCTGGTCCAGGGCTTCCTGGCGGCGGGTGGATTCCTGTTCGGTGCGGGCCTTGAGGGTCTCGAGGCGGGCGTTGAGCTGGGTGCGCTCGCGCTCCAGGGTGGCCAGGCGGGCGCGGATCTCCGAACCCGGTCCTCCCCGCGCCTCGGGACAGGCGGCGAGTTCCTGGCGCAGCTCGGCCAGGCGGGTCCTGGCCTCGGAGAGCGAGCGTTCCAGCTCCGGGAGCTCGCGGGTCAGGGTCTCGGCCTCGACCTGGCGCTCCTGGATCCGCTCCTGCGAGCTTTCCAGGCGGCCCTGGGCGGCCCGGGCCCCGTGCTCGAGCTCGCTGGCCCTCTTGAAGAGGCCTTCATGCGAGGCCCGGGTTCGGGAGAGATCCTCGCGGGTGGCGGCCACCCGGGCCTGGACCTCGTCGCGGCGCACGTCGCGCTCGCTGCGGCGGGCCTCGGCCTCCTCCAGCTCCAGGCCCAGTTTCAGCTCCTGCTCGTCGGCGGCGCGGGAAGCCGACTCGAGGGTCTCGGCCTTCTGGCGGACGACTTGCGCCTGCCCCAGGAGGATCTCCATGTCGGCCCGGGCCACCCGGACCTCCAGGCCCTGCAACTGGTCCTGGGCCACCTTGTAGCGCTCGTAGCGCGCGACGGCCTTGCGGCTCTCCTCGACGCTGCCCTCGACCTCCTTGAGGATGTCGCGCAGGCGGACCAGGTTGGCGGCCGTGTGCTCCAGCTTGCGCGCGGCCTCCTTCTTGCGGAAGCGGTAGCGGTTGGTGCCGGCCGTCTCCTCGAGCATGCTGCGCCGGTCCTTGGGATCCGAGGAGAGGACCATGTCCACCTCCTTGCTGCCCAGCACCGAGAACGAGCCCGGGCCGATGCCCGAGCCCATCAAGAGCTCGTGGATGTCCTTCAGGCGGCAGGGGGTGCGGTTGATGAAGTACTGCGAGTCGCCGTCGCGGGTGGTCTTGCGGGTGATGGCCACCTCGCTGAAATCCACCGGCAGATGGCCGTCGGAGTTGTCGAAGACGGCGGTGACCTCGCCCAGGGCGGCGGCCCGGCGGGTGGGCGTGCCCGCGAAGACCAGTTCTTCGAGGCGGGTGGCCCGGAGCGTCCGGGTGCTCTGCTCGCCCAGGCAGTAGCGGATGGCGTCGGTCAGGTTGCTCTTGCCGCTTCCGTTGGGGCCCACGACGGCCATGAAGCCCGGCACGAACTCCACCTCGGTCCGTTCCGCAAAGGTCTTGAATCCGCACATCTCGATGCGCTTGAGGAACAAGGCTGGTCTCCCGTCACCTGCGTGTTGCGACGATTGATTTTATCTCAACATCGAAACGCTGGCTAGGCGAACAAAGCATCGAATCTGACGGGGTTCATGCCCGAAAGTTGGGGCCTGGGGCCCTGGGGCATTGAGGAATCCTCTTCAATGCTGCTTGCCCGGGCGGGTGGACGGCTCCCTCGAGCGCCACTTCGCTCGCCACGGGGACATGTTCGAGTGGGACCGGCCGAGCGCAGGGCCGATGGCCTTCCCCTGCCTGCGCTCAGGGGAAGTCGATGCCTTCTGCGACCGCGTGTGTCAGCAGGCCGGCGTCCTTCTGCTGCCGGGCTCGGTCTTCGAAGCACCCCCGGGCGGCCCGCCGGTGACGAGGCTTCGACGCCGGCGGGCACGAATAGCCCCAGCGGACGATGACCTCTGCCGTGAGCGACAAACATCGAGAGGAGATCGGGCAATGCCAAACCTGGTCAAGATCCACGTGATCCTCGCGGCCCTGCTGGTCGCCACACTCGTCCTTTCGGCCTGCTCGAACGGAACCAGGTCTCCCAGCGCGGACGGTAGCACGCCGGGGACTTCGAGGTCGAGTGACGAGACGGCGCAGCCGGGGGCCGCTATGGACGGAGGAGCCCAACCCGTCGAGGTCCGGACGTTGATCGCACAGCGATGCGCGAACTGCCATGGGCTGGATCGCGTCAAGGAGGCCCAGCACGATGAAGCCGGCTGGCGGTCGACGGTGCAGCGGATGCGCAGCAAGGGTGCCCGGGTCGACGAGAGCCAGCAGGCGGCGATCGCTGCCTTCCTGGCCGGTGGCGGCGGAGCGGAGCTCTGACTGGGGCAGCCGACCAACCTGGACAGGCTGCTCGTGCCCTCCCTGCCCCGGGCGGGCACGCTGCCGGGGGGGACCGACCAGAACCTCCTGGATGCCGCCACGGCTCGCGGCTCACCCTCGAGCCGCAGGCCAGCCCGCGCGGGGCCTTCAGCGCGAGGGCCCCATCTCGATGGACTGCGACCCGTGGTGCATCCTGCCAAGGTTGGCGGAGACGAAGCCTGGGCGCTTGAATGAAGGGTGGAGAATGCTGGACTTCGGACAATCGGAGGAGGCTCCATGGAAAAGGAAGTTCAGGAGAGGCTGGCCAGGTCCCTGACGGCGAGCTCCGCCGATATCCTGCCGTATCTGCCCTATCTGCTTCAGGATTTGTGGGAACTCGGCTCCAATCCAGCCGACATCGTCCAGGCCGCAAGGGGCGTCGGGGCGGGGCCCGGCTGGAAGGTTCTCGATCTCGGCTGCGGCAAGGGCGCGGTTGGAATTCATCTGGCCCGCGAGACGGGCTGTTCGGTCAAGGGATTCGACCTGATGGGCGGATTCGTCGAGGTGGCGCGGGCCAAGGCCCATGAATGGGGCGTGGCGCATCTGTGCCGGTTCGAGGTCCAGGATCTCAACGAAGCGGTGCGGACCGAAAAGGGCCACGACCTGACGATCCTGGGAGCGGTGGGCAGCGTTCTGGGAGACCCCGGGCAGACCCTCAAGAAGCTGAAGGACACCGTCAGGCCCGGAGGATATCTCATCGTGGACGACGGTTATCTCCTCGAAGGCCTCGAGGCGCCAAGGCTCGAGGCCGAGTGCTGGACGAGAGAGGCGTGGACTCGCGCCTTCCAGGAGGCTGGGTTGAAGCTCCTCTCGGAGCTGCGCGCCGGTGAGGAAATCCATTCGGTCAACGACCAGAACACCGTTGCGATCGCCGCCCGAGCCGCGGAACTCGCCAGGCTGCACCCGGAACGCAAGAGGCTCTTTGAGGAGTATGTCGTCTCCCAGCAGCAGGAATGCGACGACATGGCCGACCGGGTGGTCAGCGCGATGTGGGTCCTGCAGGTTGAGGCGCGGTCTTGAAGGCCTGACCCTCGCCGCTTTTCACCAGGACGGCCGGGCATCCCCGCATGAGCCTGGCGGAAACCGGACCCCGGACCTGACGCGTTCCGCGAACCCCACCGGCACCCGGACCTCGCCCGAGACCCTTCGCGCCGGAGGAGCCGCGGGTCGGCAGGCGGAATAGGACCCGGCATCCAGACAACGCGGGGGGCTGCCTTGTCCATCCAACTCCAGGAGTTGTTCCTGACCCTGCCGGGTGGGGCCGGGTCCTTGTTGGACAGGCTGCGCGAGGCGATCCCTCGGGCCCTGCCGCCCGGCGCCTGGCCCGTCCGGCTGGCCGTGACCTCTTCCTCGGCCTCGAGCCTGGAAGTCGAGCTTGGTCTGGCCGACGCTGG
Source organism: bacterium (assembly GCA_022839105.1). Lineage (GTDB taxonomy): Bacteria > Vulcanimicrobiota > Xenobia > Xenobiales > Xenobiaceae > Xenobium. The sequence continues at coordinate 3,868 of JALHDH010000045.1, forward strand.
ACCGGCAGGTTCGGATCCCTTCGAGTTCCGTCGCCGTCCGGGGCACAAGGCGGATTCCTTCCAGGCCGTCTTCGTGGTCCCCACCGGCATCGGCGCCGACCTGGGCGCTCTGGTCCTTCCCGACGGCTGCCTGGGCCTGCCGACGCTGGCCGCCCTGGAGCAGGGAATCCCCGTCGTGGCCGTGCACGATCCGGGGCAGAGGATGGCCAATGACCTGTCCGCGCTGCCCTGGGCGCCGGGGCAGTTCCTCCGCGTCTCGAACTATCTCGAGGCCGCCGGCGCGTTGTTGGCCTTGCGGGCCGGGGTCTCGACCGAGTCGGTGCGCCGACCCCTGGCTCCGACCGCCTTCTCGCGTTCCCCGATTTCCGGGGCATGAAGCCCAGGTTCCTGGCTTTCGTCAGCCGACCGGAGGAGGCCGCCGACTGGGCCCGTCGGCTCCCCGACCTGACCCTCACCTGGGCCGGGCACGCGGCCTTCCAGCCCGGGATGCTGGTCTTCACCCCCCGCCGGCCGGGCGTCTTCCTGGAAGAGCTGGAGGCCGAGCACCGCCGGAGCCCCTTCTCGGGGGTCCTGAACCGTCGGGAGAAGTACGTGATCCCCGCGTGCCTGGCGGCCCGGCGCCTGAAACTCCCTCCTGCGGCCCTCCGGTCGGCCCCGGTTCGCGACAAGCTCGTCATGCGAAGAGCCCTGGGGGGACGCGCCGAGCTGCTGCGCGAGCCTCCCTTCAAGATCTCCACTGACCTCTTCCCGGCTGTCCTCAAGCCCCGCTTCGGGTTCAACAGCCGCGGCGTGGTGCGGGTGGAGGACCCCCGGGACCTGGTCTGCCAGTTCCGGCGCCAGCAAGCCTTCTTTCGCCGGCTGCGCCGACCCGACTCAGCCTGCCTGGACTTCATCGTCGAGCCCTGGATCGGCGGTACGGAGCATACGGCCGAGACCCTGGTCGTCCAGGGTCAGGTGCGCTGGATCCTCCTGTCGGACAAGCTGCCGATGAAGGCTCCCTACCACGTCGAGATCGGGGATCTCTCTCCGACCCGCCTCGGCGAGGCCGACCGGGCCCGGGTCCGCCGGGCCGTGGAGCAGGCCGTGACCCGCCTGGAGATCCATCACGGGTGGGCCCACGTGGAGATCAAGCTCGAGGGCCACCAGGCCGTGGTCCTCGAGGCCGCGGCCCGGATGGGAGGGGGCACTCACGAGGAACTCCACCAGGAGCTGTATGGACTGGACCGAGCCCGGATCCTGGCCGACATCCAGTTGGGTCGGCCCCTTCCGCCGGCCCCCGCTCCCCAAGGCGGCGCGGCCGTGCTGCGCGTGGTCTCGGAGGCTCTGGGCTACGTGAGCCTCCCCGGAAGCCTCCGGGACCAGGTCGAAGCCGCCGGAGCCCATCTGCTCTGGCCCGAGAGGCCCGTCTCGCGACTGGTGATCGGCCCGCCCTACGGCTACAAGAACACGGTGTACGAGATCATGGCCCGGGACGCCACCCCCGAGGCCGCGCTTGAGAAGGTCCGCGAGGCCGAGAAGCGCGTCCGCCTCTTCAAGTTGCCCCTGCCCGGGGCCCTGTACTTCCTGGGGTGCCGATTGCTCCGCGGACGGGTTCCCCTGGATGGCTGACCCCTTCGACTTCTTCCTGGCGGGCAGCACGGGCCTGTTGGTGGAGTGCGGCCGAGCGCTCCTGGAGAGAGGCCACCGGGTGGTCGGGGTCTGGACCGCCGTTCCGATGGACCTGCCCGAACCCCTGGCCGGGCTGGCCCTGGAGGGAGAGCTCCCGAATGCCCTGCAGCGCCGGGACTTCGACTATCTTTTGAGCGTGGCCAATCCCTGCCTCCTGGATCCTGAGGCCCTGGCCCGCCCGCGCCGTCTGGCCCTCAACTACCACGATGGGCCCCTTCCCCGCCACGCCGGACGCCACGCGGCTGCTCGGGCCATCCTGCACGGGGAGTCCCAGCATGGGGTGACCTGGCACGTCATGGTCCCCAAGGTCGACGCCGGGCCGATCCTGGTCCAGGAACTCTTTCCCCTGGATCCGGACGAGACGGCCTTTTCCCTGCACCTGAAGTGCTTCGAGGCCGCCCTGCGCACCTTCCGGCGCCTGCTCGAAGGCCTGGAGGCGGGGACCCTGGAGCCCGTCGCCCAGGATCCGGGCCAGCGCACCTTCTTCCCTTCCACGGCCCGGCTCCCCCAGGACGGCAGGTTGGACTGGACCAGGCCCGCCCGGGAGCTCTCGGCCCGGGTCCGCTCCGCCGACTTCGGGCCCGAGCCCAATGACTGGGGGAGGTGCTGGTTCGAGGGCCCGGCCGGGCCCGTGGAGGTGGCCGGCCTGACCGTGGATCCCCTCCCCTGGATCGCCCCGCCCGGCGCCATCCTGGAGGCGACCCCGGAGGGGTTGCTGGTGGCGGCTGCCGACCGGCCCGTCCGGCTGCGGGGTCTGCAGCCCTGGGACGGGACCTGGCGGCCGGGCCTCGTCCTGGGTTCCTCCCGGCCCCCCGACCCTGTGCCGACGCGCTTCGCCGAGGTGGCGGCCCGGGATCCGGAGCGCCCGGCCCTCCTGACCGAGGCCGAGGCGTGGTCCTACTCCCGCCTGGACCGCGAGTCGGACCGCTACGCCCAGGCCCTTCTGGGGATGGGCCTGGTTCCGGGAGACCTGGTCGCCGTCATGTTGGAACGCTCGCCCGAAATGGTGGCCGCGGCTCTGGGGGTCATGAAGTGCGGGGGCACCTGGCTCCCCCTCGACCCGGACACTCCCCGGGCCCGACTGGAGGGAATCCTGGCCGAGGCGGCTCCGCGGGCGCTCGTCGCGCGCCAGGATCCAGGCGGCTGGGCCTGGCTCTCACCCGAGAGGGCGGCCCGCTTCCCGGGCGATCCCTGGGATGTCCGAATCCCGCCCGAGAGCCTGGCCTACGTCATCTTCACCTCGGGGAGCACCGGAGAGCCCAAGGGCGTGATGGTCGAGCATCGGGCCCTGTCCTGGTTCCTGGAGGTGGACGTGGCCTCCCACCGGTTGGGACCCGAGGATCGCGTCCTTCAGCTCTGCTCGCCGTGCTTCGACTCGTCGGTGGAGGAGATCTTCTCGGCCCTGACCTGTGGAGCCGCCGTGGCCCTGCGGCCGCCGAGCCCGGATCCCGAGACGCTCCTGGATTTCTGCCGGGAACACGGGCTCACGGTGATCGGACTCTTCCCCGGCATGTTCGGCCCGGTGCTGGACGCGATGGAGAGTCGAGGCTTCCCCCCCTCCATCCGGCTGGTCACCACCGGCGGCGAGACCGTCCAGGCACCGGATGTCCAGCGCTGGCAGGCCTTCTTCCGGGACCGCGGTCTGCGGCCCCCGCGGCTGGTCAACAACTTCGGCCTGACGGAGGCCACCATCGTCTCGCTGGCCTGCGACCTGACCGAGAGGGATGTCTCGAGCGGGCTGGTCCCCCTGGGGCGCCCCCTGCCTGGAACCCTGGTGAGGGTGCTGGACCCCGACGGAGCCGAAGCCCTCGAGGGCGAGCTCTTCCTGGGCGGTCCAGGCCTGGCCAGGGGCTACCTGGGAAGACCCGAACTCACCGGGCAGCGCTTCCTGGAGATCCGGGGTGAACGCCTGTACCGCACGGGGGACCGGGTGCGGCGCCTGCCGCATGGGGAGCTGGCCTTCCTGGGAAGAGCGGATCGGCAGGTCAAGGTCGGCGGCTACCGGGTGGAGCTCGAGGAGATCGAGGCGACCCTTCGTCGGCACCCGCGGGTTCGCGAATGCGCCGCGCTCCTGCTCCCCGGCGGGCTCCTGGGGGCCTGGGTCGTCCCTGGGGAATTTTCACAGCCGGAGTCGGAAGCCCCTCTGGACCCGGTCGACCTGCGGACCTTCCTGCGTCGGCAGCTTCCGGCCTGGATGGTTCCCGGGCGACTCGAGGTCGTCTCCGACCTGCCCCGCAGCCCGGCCGGAAAGGTGGATCGCCAGCTCCTGAAGACCGAGCCGACCGTTTCCTCTTCCGGCCTCGAAGAGCTGGTGGATCTGTGGCGGGAGGTTCTCGGACGCCCCGAGGTCCATCCCGACTGGGACTTCTTCGACCAGGGAGGGGACTCGCTGGCGGCCCTCCGCCTGTGCTCGCGCCTCCAGGAGCGCCACGGCGCCCCCGTGCCCCTGCCCACGCTGGCCCGGGCCCGCACTCCTCGAGCCCTGGCCCAGGCCCTGAAGAGGCCGGTCTGTTTTCGCCACCTGCAGCCCCTGCTCCGGAGGCCGGGGGAGACCACCCTCGTCTTCGTCCATCCCCTGGGGGGCTCGGCCGAGATCTACCGGCACCTGGCCGGGCTCCTTCCGGGCGACTCCATCGGCTTCCAGGCGATGCAGGAGTCGGAGCACCCCTCGGTGGAGGCCATGGCCGAGCGATACCTCGAGGAGTTGCAGGCCTGTCTCCCCACGGGCCCCTTCCACTTGCTGGGCCTCTCGCTGGGGGGCCTGGTGGCCTTCGAAATGGCCTGTCGCCTGACGCGCTCCGGGCGGAGGCCCGGGCAGGTGGTCCTCCTCGACACGGCGGTTCCCGGTCACGGCCGACCCCTGCCCTGCCTGGGGCGAAGTCGGAGCCTCCAAGGCCTCTTGAGAGGAGCCCAGAGGGTGGCCCATCACACCGAGACCCTGGTCCGCCAACCCGCCGGGGCCCGCCTGGCCTACCTGCGCTGCGTCCTGGGAAGGGCCTGCAGGAAGGGTGCCGGGACCATCGGGAGGAGCCTTGGGAGGACCGGGCTTCCCGCCGTCCCGCTCACGGCCCGGGAGGACTACGCTCCCGGATTCTATCCAGGCGAACTCCTGCTTTTGCGGGCGCGCCATCAGGTGCCGATGCTGCGGGTCCAGCGGGCCCTGGGCTGGGAGGGCCACGCCGGCGCCGTGCGGGTCGTCGAGATCCCGGGGCTGCACGGAACCTCTCTGCTGGAGCCCCCGCTGGTAGAGAACGTGGCCGCAGCCCTGGGAGACCTGGGCTGAAGGGGGTGGGGGCTGCCGGAGCGTCCTCGGGCTGCCCCAGCCCCACTACCTTGCCGCCAAGGTCGAGGGCAGGTCCAGTTCCCGGGCCAGGACCCTCCAGACCTCGCCGGCGGCGCTCCAGGCCGCCGAGTCGGTCCGGGGCTGGAGTCGCGGGTCGGAGGACATGGCCTGCAGGGTTCCGGCGAAGACCGGGTCGTAGGGGATCTCGGCCCAGATCGGCAGGCCCTGGCCCTGGCAGGACTCGCGCAGGAGCCGGGCTCCCTCCGGGGCCAGGTCGGCCTTGTTCAGGACCACGCGGACCGGGATCCCGAAGCGCCGGGCCACCTGGACCAGCCGGTCCAGGTCGTGGACCCCCGAAAGGGTGGGCTCGGTGACGGCCAGGACCAGGTCGGTGCTGGCCAGGGCGGCGATCAGGGGACAACCCGTTCCCGGGGGACCGTCGATCAGCAGCAGATCCGAGCCTCGGGCCTGGGCGGCCTCCAGCCCCAGCCGGCGCACCTCGGTGACCAGGCGGCCGGAGAGGTCCTGGCCCGGGCCCAACTGGCCGAAGGCGATGGGGCCTGTCCGGCACTGGCCCTGACAGGCCTCGCCGATGCAGGTCGGGAACCTCTCGATGGCCGCCGCGGGGCAGACCCGCACGCAGTGCCCGCAACCCTCGCACGACAGCGGATCCACCCGGAAGACTCCGGGCTGGGGGTTCAGGATCGCCTCGAAGCGGCAGACCTCCTGGCATAGGCCGCAGCCCGTGCATTTCGCCTCGGAGACGACGGCCTTGCCTCCGCCCTGGAAGGCCGTGCAGGCCTGGGAGTGGACCTGCAGGGCCAAAGGCAGGTTGGAGGCCTCCACGTCGGCATCGGCCAGCGTGACCTCCAACTCGCGGGAGGCCATCCAGGCCAGGACGGCGGTCAGGGTCGTCTTGCCGGTGCCTCCCTTGCCCGAGGCGATGGCCACGCTCTTCATGCCGAAACGACCTTCCCGGCCCGCAGCTCCCGCATGAGGCCGGGGATGGGCCTGAGCAGTTCACGGAACTCTGTGCATTCTTCCACCATCAGCCCACCCCGGGCGTAGGTCTCGGCCACCCTCCGGCTGAAGGGGATCCGGGCCACGATCGGGACCTCCCACTTCCGGCACAGGGCTTCGACCGAGGTGTCTCGGGGCACGTCCCGGTTGACCAGGACGGCCATGGGCACGGCCAGATCGCGGCCCAGTCGCAGGCTCAGCTCCAGGTCGTGCAGGCCGAAGGCGGTCGGCTCGGTCACCAGCAGGAGGGCATCGGCCCCCCTCAGCGAGGCCACGGCGGCGCAGGCCACTCCCGGGGGAGAGTCCAGGATGACGGTCCGGGCCGGGAACTGCCCGGCGGTCCTGCGCGCCGCCTGGATCACGTTGGGCGTCTTGACCTGCCCGATGTCCAGCCGGCCGGTGACCAGGATCAGGTTCTCCCGTCCGGCGGGCCGGAGGATTTCGACCTCTCCGACCCGCCGCGGGATTTCGCAGAGGGCTCCGGTCGGGCAGACCGCGACGCACACCCCGCAGGGATGGCAGAGATCCTCGAAGACCCGGGCCTGGCCCAGCATCCGGATGGCTCCGAAGGCACAGGCGTCCCGACACAGACCGCAGGCGGTGCAGCGGGTGGCCTCGACCTGGGCGATCGGGACCTCGACGGGATGGGTCTTCCGGGGGCCTTGGGGGAAGAAGAGATGGTCGTTGGGGGCCTCGGCGTCACAGTCCACCAGGACGGTGAGCCCTTCCTCCTCCGCGGACAGGACGCCGAGATTGGTCGAGATCAGCGTCTTGCCGGTGCCTCCCTTGCCCGAGGCGATCGCCAGGGTGAACTCTGCCATGCCGACCTCTAGTGGTGGTGGCCGCCGCCACCGCAGGCATGCTGGAGGTCCATCATGGGGATCTTCCCCTCCAGGAACAGGTTCACCGCATCCTTCACCAGGGGGGTCTGGTTCTCGAAGTAGACCCGGATGCCCACGTCCTGGAAGCCTTGCAGGGGGCGAGCCCCCATTCCGGCGGCCAGCAGGGCGTTCACCCCGTTGGAGGCCAGCAGGTTGACCGGGCGCAGGCAGCCGCCCTCCTGGTGGGGAGGGTTGTCGAGGATGCGGACCCCGACCACCTCCTGGCCGTCGATCTCCACCAGGGTGAAGCAGTCACAGTGTCCGAAGTGGCCCGAGCGCTGGCTCTCCAGCCCTCCCTGGCCTTGCGATGGGACTCCCAGGATCCTCTTTTCCGACATGGTCTCTCTCCTCGATCGGTTCGATGGGTTGGGGTGGGGTTCAGCCGAGCCCCTGGTGGCCATCGCCCTGGCCCAGGGGGGCCAGACGACCGGCCGACCAGGCCTCCAGGGCTTCGCGGGCGGTCATGCCGGTCCCGTCGAATCCTTCGATTCCAGACTCGTGCAGGGCCCGGAAGGCCTTGGGCCCCAGGTGTCCGGTCAGGACGACTCGGACCCGGTGCTCCAGCACCTTCTCGGCGGCGCCCAGTCCGGCCCCCTGCATGGCCTGCTGGTTGGCGCGGTTGTCCACCACCTCGACCTGCCGACCCTCCGGGTCGACGATCAGCAGGTAGCTGGCCCGGCCGAAGCGCTCGTCCAGGCGGTCGTCCAGGGTGGGGCCCAGGGCCGAGATGGCCACGCGGGTTGAGGGCGACCGTGCGGGCGTGGTGGCCGTCCGTGCGGCGGGATCCGGGCCTGGCTCTGCCGTCGGTGCGGGCTCTTCGCCCAGGGCCTCTTCCAAGGCCTGGGCCAGAAGGCCGAAGACCTGCTGGCGTTCGCGCAGGCGATCCTTCCAGTCAGCGGCCAGTTCGCGCCCTTCCAGGGTGATCTGGTAGTCCCGGCGCTGGGGGCCCGAGTCGCCAGCCAGCCAGGTCGAGGCCACGAAGCCCTCGTCCTCCAGGCGGCGCAGGACCCGATACAGCCCGCCCGGATCGACCTCCAGGCTCCCCGCCGTCATCTCGGCGATCCGCCGGCGCAGGTCATAGCCGTGGGCTTTGCTGCCCAGGAGGGCGGCTAGGGCAGCCGCTTCCACCAGGGCTCCGCGTCCACCCCCGCCGGTCTCCCGGCGGCAGCATCCTCCGCCTCCGCGGTGGCGCCGACCCCCGCGTCCATCGTCTTGGTTCATGGGACCTCCAGGTGCACAGCTCTTCTAGGTGTCGGATGCATTATATGTCTTCAACACGTAGTGTCAAGGCTGGGGGGCTCCAGGGGGATTCAGGGGGCTGGTGCCCTGCTCCGATCTTCCGCTATCTCGGCTGGGCTTCGAGGGGCTCCCGCAGTTCCAGGGGTTGGAGGTCTTCGTCCCGCAACCCGACCAGGACGAGCACTCCCGCGGGCGTGACGCGGAACTCGGCGAATCGGGCCTGCGAGTAGAATCCGGCCTGTCCTTCCTGGAAGAAGAAGGACTCGGCTCCCAGTTGGATGCGCCCGCCCCGGATGCGATAGCGCAGGAAGCGCTCGTCTCCTTCCAGCGGTTCGCCCTGGTCACGGCGCACGAAGCCCGCCACCCCGCGTTCGTCGGCTCGCACCACCAGGCGTCCGTCCCGAGGCCAGTCCGGGGCCGGAGGCTGCAGGTCCCGGGTCAGGGCGTAGTCCAGGCGCATGTAGTCCCCCTGGATCAGCGAACGGGGGTCCACCGGGGCCAACTCCAGGAAGAGGCGGGTCCCCTCCCTCAAGAGCAGTTCCTTCTGGAGGACCAGGCCGTTCAGCACCGCCAGGATCAGGAACAGGCCTGCCAGGAGGCCTTGACGCCGGCTCATGAGCACCTCCGCAGCAGGGCCCGCAGGCCCAGGAGAAGGGCCCCGCTGCCCATGAGGAGGCCGCTCTTCTCCAACAGGGACACGTTCATGTTGTAGTAGAAGGCCGCCAGGAAGAAGAGCAGGAAGCTCCAGGCCAGGCCCAGCAGCCCCCGCTCTCCGGACCGGAAGCCCAGCACCAGGGTGCCTGCTGCGGCCATGACCCCCGGGGCCGAGGACGTGGCCAGGCCCAGGAGGAGCACGAAGCCCATGACCGCCAGGCCAGGCCCCGAGCGCCGGCGTTCTCCCAGCAGGCACCAGGCCATCAGCAGGACCCCGGCCCCCAGCGCGGTGCTGGACAGGTTGCCGGAGGGATGCAGCTCGAAGGGGTCGGCCAGGGCCAGAGCCAGCAGGGTGAAGGCCGAGAAGACCAGGCCGTAGCCCACCGGGCCGACGGCCTGGGGGAAACGGCCCGAAAGCAGGACTGGCCGATGCCACCAGAGCAGGCCGGCCGCCACGGCGCTCAGCAGGAAGGCCAGCTCGTCGCCTCGGGGGATCTTCCAATGCAGCATCAGGGCCAGCAGGGCAGCCACCGCGAAGCCCGAGGCCAGGAAGCGGGCCACCGCGTCGGGGAAGAAGGCCACGCTGAAGGCCTGGACCACAAGGACGATTCCGGCCGTGACCGGGAGGCTTTCGGTCCCCTCGCCCACGCCGAAGACCACCAGCAACTGTCCCACCAGCCAGCCGGCCAGGGCCGACTGTTGCAGGAAGTCCGAGCCCGCTGCCGCGGGGCTGCGCCGCAGGGCTCCGGCCCCGACCAGCACGAACGCTCCGAAGAAGGCCGCCCCCAGGTCTTCGGGGACCATCTCGACCATGAAGAGGAAGGCCACCAGGAACCCCGAGGCCACCCAGGCGCCGCAGCCCACCAGCAGCCGGACGAACCAGGGCGCCGAGTGTCGCTCCCCCTGGTCCCCGACGGCCAGCAATCCGGACACGGCTTCCGGGTCGAGCAGGCTCTCGCGGCCCAGTTGGCGCAGCACCTCCAGCAGCGGCGGCCTCATGACGACCTCCCCGCCCGGCGCAGCCAGGCCGCGGCCCCCGCCACCTGGGCCAGGACCAGGAACCCGATCAGCAGCACCCCGGCCTCCTGGGTTTCCGACTCTTCGAGCAGGACCCGGGAGGCGGTCACCGTCACCACCGAGATGGCCGCCGCCAGGCCGGCTGCGGGCTGGAAGAGGTCCCTCTCACGCGGTCGGAGCAGTCGGAAGATCGCCATCAGCAGGGCGGCCAGGAAGACCGGCCCCAACCAGGGGCCTTCGAAGCGGGAATCCAGGATGGCCATCCAACTGGGGACGGCGGCGTAGAAGAGGCACAGGGCGGCCAGGGCCCGGCTGACCCAGGAGCTGGTCAGGGGGCCGGGATTCCGGCGTCGGAAGAACTCCCAGGCTCCCCAGGCCAGGCTGTTGGCGGCGCATGCCCAAAGGTAGAAGGACGTCGAGTCCCACGGGTCGGTTCCCGCCAACTGGTCCCAGGCCAGCCAGGCCGTCAGGTTGCCCAGGCCCAGCAGCAGAAGCCAGAGGACGGGGTTCCGTCCGACCAGGACCCAGGGGAGGATCAGGAGGCCCCAGGCCAGGAAGAGGTTCCAGGCATCGGCCCCGGTCTGGTAGATCTGGCCATAGACGCCCAGCAGCGGGCCCACCAGGGCCGCCCCCACGGTCAGGAGGACCTGCCCCGCCAGGCGCTCGGGGCCCAGGCGCCAGGCTCCCAGGGCGGCCAGGACCACCGCCGCCTCCACCAGTCCCAAGCGGGCCAGGCGTCCCAGGGCCTGCCAGTTGGAGGCCACGAAGAACAGGACGCCCGAGGTGGCCAGCAGCCCCCCCAGGAAGAGCAGCGTGCGGTCCAGGAAGCGTGCCCAGGCCTCGGGGGCAGGGGAGGGCAGGGCCAGTTCCAGGGCCCTGCGGATCGCCTCGGGCCCCACGTCTGGATGCCCCCTCAGGGCCAGGATGGCCTCCGGGGTGGCGGGGACCAGGTCGGCTTCGTCAACACGCGAAGCGTTGTTCTCAGGCTCTTCTTCCATCACGACCCCCCTGGCTCGGGATTCTTTCGACCCGGCACACATCTCGCCTCCTCGCCTCCGGCCCTGCGCACTCGCGCAGCCTCCGGAACTCCACCGGGTGACCCTCCCGACCTCCGCAAGCGGAAACTTCCCGGCAACACCTCACCCCCCGCCCGGAGGAGTAGACTGAGCGGGGTGGCAGCCGGCACGCGGACCTGGGTGGAATTCCAAGAGAGAGATGTTGATTCCCATGCGAGTCTTCCGAAGCCGGTGGACCCTGTTGGTCCTGGCCGGCATCCTTCTGACCCTGCCGCTGGTGCCTCGGGCGCTTCAGGCCGCCGAGGCCGCCTGGAAGGTCCTCTTCAACGGGCATCCCTCCAAGGCCCAGGTGGTGGAGATCGAGGGCCGTCCCTTCGTCCCTGTCAGCTTCCCCGTCGAGGCGGGTGAGACCGTCTGGGAAGTCACCCTGAAGACCGATCCGGCCGGGCGCACCGTGCAGATCCTGCGCCAGCGCAAGGCCCCTCCCCGCCGCGCGGACGAGACCTGCCGCATCTGCGAGGGCGACGGCGATTGCCACTCCTGCTATCCCACCGGGTCCGGCGTGAACACCGCGGATCTGCCCTGCATCGTGTGCAACGGCACCGGCGAGTGCGATTATTGTCGCGGCTCCGGGCACAAGTAGCCTGCCTCCTGCTCTTCGGGCTTTTGGGGGCGGGTGCGTGGGCCGCTCCTGCCAGCCTGGAGGAGGGGGTGCGGCTGGCCCGGGAGGGCCGACTTTCGGCAGCCTGTGAGCTCCTGGCCCGTGCGGGCCAGGAGCCCCGGGTGCTGGCCGCGCGGGCCCGCTTCGAGGCCGCTCGCCTGCACCACGACCAGGCCTTGCGCCTGGCGGCGCAGGTGCAGGGACCCTGGGATGTCCGTTTCGATGCCGAGGTGACCGCGATCGGGGCCCTGTATGATCGCGGCTTCATCCATCAGGCCTGGAATCGGCTGGAGGTGTTGGAGCGTCAGGCGCGCCAGCACCTGCCCGCGGACGTCTCGGCGCGTTTCTACCTGCTGCGCGGCCGGATGTGGCTGGGTCGGGAGCGCGGCGAACTGGCGCGGAAGAATTTCGCCGAGGCGGTGCGCCAGGCGGATCGCCCGGGGGCTGGCCCGGAGGCCGGGGACGCGGCGGCCCAGGCCCTGGCCATGTGGGCTCGCGATCTGGAGACCGACGAGCCCGAGCAGGCCCGGGTCCGCCTGGAGGAGGCCCTGCGCCGGGTGGACTGCACGCTGGCCGCGATGGCCGTCGAAGAGATCCGACTGATCCTGGACGCGGGGCGGGGGCGTTACCAGGAGGCGAGCAACTCGGCCCGCCTCCTGGCGGCCCTGCAGAGGGCCCTGGGCGAACCGGACCAGGAGGCCCGCCTCCTGAAGAACGCCGCCGGCCTCTCGGTCGAGGCGGGGGACTGGGAGTCCGCCGAACGGGCCTACGCCCTGGCCACGCAGCGCGTCATGCACTGTCGCACCCCCTCGCTGATTCGAACTCTTGTGCGCCAGCGGCTGAACTCCTTGAACATGCACCAGGAACGTGCCCAGGCTCCCGTCCTGGAAGCCACCTTCCAGCAGGCCCTGGGGATCCTCTCCGAGCCGGAGGATCGGATCTGGCTTCTGGTGCTGCGCAGCGAGATGCGCGCGGGGCAGGGAAGGCAGGAGCAAGCCGGCTTCGAGGAGGCCTGGAACCTGGCCCGCAAGTCCGGGCTGCCGCGCCTGGAGGCCTGGGCCCTGGAGGCGGCCTCCAGGGCCGAGACTCGCGCCGGACGCCTGGAGCGGGCCTGCGAACTGACGCGCCAGGCCCTGGAACTGGTGGCCCCGCTTCCCGCGTCCGCCCCCGACGATCCCACGGGTCTGGGCGTTTCGCGCTTGCAGCGAAGCCTGGCGATGAACCTGCAGGCCCGGGCGCGCTTCTCGGAGGCCGAGACGGCGCTGCGCCGCGCCCAGGACGATCCGCAACTGGAGGACTGGCCCGAAGAGCGCATCCGCAACTGGCAGGCCCTGCTTTCGCTCGGTCTGGCCGCCTCGCGCCTGCCCCTGGCCCAGGAGGCCATGGAGGGCCTGAACCGCGACATCCCCAGCCTTCCTGGCCTGCTGCAGCGCCAGGCGGTGACCTCGATCACGCTTCTGCCCCTGGTCTCCTCGGCCTTGTGGAGCGGACCGCAGATCTACGAAGACCCGCTCCTGCCCGGCTCGCTGGAGAGCCCCGGGGCGATCCTGCTGCGCCGGGCGGCTCGCCACCCCGAGACCATCCAGAACCTGCTGGCAAACTCCCGGGGGTGGGCCGAGCACGAGTCCAGGCGGGGCTCGCCCGCGGTGCGCTCGGTGGCGCTGCTGGTGGAGGGGTTGCTCCTGGACAGCCTGGGCCGGCGACCCGAGGCGCAGGATGTCTATCTCCAGGCCCTGGAGTCGGCCCGGACCGGAGGCTTCCAGTCCATCCAGGTCCTGGGAGCCTTCACTCGGGCCCGGCTGTTGGCCTTGGAGGGAGACCAGGAGCAGGCCCTGACGGTGCTGCTTGGAACCCGGCAGGACCTGGCCGAGACCCCCATGGCCAAGGAGCGCAGCTTGCTGGACCGCGTGATCTCCAGCCTTCTGCTGCGCATGGGGCGCGCCCAGGAGGCCCTGACCCGGGCCGACCTGGCCGTACAGGAGGGGCGGGCCGAACCGGCCGCCCTGGCCGCCGCCCGGAGTGCCCGGGCCAAGGCGCTTCTCAGCCTGGGGCGCCGCCAGGAGGCCGCCCGCGAACTGGAGGAGGCGGCCCGGCTCTCGGAGGCCACCCCTCGGGTCGAGGGCATCTACCGGATGTTCCGGGCTCGCGCCCTGCAGGGGGAGGAGGCCCTGGCCGAGGGCCGCCGGGCCCTGGAGCTCCTGGCCGGGGCCGGAGCCTTGTTGGAAGAGCGCCAGTGTTCCCTGGAGCAGGGGGGGCGGCTGGAGGACGCAGGCCGGGTCGAGGAGGCCCTGGCCTTGTATGAAGAGGCCGTCGAGAGCCTGTTGGACTGGACGGTGCAGATCGCCGAGCACCCGCCCCTGGACGAGGCCGGGCGAAGGCTCTTCGAGCGTGCCGTGGCCCTGCGTCTGGCCCGAGGCGATCAGGAGGAGGCGCTGACCCTGCTGGCCCGCTCGGGCTCGGCCGAGGTGGCCGCGGCCCTGGACCTCGAGGGCCTGGGGCCCGGGATGGAGACGCTCCGCGCTCGCCTGCAGGGCCTGCAGGCCGAGTTGAGCCAGACCTCTTCGGCGAGGCGCCGGGCCGAGGTGGCCCAGGAACTGGCCTCGACGCGTCAAGAGTTCTTCGCTTCGCTGAACTCCTTGAAGGCCCGGGACACCGACTTCGATCGGCTGCTCTCGGTCCGGCCCGGAGATCTGGCGGCCTTGCAGGCGCGCCTGGATCCCGAAAGCCTCCTCCTGCAATACTACCCCGGCTCGGACGCGCTGTACGTGATGGCCCTGACCCGCGAGCGCTACGCCGTGCGCCGGGTGGGGGTGGACCGCCGTCGCCTGGAGGAGCTGGTCGGCCGATACAGGGAGAGCCTCAAGGAACCCTCCCGCCCCCTGGACCTGGAGGCCGGCCAGTTGCTGTACGGTTTCCTGATCGACCCCGTCCGGGATCTGGCGGAAGGCCGGCGGGCCTTGCGGCTGGTCCCGGGAGGGGTCTTGTGGTATCTGCCCTTCGACGCCCTGCCTCGGCCCCAGGGAGGTTTCCTGGTGCAGGACTGGCAGACCAGCACCCTGGCCTCGGCCAACATCCTGACCTTGCTGAGCGCCCGAGCGCGGCCCCCGCAGCCGCGCGTGGTCGGGGTGGGGGCTCCGGAGGGGGTCGATCTGCCCGGAACCCTGGCCGAACTGAAGGCCCTTCAGCGCGCCTGGCCCCGAGCCCGGCTCCTGACGGGGCGCCAGGCGGGCCTGCGTGACGTGATGGAGGCCGCCAACGGGGCCGATGTGGTGCATCTGGGCACCCACGGCACGGTGGATGCCCAGGACCCCAATTCCAGCGGCTTGCACCTGGCCGACGGCACCCTGAGGCTGGCCGATCTGTACGGCTTGCGCCTGGCACCCGGATCCCTGGCCGTGCTGAGCGCCTGTCAGACTGGCCTGGCCGGCGAGGTTCCCGGCCGGGATCTGGCCAGCCTGGCCCAGGGCCTGGCCACCGCGGGGGCCTCGACTGTGGTGGCCTCGCTGTGGTCGGTGGATGACGCCGCGACCGCCCAGCTCTTCGACGAGTTCTACGCCCGGCTGGCTGGGGGGAGCGCCCGCGCCGAGGCCCTGCGCCAGGCCCGGCTGGCCCTGCTGGGCCGCCCCGAGCGCGCTCATCCCTTCCACTGGGCCGCCTTCACCCTGCTGGGGGACCCGGACTGACCTGCAGGTGGGATTCACGGCGGGGAGTCGGACGCTCTCCAGTGTGAAGCGGTGGGGCAGATCCTGGTTCCTGGCGGGTCTCCGTCCGGTTTCGTCGGGAATCTCCTGGGAAACATGCAGGAGCCCGGCAGACTCCGCCCTGAGCCATCCCGGCAGATCGGGTCGCGACGCCTCCCGGGGGGCCTTCAGCCCTGCAGGAAGTCCCGGTCCGGCTGGGCCGCGACGATCCCGCTCGGGTTCAGGAAGGGGTGGCTTCGGTAGTAATGCTCGCGGATATGGTCCATCCGGCAGGTCCCGGCCACCCCGGGCACGGCGTACAGTTCCCGCATGTAGCGCGTGAGGTGGGGATGATCGACCAGGCGCTTGCGGCTGCACTTGAAGTGGACGCTGTAGACCGGGTCGAAGCGGTACAGGGTTGTGAACATCGCCCAGTCCGCCTCGGTGATCCGGTCGCCGCACAGGAAGCGCTGGCGCCCGAGGATGCCCTCCCAGTGCTCCAACGCCGCGAAGAGGGTCTCGATGGCCTCGTCGTAGGCTTCCTGGGAGGTGGCGAAGCCCGCGCGGTAGACCCCGTTGTTGATCGGGTCATACAGGGCATCCAGAGTGGCTTCGACCTGCTGGTGAAGCTCGGGCGGGCAGAAATCCGGACCTCCCCCCCCGAAGTCGTGGTCGAAGAGGCGCACGATCAGGCGGGACTCGTTGTTCAGGATGGTCCCTTCTTCGCGATCCCAGAGGAGCGGGACCGTCACCCGCCCGGTGTAGTCCGGGACGGCGGCCCGGTAGACCTCGCGAAGGAACCTGGCCTCGTGGATGGGATCGGGGGTGCCCCGTTCGCTGAAGAACCAGCCGTCCCGCCCCATGTGGGGGTCGACGACGGACAAGGAGACTCTGGATTCCAGGCCTTTGAGCCTGCGCATGATCAGGGTGCGGTGGGCCCAGGGACAGGCATATGAAACGTAGAGATGGAAGCGACCCGGAGCCGGGGGTGAGACCACCCGGCCCCGGAAGACCGTCTCGTCTCGCAGGAAGCGACCCGATTCGTCGCTGCGGTAGGAATCCTCGCACCAGGTCCCCTTCACCATCATGCCCATGCCTGGACGGTTCGGGGGCCTGGAATGCGAAACCTGCCCGGGTCGCCCAGGGGTCAGGCGCTGGGGGTGGCCGGTTCCTCGGTCTTCTTGGCGGAGGTCTTCCTGGTCGAGGCCTTCTTGGTCGGCGCCTTCTTCGTGGCGGTCTTCTTGGCGGGCGCCTTGGCCTTGGCACTGGCCTTGGCGCTGGCCTTGGTGGCCTTGGCCGCGCTGGCTTCTTCCTCGAGGCGGGCGATCTCGTCGCGCCGGGCATCGAGCACCATGTTCTGACAGATGCGGGACTGGATGGTCATGTCCAGCGACTTGTGCTCGCCGCCTTCGGTGTAGCAGACTTCCATCCGGCCGGTCGAGCGGTTGATCTCGAGGACCTTGTACTCGCCAATGCGATTGCTGTAAGTCTTGCCGACCTGGAATTCGATTTCAGGCATTCACGGTCTCCTCATGGCCGCTTTCCCCCGCTCCTGGCATGGAGATGCCAGGGGCTTGCGCGGGGGCTCTGGCCTTACCCAATATATCACCCTTTTCCTTTTGATGTCAGAACCACCTTTGAGGTTTCGCTTCAGGCCTGTTCTCTTCCCCAGAAACGCAGATCAGCTTGTCTCCGTCCTGCAGGGTCACGCCCCGGGGGTTGAGCCGCATCTTCAGCCTGGGCTCCATCTCCGGAACCGTTTTCGGGAGGTCGGCCGGCCTGGTTTCGGGGCGCTCCAGGGCCACGGGCAGCCAGCCGCGTTCCCCAAGCACCACCCCGATGGCCTCCTCGAAGCGCCGCCCCACCAGGTCTCCTTCCACGGGAAGGCTTTCCAGTCGCGAGCCGACCGAAGAGCGGAGCAGGTCCTTGATCACCGAGACAGCTCCGGTGTGCATGGCGGCCTGAGCCAGCATATGGCCGGCCAGGTCCCGGGTCAGGATCACCTGGTCGACCTTCCCCATGCGCAGGTGATCTTCGTTCATCGCGTTGGAGAGCTCCGCGCAGGTATGGACCTTGGGGTTGAGCTTTTCGATGGTCAGGGCGGCCAGGACCGTGCGGGCGTCGGCGTCCTGGCGGCTGCGTCCGTCGCTCTGATCCGAGACGATCACGGCGGCGAGGGCCTTGTGCACGTTGGCCTGCTTGAGGACCTCGGAGCGGGTGAAGTCGTCATGGAGGTGGTGGATCAGGTCCGGTCGGCCCAGGTTCTGGATCTCGGGCAGTTCCTTGCGGCTGCAGATCACCACGATGTCCTTCTCGCGGAAGTCGCGGGAGTTCTGGAACTCCTTGAGCATGGTCTCCACCCCGGAGTTCCAGCCGCAGATCAGGACATGGTCTTCCAGTTCGGACAGTTCCTTGGGCTTCAAGACGGTGCCCTCCTTGAGCTTCTCGATCATGATGGCCGAGACCGTGCCGGTGATCACGGCGAAGAAGCCCAGGCCCGAGAACATGATCATCAGGGCCGCCACCTTCCCCCCCAGGCTTGCCGGCAGTTCGGTGATGTACTCTCCGGCAAAGAGCGTGAACAGGGCGGACCAGAAGGCCTGCGTCAGCGAGGCGGCGTCTCCGGGACGGTGTTCGAAGGTGGCCAGGGCCAGGGTTCCCGCCACCACGGCAAAGCTGATCAGGAAAAGATAGAGCAGATACTCCGCGGCGCGGCGCCGGAACAGGAATCTCAGCACCCTCAGGTGCTGGTCCATCAGGTTGGGCAGGCGGAGGAGCCGCAGCAGCCGGACCAGGCGGAAGGCCCGACCCAGACGGAAGACCCGCAGCAACGGGAGCACCGCCAGGATGTCGATCCAGTAGTTCCGGAAGAAGCCGGCGGAGCTCGGGGCGGCGATCCAGCGCAGGGTCAGCTCGACGACGAAGAAGAGGGTGATTGCCGCCTGGAGTTCACCCAGGAGGCGGTGGATCGGAGAACCTTCGGGGCTGGAGAGCTCCCAGGCCAGCAGGGTCACCGAGACCAGGATCAGGACGAAGACCAGCCCGCCAAAGAGGCGGTGGTCCACCAGGCGACGGGTCTTCAGTCGGAGCGACTCCAGGATGGTCAGGACCCCCTTGCACGAGACAGGCCGCTCGGGGCGATCCGCAGGAGGGTCTCTTGTCCCCTCGGTCGGTTTCCCCTGCCCGAAGCGAGAAGCCCCCGGCACGGCACGGGGGCTTCGATTCCGGAAAGGGTCGGGTGGCCCGGGATCTCAGCGGTTGAAGAACCAGCCCAGGAACCAGGCCACCGCGATGGTGGCCGGGAAGGTCAGGATCCAGGCCACCAGGATCTTGCCGCCCAGGCCCCACTTGACGGCCTTGGGATTGCGCACGCTGCCGACGCCCAGGATGCTGCCGGTGATGGTGTGGGTGGTGCTGACCGGGATGCCCATCTCGGAGGCCACCTCCAGGGTCAGGGCGGCCCCCATCTCGGCCGAGAAGCCCTCCATCGGGCGGATATGGGCCAGCTTCATGCCCAGGGTCCGGATGACCTTCCAGCCTCCCGCGGCGGTGCCGATGGCCATGACCGTGGCGCAGCTCAGGATGACCCACAAGGGGATCTGGGGCATCCCGTGGGCGTCGGCCTGGGGGAGCACCCACTCGGGCAGGTGCACGGCGGTGGTCGTGGTGATGGTCAGCAAGGCCAGGGTGATCACGCCCATGACCTTCTGGGCATCGTTCTTGCCGTGCTGGAAGGCCATGAAGGAGGCCGAGAGGACCTGCAACGAGCCGAAGAGCTTCTTTCCGGTTCGCGCCGAGATCCGGTCTCCGCT
Source organism: bacterium (assembly GCA_022839105.1). Classification (GTDB taxonomy): domain Bacteria; phylum Vulcanimicrobiota; class Xenobia; order Xenobiales; family Xenobiaceae; genus Xenobium. Next base: position 22,799 of record JALHDH010000045.1, read on the forward strand.
GGCCAGCCAGATGCACCCGACCAGGACGACGTAGCTGACCATCAGGCCCAGCAGGGGTGAGAGGAACAAGGCGACGACGGCCGGGATGATCCCCTCCCACTTCACGACCTCGAAGCCTCCGCCGCGGGCAAAGGAGGTGCCCAGCGCGGCTCCGATGATGCCGCCCATCAGCGAGTGGGATCCGCTGCAGGGGAGGCCCGCCCGGGTGCAGGCGGTGACCCAGGCAGCCGCGGCGATCATGGCCGCCACCACGCTCCACTGCGAGATCGCGCCCTCGTCCACCCACTTGCTGGCGATGGTCTGGGCCACCGTGGTGCTGACCAGGGCCCCGACGAAGTTCATCCCGGCGTTCATGGCCACGGCGTGGGCGGGTTTCATGACCCGCGTGGAGACCACCGTGGCGATGGCGTTGGCCGAGTCGTTCCAGCCGTTGGTGAAGTCGAAGAAGAGCGAGACCACCACGACCGAGACCAGGGCTACGAAGACGGCGGTCTCGGGGGACATCATGGCGTCGAGGGCGGAGGCGAGCTCAAGCATGGCTTTCAGGGGAGCCTTCCTGGAGATTTGACACGATTCGTTCCTCTCCGTGGCACATCCCGGGCGCCTTCAAATCCCCCGCAGTCGTTCTTCAAGTCTTCTGGCCCGACTGGCCAGGGGCCCGGGGACGCCGGCGGGTTCGGGTGGCCGGCGGGGATTCCTTCTGCAATCGGCGGAAATCTGGGCCGCTGAGGGGGAGAATCCGAGCGAGGCCCCCAAGGGCGCCGGATGGCGAACCTTGGGGGCCTCGCAGGTGGGTCGGTCAGACCTTGGCCAGCACCTTGTCCAGGCCGGCCGCCGTGGCCAGGGCCTGGGCGCGGTCCGTGCGCTCCCAGGTGAAGTCGCGGTCGGAGCGCCCGAAGTGGCCATAGGCCGCCGTCTTGCGGTAGATGGGACGGCGCAGATCCAGATCGCGGATGATGGCTCCGGGGCGCAGGTCGAAGACCTCGTTGATGGCCCTCTCGATGTCCGCCACGGGGACCTTCTCGGTTCCGAAGGTTTCGACCAGCACCGAGAGCGGCCGGGCCACGCCGATGGCGTAGGCCAGTTGCAGCTCGCAGCGATCGGCAAGACCCGCGGCCACCACGTTCTTGGCCACCCAGCGGGCGGCGTACGCGGCCGAGCGGTCCACCTTGGTGCAGTCCTTGCCCGAGAAGGCGCCGCCGCCGTGCCGGCCCATCCCGCCATAGGTGTCGACGATGATCTTGCGGCCCGGCCGGTGTCGCCCATGGGGCCGCCGATCACGAAGCGGCCGGTGGGGTTGACGTAGATCTCGGCTTTGGCGTAGCTCAGGCCTTCGAGATCGAAGACCGGCTTGATCACGTGCTCGATCAGGTCGGGGCGGAGCTGGACCTCGATGTCGACGCCCTCGGCATGCTGGGTGGAGATCAGGATCTTCTCGACAGAGACGGGCTTGTCGTCCACGTAGCGGACCGAAACCTGGGTCTTGCCATCCGGGCGCAGGTAGCCCAGCACCTCGGACCTGCGCACGGCGGTCAGGCGTTCGGCCAGGCGGTGGGCCAGGTAGATCGGCATGGGCATCAACTGGCTGGTGTCCCGGCAGGCGTAGCCGAACATCATGCCCTGGTCGCCCGCGCCCACCAGGTCCAGGGGATCCTTGCCCTGGCCGCGCTGGACTTCGAAGCTTTCGTCCACGCCCATGGCGATGTCGGTGCTCTGCTCGTGGATGGCGCTCATGACCCCGCAGGTGTGGGCGTCAAAGCCGTATTTGGCGCGATCGTAGCCGATCTCGGTGATCACCTCGCGGACGATCTTCTGGACATCCACGTAGGCCCGGGTGCGGACTTCGCCGCCCACGACAACCATGCCGGTGGTGATGAAGGTCTCGCAGGCCACGCGAGCGTTCTCGACGCTGCCGTGGGCATCAGGACCCATCTCGATTTCGCGGGCCATGATGGCATCCAGCACGGCATCCGAGATCTGGTCGCAGATCTTGTCGGGATGGCCTTCGGTGACGGATTCGGAAGTAAAAAGATACTCGCGCTTGGACATCTCTCCTCCTTCTGGGCTCCTCCGGGGGAGCCGCTTCACGGGGGGCATACAAGAACCCCCGCCTGGTGCAAGACTGGGGGTTCACCTCGCGCTTGCCCGGGTCTCCGAAGCGCGCGACGCTCTTCCCTCATCTTCCAGGCACTCGTTCGGCCTGCCGAGATGTGGCACCGTGCGCGTCTTTCCGCGTCGGTTGCCGGGGCGTCCCAGGGCTCGGTCCCTCGACCCACTGCAGGCGGACCCCCGCCTGCCTCTCGATGAGCAACCAGAATATATCACCTCCCCTGGCCCAGGGGAAGGGTCTTGTGGAGGTTCCTGGAGAACCCCCATGGCGCGGTGCGTCGCGGGGCCTTGGGGGAACCTTCCCGCATCCGCGCGGGTTGTCCGGGCAGGTTGGAAGCCCTAGAATGGCACTCGGGGAAGGGCCAGGCATCGCGGAACCGATCGACCAGGGAGGCGACCACGAGCATGGTCTTGTCCGCTGAAGAGAGACGCCGGATCCACCGGCGTCTGTCCCAGAGCCTGGCGGCTGGCCAGGACTGGTTGATGGAGCGGGTTCTGGGTTATGCCCGCGAGCGGGACTTCACGCGCTACACCTCGACCCTGGAGGAGGCCTGGCGCCTCTCGATTTCGGGCATCTCCTCCTCCCTGCAGAGGGCGCTTGAGCAGCGCGACGGGCCCATCGAGTTCGGTCCGGACGAGGACTTCAAGTCCGCTCCCGAGGCCGCCTTCGGGGTGCAGGAGGCCCGGCGCCATCGGGCCCGGGGGGTTCCCCTGGGGATGTTCGGGGGGCTGCTGGTCTACTACCGGCAGGCCTACTTCGACCTGCTCGACCTCCAGGAGGCCCCCGAGGAGGAGCGTTCCTACGCCCGACTTCTGGTGATGCGCTTCTTCGACCTCTTCCAACTGGCCTACAATGCCGAGTGGTCTGAGCATCCCGCCAGCGAGCTGCTCTCGGAGCTCCAGCAGAACAACCGGCGGATGACCAACGAGAAGAACCGCTTCCTGACGATCTTCGAGAACCTGGCCAATCCGGTCCTGGTGATCGAGGCCGACGGGATGGTGGAGTTGTGCAACCAGGCTTCGGCCGGGATGCTGCTGGCCCCCGAGGCCTGGCCGGATGCCTACTACTTCGCCGAGGAACGCCCGCGTCTGGAGGCCCCTGAGTGGCTTCGCGAGGGCCTGGCCGTCCTGGAGGGCTCGGGGCAGGACCAGCACACCTTCGAGCAGGTCATCAAGACCCCGCAGGCCCGCCGGGTCTACCAGGTCCGCCTGCAGCGCAGCCGGGATCTCAGCCGGCGCTTCACCGGCACGGTGGCCGTATGCACCGACATCACCGAGCGCCGCCAGGCCCAGGAGGCTCTCGATGAGCAGAATCGCCAGTTTGCCCTGCTCTTCGAGCGGATGCCGACAGCCATGGCGGTGCACCAGATTCTGACCGATACCGAGGGGCACCCGGTGGACTATCGGTTCCTGTCGGTGAACCCGGCTTTCGAGGCCATGACGGGGCTGAACGGCGCCGAGATCCAGGGGCGGACCCTTCTGGAGATCCTGCCCCAGACCGAGCCCCATTGGATCCAGACCTACGGGGAGGTGGCCCTGACCGGCAACCAGGTCCATTTCGAGAGCTACTCGCAGAGCCTGGACCATTGGTATGATGTGCTGGCCTACAGCCCCGCTCCAGGAGTCTTCGTCACCCTCTTCCAGGATGTCACCGAGAGGCGGAGGGCCGAAGAGGAGCGCCAGCGTTTCCAGGCCCAACTTCAGCACACCCAGAAGCTGGAGAGCCTGGGTGTCCTGGCCGGGGGCATCGCCCACGACTTCAACAACCTCCTGGTGGCGATCATGGGCAACGCGGATCTGGCCTTGCTGGATCTGCCCGAGTCCGCTCCCGCCCGACAGAGCGTAGAGGGGGTGCAGACCGCAGCGCGGCGGGCCTCGGAGCTGTGTCGCCAGTTGCTGGCCTATTCCGGGAAGGGTCGCTTCGTGGTCGAACCTTTGGACGTCTCGCGCATGGTGGCCGAGATGTCCCAGCTCCTGCACGTCTTCATCTCCAAGAAGGCCCTCCTGCGCTTCGATCTGGCTTCCTCCCTGCCGTGCATCGAGGGGGACGCCTCCCAGTTGCGCCAGGTCATCATGAACCTCCTGACCAACGCCTCGGAGGCCATCGGGGATCGGGAGGGCTCGATCCTGGTGCGTACCGGGGTCCTGGAGTGCCATCCGGAGGATCTCCGGGAGATCTTCGGGGCTGAAGATCTCCCGGGCGGGCGGTATGTGTTCCTGGAGATCGGGGACAACGGGTGCGGGATGGACGCCGAGACCTGTTCCCGCATCTTCGACCCCTTCTTCACCACCAAGTTTGCCGGTCGGGGCCTGGGCCTGGCGGCCGTCCAGGGGATCGTGCGCGGACATCGGGGGGCCATCAAGGTCTACAGCGAGCCCCAGGACGGCACGAGCTTCAAACTGCTCTTCCCGGCCTGTGGGGACCCGGAACCCCCCCGATCGCATCCGGCCTCGACCCCCTCGGAATGGAAGGCTCAGGCCCGGGTCTTGTTGGTGGATGACGACGAGTCGGTCCTGGGAGTGGGCCGACGCCTGCTGGAGAGGCTGGGCCTGGAGGTGCAGACCGCCGGAGATGGCCTGGAGGCCCTGGAAGCGCTTGCTGCCGACTCGGCCTTCGACGTGGTGGTCCTGGACATGACCATGCCGCGCATGTCGGGCGAGGAGGCCTTCCGCGAGATCCGTCGGCGTCACCCCGGTCTGACCGTTCTCATGTGCAGCGGCTACAACGAACAGGAGGCCATCTCGGGCCTGGTCGGCCGAGGTCTGGCAGGCTTCGTCCAGAAGCCCTACACACTTGAAGCTTTGCGCGCTGGCATCCAGAGGGCCCTGGAGCGCTCGGCCCGGAGGCGGAGCGCCGGGGTCTGACCACGATTAGAATGCCCTGAAGCTGGGTAGTAGGGGGAGGAAATGAAATCCAGCCCCCGCCGTCCTCTGCGGGGTGAACCGAAAAGGAGTCCATCCACCGATGTTGATCAAGGAAAAGCTGCTGGAGCCCCTCAACAAGCAGATCGCCATGGAGTTCTTCGCCGAGACCCAGTACATCGCGATTGCCGTGTACTTCGACACCGAGGGCCTTTCCGGGCTGGCGTCCTTCTTCTATCGCCAGGCCGAGGAAGAGCGCGAGCACGCCATGAAGTTCGTGCACTACATGATCGAGGCCGGGGCCACCCCGGTGATTCCGGGCCTGCCCACGCCCAAGAACGGATTCGCCAGCGCCACCGAAGCCGTCGAGCTGGCCCTGCACCACGAGATGAAGGTCACCGAGTCGATCAACAACCTGGTCGATCTGGCCATCGAGAACAAGGACCACGCCACCGACACCTTCCTGCGCTGGTTCGTCACCGAGCAGGTCGAGGAGGTCGACTCCATGACCAGCCTCCTGCAGGTGATCCGGCACGCCGGTCCGCACCTGATGTGGGTGGAGAACTACGTGCGCCAACTGGCCGCCAGGGCCTGAAGCCTGGCGCGTCTCCCGGGGCTGCGAGCCCTCAGAGGCTCACAGCCCCGGGAACTCGGAGCGATCCGGAATGGAGGTCCCCATGGAATCGTTCCTGATCTTCGCAGGGATGTTCGCTCTGTGGTTCGTCCTGGTCCGCTGGGCCTTGCCCGCCATGGGAGTGGGCACCTGAATGTCCCAGGCTTGCGGCGTCGAGTCTCGGCGCCAGGACCCGAAGACCCCCCCTCCCGTCGAGGAGGAACCGGAATCCCAGCCTCTCCCCCCCGTGCCCTGAGGGGCTCGGGCCGGGCAGGATTCCTCTTTCGGCGGTGCAAGAACCGGTCTGATGCTGGACCGGATCCTGTCCGTCTTCTCCAAGCCCGATGATCGCGAACTCGAGGACGCCGGGTGTCTGTGGCGTCTTTCTGAAGTGGAACTGGCCTGCATGGAGGACCCCAGGGTGGCGGGTCCTCTCTGGGAGTCCGGCCAGGCCCTGGACGGAACCTGGCAGGTCCTGTCCCGGGAGCCCGGTCGGATCGGTCCAAGCTATCTCCTGCGCCATCTGGCCTGGGGAGTGGAATTCCGAGCCCGCTCGCCCCTGCCGGCCTATATGGCCGAACCCCGGGCCCGGGCGGCTCTTGTCGAGAGGGCGCGCCAGCACGCCGTGGTCGGCGTCCACCCGAACCTGGTCGCCACCCTGGGGGTCTGGACCTTCGAGGACGTGCCCCGCATCCTGACCGAGGTTCCCCGGGGGCAGACCCTCCGCGAGTTGATCCCGTCAGGAGGGATCGAGGACCTGACCCGGATGCTGGACCTCGCGATCCAGTTGTGCCGCGGGTTGGACTTCGTCCATCAATTCAACCTGGCCCATCTGGATCTGTGCGCCGAGGTGTGCCGTGTCGACCGCGCGGGGACCCTGCGTTTGGACCAGTTCTTCCCCGCCCGCCCCTGGGGCGACCTCAAGAACCTGGATTCGCGCATCCTGAAGGACCGGGCCATTCCGGAGGAGGTCCGACTGGACCTGGCCGGTCCCGTCCCGGGGAGTCCCCTGGGCCTGGCTCCCGAGAACTGGGCCCGGAAGGCTCCGCCCAATCGCCAGGCCAACCTGTACTCGCTCGGGGTGATCCTCTTTCAACTGGCCACCGGGCGCCCCCCCTTCCTGCCCTTCAAGCGCCACGCAAAGTCCCCGCTGGCCTCGTTGAAGGCCCGGGTCCTCGTCGAAGATCCGCCCGACGCGCGCGCCTTCCGCCCGGAAATCCCTGAGGCCCTGGCCCGGCTCCTGGACCGCTGCCTGCGCCGCGAGCCGGCCGGGCGTCCCGAGTCGGCGGCAGAGGTGGCCGAGAGCCTGGAGGAGGTTTTCGCTTCGCTGGCCGGGAGGCGCTCGCCCCAGCCCCGCTTCGAGGCTGGGCGTTTCGCCGCCGAGAACCGCAACAACGCGGCTCTTCTGGCCCTGGATCGAGGGCGCGACGCCGAGGCCCGGGAGCGTCTCGAGGATGCCCTGCGGGATGGTCCGGAACTGCCCGAGGCCCGGGTCAATCAGGCGCTTCTAGGCTGGATCCACGGCGAGACGGGCGTTCCCGAGGCCCTGGAAGTCATCCGCCAGGCCACCGGGGAGCTGCCCGCAGCGCGTCGGGCCGAGGCCTGGCTCCTGCTTGCCGGGGGCGAGGAGAAGGAGGCGGACGAGCTGCTCGAGCGGCTGGAGGCGGAAGAACGCTCGGGCTGGCTGCAGAACCTGCGGGGAATCCTCCTCCTGCAGGATGGCAGCGCCCGCCAGGCCCTGACCGCCTTCGAGCGGGCCGTGGCCGGAGAGCCGGCTCGCTGGGAGTTCCACCACAATCTGGCCATCTGCCTGAGCCGCACCGGCGAGAAGGAGTCGGCCCTTCCGCACCTGGAGAGGGCCTTGGCCCTGGGGTCCCATTCCGTGGCCCGGGTGGCCATGGCCGTGATCCTGGCGGCCCTGGGCCGCGCGCTCGAGGCCCGCCCCCACCTCGAGGCCGCCCTCGAGCGGGATCCGGATTCGGCCTGGGTGCGCTACGCGCTGGGGGCCTACCACGCCTCCATGGGGCTTCGGATTCCCGGCTTCGATGCCGCCTCAACCGATCTGGAGGCCGCCCAGCTCCACCTGGAGGCCGCGGTCTCCAGGGCCGCCGGTTTCTTCCGGGCTCGCGAAGCCCTGGCCGAGTGTCTCCGGAGGCGCGGCCTGGAGGTGGACCTGCCCGATCTGTGGTCGGGTTCCGCCACGGCCCCTGAGCTTCGCGAACTGGCCTCGCTGTGGACGGTGCGCCTGGTGCGCATGCTTTCGGGACATGACGAGGCCATCAACACCCTGACGATGTCCTATGATGGGCGCTATATCGTCTCGGCCGGACACGACGACAGCATCCTGGTTTGGGATCCCCTCAAGGGCGAGATCCGTTCCAGGTTGCGCGGGCACGCAGGTCCGGTCCGCTCGGTCTCGGTCTCGGCCGATGGAGGCACCCTGGCCTCGGCTTCCGACGATGGGACGGCCCGGCTCTGGGCCCTGCCTTCAGGGCCCACCCTGCACGTCCTGAAGGGGCATGAGGGGCCCGTGACCGCCGTGGCCCTCTCTCCGGCCGGAGGAGTCCTCCTGACCGGAGGCGACGACCGCACCGTGCGCGTCTGGGAAGCCCGCACCGGTGATCTCCGCCACGTCCTGCATGGCCATCAGAGCCGGGTCAGCGCGGTGGTCGTGTCCTTTGACGGCGAGATCGGGGTTTCGGCTGGGGTGGATCGCTCGATCCGGGTCTGGGAACTGGTGACCGGAGGGGTCCTGGCCGAATTCGAGGATCTGGGCGAAGAGCTCTATGGGCTGGCGCTGAGTGCGGACTCGCGCCATCTCCTGACCGGTGGAGCGGCCCGGGTCCTGCGTCTGTGGGATCTGGAGACCGGCGAGTGCCTGCGGGCCCTGGAGGGGCACACCAACGAGATCCGTGCGGTCTCCTTGTCGCCGGACGGGCGCTTCGCCTTGTCTGGAGGCTGGGATCAGACGGTCCGACTGTGGAACGTCGCCACCGGCGAGTGCATCCGCACCCTTTCCGCCCACTCCCATCAGGTCACCGCCGTACACGCCTGTGCGGACGGACGTTTCGGGCTTTCGGGCAGCCTGGACCGTTCGCTGCGCTGGTGGGAGTGGAAGGAGGAGCTCCTGCCCCTGGCCCCGGGACGCCCTCCCTTGATGATCGCCGGAGCCGACCGGGTCTATCGCCAGGAGGCCGCCAGCCTCTTGGCCCAGGACACGCTGGACAAGGCCCGCGCCGAGTTGGAGGCGGGGCGGAAGGGCGAGGCCCTGGCCCTGCTGCGCCGCGCCCAGACCCTGCCGGGTCGCCAGCGCGACCCCGAGATTCTGGAGCTGGTCGAGGAGTGCGCCCGGACGGGGCGCCGGGTGGGCCTGCGCGACGTCTGGCTGCGCAGCGGGCTGGAGGGGCACGGCAGTTGGGTCCTGAAGGTGGCCTGGTCGCCGGACGGGCAGT
>JALHDH010000046.1:0-16768 GCA_022839105.1 bacterium
GGCCAGCAGGCCTGCCAGGTCATCCTCGGGGGGCGCCGGCAGGGCGGGCACGTCGGCCACCAGGTCGGCAAGCTGGTTGGCGCCAGGGGCGCAGGGGTTGGGGTTGCCGGAGAGGAACACCTCTCCGAGGGGCTCCGTGGTTTGTTTGATCGCGTTCACGGGGCTTCCTCGCTTTCTCCCGGCATCAACGGCCGGGGCGGGCCTTCAGTATGGCATCTTGGGCTCTTCTCGCGTTCCAGTCGATTCGGCGAAGGCAGTCGATCATTTCCTGGAAGCAGAATGGTTCAGGGTCTTTCTCGATTTCCTTGAGCATGGCCGTCACAACGGCATCCACAGTCCTGGGGTCGATAGTCTTGCCTGCGGACATGACATTGACAGGGCTTCTTGGCGGAGGGGGCTTGAACAGAATGTCATCCTTTGTGTTCGGCCTTCTACCACGGCCGATCCATACCGTAACGAGGGCATCGGCTGCCGTAGCGCAGTCTTCAGGCGACAAGTCGGGGCGCACTATCGACAGAATCGCGGCCTCTTCATCCCGGATGGAATCGCGCAGGTCATGGGATTTTGCAGTCAAAGACTGGCGCTCTCCGAACTCTTGGCGCATCCGAAAGGCTTCTGGATCCTGCGGGACTCCAGAGAACTTCATGTTTGGGCTTGGGCGGGCGGCCAGCAGGGCGCGGGCCCTTCCAATCGCCCGCGCCCTATTCTGCGGCCTGTGTTCCAGCCAGGCGGCCAGGGTATCACGGGCAGCCTTCACCTCGGGCGGCAGGTCGGGAAGCTGGCCCCCCTTCACGGCTTCGTCTCCTCGCTGGCGGCCTGTTCTTCAGCCAGGCGGGCCCGGCGTTCGCGCTGGTAGGTTGCGATCGGGGTCTGATACTCCCCCCATTCGTCGGGCGCCGGCCTCCCGAGCTTCTCGAAAATCCACTCCCGGACCAGGCGCGAAGCCCCTCCAGACTGCCCCGGCTTCCGAGGGCCAAAGCGTTCCTCCCCCAGGGCCTTGAGTTCCTCGATCACGTCTTGCGGGAGGCGCAAGACCAGAACCGGTTTCCCGGTCGGTTGTCGAACCATCGGCGTTCCCTTCCTTCTCCCGGGCATCCGGCCCGGGTCGGTGGTTGGCCAGGCGGTCAGGCCCGGCCTCGGGGGCGGCGCCCCCAAGTCTTCAGGCGGCCCGGCGGGCCAGGACCTTTCGAACGGTTTCGGCGGCCCACTTGCCCCCGCGCTTCGTCCGGCGCCCCTCCTGGTCCAGGACGGACGCGATCGCGCGCAGGGTCTTGCCTTCGGCGGCCAGCGAGCGGATGCGGGCCACGGTCTCGGCTTCATCCTGGTCGGCCACCAGGTTGCCGGCTTCGACCCGGGCCCCCAGGGCCGGCGCCCCGACATGTTCCCCACGGGCGATCTTGTGGCGCAGGGCAGCGGAGGTCCTCTCCCCGATGGCCTCGCGCTCCCACTGGGAAACGCTGGCCAGGATGTTCAAGACCAGGCGCCCCCCGGCGGTCCTGGTGTCAATCTGGTCGGCCACCGACAACAGGGAGAACTTCGAGGCGAAGAAGCCGTCCACCAGGTCCCCCAGGTCCCGGACCGAGCGGGTCAGACGGTCAAGCTTCGCAACCAGGATGCCTTCGGCTTCACCGGCTTCGAGGGCGGCCAGGGCCCGGCGCAGGCCGGGGCGGTCCAGGGTCTTCGCGCTGGCGCCGGCGTCCCGAATCACGGCCACCAGTTCCAGTTCATACAGGGCGCAATACTGGCGGAGCTTCGCTTCCTGCGCATCCAAGGACACGCCTTCGCGGGCCTGTTCCTCGGTCGAAACCCTGACGTAACCCAGAACCTTCATCGTGGCCTCCATCGGGGCGGTTCCCCTGCCAGGATGATAGCGAATGATATGACACAAGTCAAGCGAATGTTGTTACGCTTGTCAACGAAACGTCCGGTTTGTTGACAGGGTTCGTTGACGGGGCGCCCCCTGGCCCCTCGCGCGCGCGCGCGCATGACCGGGTCGCAGAAGTCGCGAAACCCTGGAGGAGCAGGCGGCCAGCGAGGGCGCGCTCATCGTCGGACGGCCCGCAATGCCTGGAGGAGCTTCGCTTCGACGGCTTCCTCCAGGCGGAGGGCCCCAGGCCTGTCCCGTCGGTTCCTGGCCAGGGCATGGATGCGCACCAGGTCCAAGGCACGGAGCAGGGCTTCGGCTTCGGCACGGGACAGGCGCAGGGTCATCGGGGGCACCTCCCAGGCAGGTTGTTCAGGACCTTGTGCGCGGCCTCGATGCAGGCCCGGCAACGGGGCGGATAGGGGTCGGCCAGCAGGTCTCCACAAGACAGGCAACGGCACAGACCTTCGGGGGCGCCGGGCAGGTGGAAGAAGGGCACCCCTCCGGGTCCCACCTGCGCAGAGAACGCTTCGACCCGTCGGGCCACCTCGGCTTCGAAGTCCTGGTCGGTCATCGGGGGCACCTCCCCACACAGGCAGCATCGGGCAAGCCGGGCAGGTTGCAGTCTGTGCACCAGGTCGCATCCGCCAGGGCTTGCAGGCCGGCTTCGAGGATTGCGCTTTGACTGGTCCCGGCCCGAATGGCGGCTTGTTCCAGCCAGGCGGCCAGAGGGAGGGGCACGCGGGCGGCAACGTGTTTCATCGGGGCAGCCGGGGCACGGTCACCCGGGCCAGCAGGGGGGCAGTCCTGGTCCAGGTAGCGGCGTTCCCGGCGATAGGCGGTCACCTTGCGGGGCTTCTGGCGGCCTCGGCCCCCTCCGGAGGTTCCACCCTTCTTCGGGGTTGCGCTGGCCTGCATCAAGTCCGGGATGGAAGCCCCGAGCACGGCATCCCAGGCAGGCAAGCCGTCGGCTTCCCGGAGCAGGCCCGAGCAGGTCCCATCCGGGCACTCCCAGTATCCGGCCAGGCGCTTCGAGGGCACCAGGTCGCATCCGCACAGAGGGCAGGCGGGCGCGGTCATCAAGCGGCCTCGGTCCTGGCCAGCACCAGGACGGCGGCCCGAGCTTCGGGGTCCAGGGCGAGAAGCTGGCGGAGAACCTCCACGGGGCGCGGGCCCGGCGCGGGGTCCTGGTGGGAGGTTGAAGGCTCTTCAGCCAGGCGGCCAACAGGAACAGGCGCGGGGGTTAGCGGGGCTTTGCGGGCCTGCGTTCGCAGGTGTCGGGCCCGTCGGCCTTCCTTCTGGGCCTCCTTGGCGCAGGTCGGGCAGTATCGTCGGCCCCCTCTCCCGTCGATCGGGGCGTTGCAGCGGCAGCAGGTTCTCGGTTCTTCGGGCATGGGCTCCTCCTCGGGTTCCTGGTGGGAGTCATCCTGGGCCCCAGGCGGGTCCTGGGACGCAGGGGCAGGGTCGGACGATGTAGCAGGCGGGGGCGGGTCCTCCAGGGCCTCCTGCGCAGGTCTGGCGGCCTCCTCGGGCATCCCGCACAAGTCCCCAGGAGCGGAATCCTGCGGCATCCTGCGGCAATCAACGGCAGGCGGCGGGTCCTGGTCGGGCCCTTTTTCATGGTCCTGCAAAAACTGCAAAAACTCCCCCTCCTGGTCGGGCAGCGGCTCTTCACTGACGATGGCCAGAGGGCAACGGCCGGCAGCCAGTTCCGGGCCTCGGGGGTCCTTGCGGGCGGTCCTGGTGCACCGAATCACGGTCCGGCGCACCGAGGGCAGGCCCGGCCTGTGCACGGTCAGCACCTCCAGAACCCCGAGCTTCCCGCATTCGGGGCAGCGGGCGCGAGGCCGGCGGGCTTCACGCAGTCGAACCTCCTGTTCGTCGGGCCTGGTCATCGTCAGGCGGTCCCGGTCCAGGGAACTCGGGATGGACAAGCTGGCGGCCAAGGGCGCAGTCACGGGCGGTCCTCCTTCCAGTTCCAGCACCTCCACGGCGAAAGAGGGAGGTCCAGGCCCGGGCGATAGACGGCAACCAGGTTGGGCCACGGGGCCTGATTCGGCGCCCCCACGAACCGGACGCGGGGACACAGGAAGATCACCTCGGCTTGCCCGGCGATATCCTCTTGAAACCAGGTGGTTCCCGTGTCGGACTTCAGGAGCAGGACCGAGAGGTTCCCGGCCCGAGCTTCAGCCACGGCCTTTCGGCACCAGGGCCCCGGGTCGGAATAAGGGGGGTTGCACCAGGTCGGCCCGGGCCCCCAGGGTTGAGCCAGGCCATTCTCGGCCGGGGTCCAGAACCGGGCGCACTTGGCGTTCCCGGGCAAGGCGGCAGCGTCAAGGACGAAGGGCCCGAACTCCCTGTCCAGGGCCTCAAAGAGGGTGGGCGGGGTTGCCCACTGGTCGCCCGTCCCGGTCGGAGCGGGGCAGGCATCAGGAGCAGTTGGGCGCCGGTCAAAACGGTTTCTCCGAATCCATGCCATGCCCGCAGTAGGGGCACGGTTCTGGGGCCTCGGAAACCGAGGGGCGAATCCGTTCGAGAAGGAGCAGGTGTTCGCCCCGGATGTTCGGCGGAGGATAGTCCCACTCGAAGACTCCGTTGTTCAGGTAAGGCACGGCCCTCCGAATCGCGTCCCACAGGCCCGGGGTCACGGGCACGGCGCCCTCCTCGAAGCGAAGCTGTTCAATGGCGGGGCACAGGGGCAGGGGGAAGACGCGGCATCCGTTGGTAACCAGGTTGGCGGGCAGGGGCGCGCTTGCCTGCAGGATCCAGGGGAACCACAAGCGATCCTCTCCGTCTTCCATGTGGAACTTGCTTGAGCTTTGGGGAATCACGGCACTTCCTCCTCGAACAGGTCCAGGCCCTTCCAACATCGGCCACACAGGAACCGGCGGCCACCTTCGAGCGGCTTCCACTTGGGCGATCGGCTCTTGCAGGCCGGGCAGGTCTCAGGCATCCCCGATGGCGGAGATGGCGGGGGCGCCACGGCCACCAGTTCAACGGCGTTCACCTTCGTGAACAGGTCCGGGCGGGCAGGCAGCGGCTCCTCCTGGCGGCCTGGTTCCCCTCCGAGCAGGTCCCAGGCCCTCTCGGCCAGGTCACGGCCCGGCGCAGGCGAGAGGGCACACAGGCGGCCAAGGGCGCGGGTCACCAGAACGGCCAGGTCATCCTCTCCGAGGTCCGGGGCCAGGTCCCGAGCTTGAGCTTCCAGCCAGGCCAGACCGGCCTCGGGGGCGGACCCGGCGCGGGCACTCCGAAGCCAGGCCAGGTTCACCCGGTCGAAGAGGTTGGCCACCAGGGGAGCTTCAGGCTCGAAGGTCAGGGAGTCGGAGTCCTCCCGGACGGCTTCCCGAGCGTCCGAAGCGTCCGAGCGTCCGGGGTCGATAGCGGGCGCAGGGTGAACCACGGCCAGAGAGGGGAGGGGCTCCTCTTGCCCCGGCCCAAAGAGGGCCTCTTGAGCCAGTCGAACCAGGTTGCTCCTCATGATGCCCTCCACAGTTCCGAGGCCTTCCGGGCCGGCGGCACCGGCGGAATCCTCTCGGCTTCAGCCAGGCGGTATTTTTTGAGCAGGGCCAGGGCGGCCACGAGCTTCTCGCGGGGGCAGTTCCCTTGCAGCACCTCTCGGACGATCCGGGTCCTGGTCAGCCCCTCGGGCTCCCGGCGCAGGGCCTGGAGAATCTTGTCGGCCGTCTTGCTCCCGGTCGAGTCGCCGAAGACCATGCCGGCGGAGTCATAGCAGTATTTCCAGGCGGCCACGGCGGCCAGCAGGTGTTCCCCCCGGATCACGCGGGCCCGGTCCAAGAGGGCATAGATGAGGGACAGACGGGAGACTTGGGCCAGGGCCCGAGAGGTTGCGGACCCCATCGGGCCTGGATGCCCGCATACCAAGTCCTCGTAGACATGTCTCCAGACCTTCCGGGCGCCCTCGTCGCGCTCCACTTGCTCCACGTTGCGGGCGGAGAGGATGGCATCCCGCAAGCGGTCAGCGAGGGGCAGGGTAGCCTCCCGAGGCAGACTCCCTCCCTCCGGCAGGCTCTTGCTCCGTTCGGTAAAGACCACGAGGAAGCGGTTCAGGAAGCCGTTCGCGGTCTCAACCTGGGGCAGCAGGAGGGCCAGTTCGGTCGGGGTCACATGGGCCAGCAGGGTGAGATGATGCTCCTCCACCGTGATAGGGTTGCGGGTCAGCGTGCCCATCGGGCTACCGTCCCAGGCGCTCCGGAGGATGGAAGACAGGGTGTTGCCCTTCCTCTCGAAGTTCTTGAGGACGCCCGCGAACTCGCCCTCCAGGACGAAGACCCGGGGGTCATGGATCGGCAGTGGGGGCGGCTCCTTCCCCTCCGGCGCATCCGGCGGCTCCGGCGGGCGCATGCACTCCAGGACTCCTTCGCCGGAAGACAAGCCCGAGCGGATGCGCACCCGGTAGGCATCGGGCAGGTCCTGGGTTGCTTGCCTAAACAAGTCCTGGACCCAACCCCAAGAGGTCCCCTTCCGGCCCGAAGCCGTGTCCCCCACGAGCAGACCGAAGAGGTTGGTCCTGTGAAAGTTGCGCTCGTGGAGAAAGAACGGGCCTCGGCCGAAACAATGCCCGGCGGCCAACAAGAACGAGAAGAGCAGGGCAGCGGGGTCGGCCTCGGTCTCGGGTTCCACCAGGCGCACGAACTCCCCGGCCAGACCGTGGAGGGCCACAGGGTCCAGAGTTGGACGTTGCCTGCCGGATGGAGCGGCCTCCTCTTCGAGGTCCTCCTCCTCCTCCTCGTCCGAGGTCACGGCCACGGCACCCGAGCTGGCTTGCACGGCCTGCCCCTGGCGGCCTGTATTGCGGATCGGAGTCACCTTCCCATTTCCACCAGGCCCCCCCGGCGCGGGGCGGTCCTCCTCGGCCAGGCGCCCCAGGTCGGGATGCCCAGGCGCCTTCGCGAGGGCGGACCGGAGCTTGCCTTCCAGGCCCCCGGGCTCCGTGTCTTGCCAGGGGGGCACGTTGCCCCGGTCCCAGTCCCACAGGACCCGGCGCGCGGCCGGCTCCTCCAGCCCGAACTCCACGGCCACGGCCCAGGCGGCGCGGGCAGTATGCGCGTCCCCCCCTTGCCCCTGCACGGCGGGCCCCAGGGTCTCCAGGTAGCGCGCGGCGCGCTCCTCCACGGAGGGGCGGCCTGGAGAGGAGGGGCGCTTGCCGTTGCCGGAGAGGGGCGCGGGCGATTCGCACAGAGATTGTTGGAGCGGCCCAGGGTTATCCACAGGCCCCGGATGCAGCCAGGCCGGGTCGAAGACCGGCAGGCCCGCCAGGGTATCAGCGTCCCAGGTCCCGATGGCCTCATAGCGGATGCCGGACGGATGCAGGGAGCCAGGCGACAGAACCTGGCCCCCATCCCCTCGCACGTCCAGGGCCAAGGTTCCCTCTCCGGTCTGGAGCTTCACGGCGTTGGAGACCGTCGACCCCTCGCCAGGATGCCGGAAGAACAGGTGTCGGCCCCGGAAGCCCGGCGCCTTCTCGGAGGTCAGGGTTTGCAGCGGGGTTGGGGGCAGGTTGGCCTCGGCCCAGGCCAGGGCCTCGGGAGAGTCCAGGTCCACGGCCACCAGGCCGGAAACCTCCCCGGTCACGATGCCGATCGGCACCTCCTCCCGGAACCATCGGCGCAGGACAGGCTCCTCGGCCGGGCTCCTCTGGAACTCGGCCCAGGGCACCGAGGGGGCCTTGGACCCGGGGCGGATCGGGATGATGGACAGGCCCAGGGCGGCCAGGTGAAGGGCACGGTCCAGGGTGGAGAGGGTCACCATTCGAAGCCACCTCCCCGAGCTTCGGCCGGCTCCTCGGCCTCAGGATGCGTCCGGCGCCATTCCTTCACGGCGGCCACGGCAGCATCAGACCAGGCCCGGCGCGCGGCCTTGTCAACGAAGCTGGCGCAGTCCCTCCATCCGGTCCGGGCCCCCGAGGCGTCCCGGATCTCCTTCGCGGGCGGGTTGCACCAGGCGGACCCGTCCTTCTCGTGATAGGAGCATTCCAGCAGGACCAGGCCGGCTTTCGGGAGGGCCAGGTCGGCAAAACCCTGCAAGCTGTTCTTGCGGACGGTCTTCCAGGCCACACAGACCAGGCCGGAGGGAGAGGCAGCGGGGCGGTCAGGCACTGGCGGCCTCCTCTCGGCCGTTGCCGGCGGCCAGCAAACGCAGGACGGCAGGCCTCGGAAAGAAGACCCGGCGCCCCAGGCGGATCACGGGCAGGGCCCCCTGGCGCCCCAGGTCGTAGACTTGGCCCCGGGGCCAGCCAGTCAGGTCGGCCACCTCTTGCGCAGTCATCGGGCGCAGGGTTTCCAGGTCATGCGCTCTCGTGGTAGAATCAGACATCGGTACAATCCCTTTCCGCCCCGGGCTCCGTCGGCCCGGGGTCTTCTTTTTGTTCGGGTCAGGCAGCGTTGCGGGTCGGGGGCAGGGTCGGCAGGTCATCGGCGGACTCCAGCAGTTGGCGCAGGGCTTCGCGCATCAGGTCGGCCAGACTGACGCAACGGACGGCGGCCAGCAGGCGCGCATGGGCGTAGGTGTCGGAGTCGGCTCGAAAGCCGATCGAGAAACTAGGGGCGCCGGCGCGGGGTCGGGGCATCGGGGTTCACCTCCTCTCGGGCACGAAAACGGCGAAGCGCCCTTCACGTCGCACCGACAGAAGCCACATGGGAACACAAGCCCAGAGGTCGATTCTGTCGGCAGATCGTGGGGCGCTTCGCCGTCTTGTTCTGGGCGCCGGGGGCAACATCGTTGCACCCGGGAGGGCCCGGAGAGGGAAGCCGGCCTCCTATCGGATAGCCTGCCGGTATGTCTGTATCATAATGCCACAGGAGGAAAATTCAAGCAAGCGCCGGGGGCATGTTTTTCTCGCCCCCCCACCAGGTCGCCGGAAACATAGGGTTTTCTGAGGTCAGTCCGGCCTGGTCAAGCCTGCCAGACCGTCTGGAGGGTTAGCATTTATTGACATGGTTGGCCCGGTCAAGCCCCCACCCGTGAACCAGAATGCCCGTCTGCGGGGAGCACGGCGCCCCCGGCAACGGGGGGTCCTCCTGAGAAGGGAGCCACCCCCCCCAGGGTCAGCCCCTCCCGGCGCCGGGTTGTCACCCACCTCTTAAGGGCCTTCAGGAGCTTTTCACTTGGCGCGTTCGGGATACGACTCTACAGGGTGCGCACCAGGCGCGAACGGGACTCAGACCCGCCCCACCCCTGCCCTTCGCAGGTCGTCATTGGTCGTCATGCCGGCCCCGCCGAAAGGGCCTCGGAACCCCGGCAGGACGGGCTCCGATGGCTCCTCGGGCCTGCGCATCGTTCCGAGCTTCTGAGGCGGCCAGGAGGAGCACCAGGCGGGCGCTCGGACGGCTCTCTGCCAGGCAGGTCCCAGGGGGTTCCACCGATCACAGACCGGCCTGGAACCGATCGCGCTGGCCAGGTCACCTCCTCCGGCAGGCGGGCACCAGGTCACCCCTGCACGTCAGCCAGTCCGGCCCCTCCTCGGGGGCTCCTCGGAATAAGTTCGTATCAGTTCGTATAAGTTCGTAACTTTGGGCGCCCCCGAAAAACTCCCATTTCATCGGGCTTTGCGCGCTTCAAGTTCGTGAAGGTCGTATAATTCGTTCCTTATACACACACAAACCCCCTTCTGCCCCTCCTCCCGGCTCCTCTCCGAAGCCTCCCCCACCTCTCCACATGTGCGAGACATGTGCGAAAGTCGCCCCACATGTGCAGAACAGGACCGAACTCCACCGACAAGCCCTTCAGAGAAAGCCCGAAAAGACAGGCCTCCAGCAAACAGGAGCAAACAGGAGCAAAACGGATCCGTTAACGTCCGGTTCAACTCTGCCGGGAGGAGGATCTCCTACAATCGGACTGGCAGGATCTTGGACCCGGGTGAGCCGGTTCCCCGGAATTCGACAGAGGATGACAACCATGGAGATTCGCAGGACCGACATCCAAGGGATTCCCCCGACGGCGGGCGGAGCACACCCGCCAGCCCCGCCGGCTGCCCCGGCTGAACCTCAGGATGTCTGGGCCCGCCTGGAGGAGTTGCCGCCCACCTCGGTGGGCTCCCACGTCCGCGCGCAGTTGGGGATGCCCGACCTGCAGGCGGACCCGGCCAGCGAGGCCTCCCGGCCTGAGGACTCCCGCTCCCCGGCCGCTCCAGAGCAGTCCTCCGTCCCCGCCTCGCCCGAGCTCAAGCAGCCCCGGACCGGCGACATGGCCCAGATGGTTGAGGATCTGCGCCTGGCCGGACTGATTCCCGAAGAAGGCACCCCGCCGGCCGCGCCTCCCCCGCCCGGTCCGGTCGAGGGCCCTGAGGAATTCCTCTCGGAGGATGCCGCCGGTGTTCCCGAGGGGCAGGCCTCCAGCCCCGAGCCGGTCGATCCCTGGTCCCGGCTGATCCACCTCCGGGCGGAACCCGTCGGACCGCACGTGCGCCAGCAACTGGGCATGCCCTCGGTCGAGGAGGCCTATGCCCTCCTGGAAGGCGCCGAAACCCCGGAGTCGGCTGAACCGGCCGTGGAGACTCCTCTTCCGGGCGCCCCGCCGCCTCCGCCGCTCTCGGAGGCCGGCTCCGGGCCAGCGCCCGCACCCGGCCCGACACCGGGTTTCCCCCCTCCCGGCCCGACCGCCGCCCCGGGTTCTCCTCCTCCGCCGCCCTTCACGGCGGAGGTGCCCCCGGGATTCGGACCCCAGGGCTTCGGCCCGCAGGGCTATGGGCCGCAGGGATTCGGACCCCAGGGCTACGGCCCGCAGGGCTTCGGGCCGCAGGGATTCGGACCCCAGGGCTTCGGCCCGCAGGGCCATGGGCCGCAGGGATTCGGACCCCAGGGCTACGGTCCGCAGGGCTTCGGGTTCGACTCCTGGTTCAACCCCACGGGCTTCCAGATGCCCTGGACCGCGATGTGCATGACCCCCTGGCTCATCCCGCCCATGCCGCTGATCAGCCCGGCCTGGTTCCTCTTCCCCATGGCCAGCGTCTTCTGCATGCCCATGATGCCGATGTGCGGAATCCCCATGATGTGTGGGGGCTGGGGCTGGTAGTCCTGGAAGGACCGTTCATCCCCGGGCGGAAGACTGCCTGATTCCGTCTCGGAGGTCGTCGATGCGCCAGGCCCTCCTTCTCGTCACCTTCCTGGTTGGCTTCGCCCTGCTGCCCCTGCACGCGCGGGCGGCTCCCGGCGGGGTCTCGGGGGTCTGGCTGGCCCCGGACTGGCTCTTGCCGGGCACGCGCTCCTACACCGAAGAGGAGGTCCGCCGGGTCGCCCGTCAGACCCTGGAGAGCCTGGCCGGTGAAGGGGTCAACACGGTCTTCTTGGAGACCTGGCTTCGCGGCTACTCGATCGCGCCCGGGATCCGGACCGAGAGGTACCGCGCCACCGTCCAGCCCTTCCATCCCGGAGTCGAGGGGCTGCCGGTCTACCGCCACCTGGACTGGAATTATCGCGTCCTGGCTGACGAGGTCCAGGATCCCCTGCAGATCTTCATCGACGAAGCCCGGCCCCTGGGAATCGAGATCCACGCCTGGTGTCACGCCTTCTACTGGAAGATGGACAACACCGCCGTGATGCTTCCCTGGCATTCCGGCGAGAGCCTTTGGAATGACCTGCTGGCCTCCTGGTTGCGAAGGGAGGCCGCCCGCCTGGAAGCCTCCCCGGCGGCGGACGGGGCCACCCCGAGCCTGCTGAACGAAGCCGCAGGACTCTTCGACCGGACCAACGACCCCCGCAAACTGGAACGGATCCTGGACCGCCACGGAGTGGCCCACGGCGGGAGTCCCTTGGGCGCGCTGGTCCGGGAAGCCCTGCGCGCGGGAGCCCAGGAGCCCGGCTTCCTGCTGATCTCCAGCGCCGAGGATCCCTTCCCCGCCCCCCGCAACAGGCTCCTGCGTCCCGTCTACCTGAACCCCGAGCACCCCGAGGTGGCGCGGCGCCTGGAAGGGGCCCTGCTGAACCTGGCCGCCGGACACCCCGGTCTGGCAGGCCTGCACCTGGACCATATCCGTTATCCCGTGGACGGCCAGGGCCTTCCCGAAGAACTGGGGGTCCGAAGCGGCACCTACCGGTTCTTCAACCCGGCCGACCCGATCGAGATGGAGCGCTACCAGCGCTGTGGCGAGATCCTCGAGCGCCGCAGGGCCGCCCTGACCGCCCTGGTCAACCGGATCCGGGAGGGCCTGAATCGAAGGATGGCCCTCTCGGCGGCCGTGCTTCCGCTGTACTATCGGGAACGGGACAACGGTCGGCGCCGCCTCTCGGGCTACGACTTCGCCTGCCAGGACTGGTATGAGTGGAAGGTGGACTTCGTGGTCCCCATGATGTACGAGTTCAATCCCTACGTGATCCGAACTCTTCTGACAAGCTTCGCCGAGGACCAGCAACGCCGCTTCGGACGCCAACCGATCGCCGTCTACCCGGGGATCAGCCACCTGCAACTGGCCCGCTCGGGAGCCCTGGCCGTGAGCGACTGGGTCTTCTTCGATCTGACCCTGGCCCGGGACGTGAAGTTCGAAAAGCAACCCGTCGAGAGCCTGGACTTCGAGCCGGAATAGCCCGAACGGGCCGCGATCCCGACCGGAGGAGGGCCCTCCTCCAGCAGCGCCGGGAGGCAGGGAGGAACTCTCCCGGATCTTGCCAAACAGGCGTTCTGTTCCAGGAATCCAGAATCGAGGTGCGCGGCGTGGACTCGACCATCTTCCTCTCCGAGGTCGTGGGAACGGCCTTGCTCTTGTTGTTCGGCGGCGGGGTGGTCGCCAACGTGGTGCTCAAAGGCAGCAAAGGCCATGGAGGCGGGTTCCTGCTGATCAACGTGGGCTGGGCCATGGGAGTCTATGCCGGAGTCCTGACCGCCTACAAGTCCGGCGCCCACCTGAACCCGGCCGTCACCCTGGGCCTGGTCGCCACAGGCGATCCCACGGCCAAGGCCCACCTCGCGACCTACCTGGTGGCCCAGTTGCTGGGCGCGATGATCGGCGCCTTGCTGTGCTGGCTGTCCTACAAGGACCACTTCGACGCCGAACCGGACCCGACCAACAAGCTTTGCGTCTTCTCGACGATCCCGGCCATCCGCAACCCCGCGATGAACCTCCTGACCGAGATCATCGGCACCTTCGTCCTGGTCTTCGTGGTGCTGGCCTTCGGCCGACACGGCGACGCCAAGGGCCTGGCCGCCCTGGGTGCCCTGCCGGTCGCGCTGCTGGTCCTGGGAATCGGCGCCTCGCTGGGAGGCCCCACGGGCTACGCGATCAACCCGGCCCGCGATCTGGGTCCGCGACTGATGCATGCCATGCTGCCGATCCGGGGCAAGGGCAGCAGCGACTGGGGATACGCCTGGATCCCGATCGTCGGCCCGATCCTGGGAGGCGTCCTGGCAGGTCTTCTGGCCGCCCCCCTCTTGCCGCTCTGACGGCGCGGCACCCGAAGGGACGCGCCTGCCGGCCGTGAAGCGCGGCTGGCCACAACTATGTCCGATCCGCAGTTTCCGCCATGATTTAGTGGCATCTCCGCAGATTCATGGCGGAAACCAGGAGCCGCGGAGCCAGGTCGTCGAAGCCGGAGGAGGACTTCCTGTTCCCCCTCCCGGCCAGATGAGAGCCTCCAGGCGACCACCTGCGAGTCGCGGTGATGCCAGGGTCCCAGGCCGGCCCGAACCCGCCGGACCAGCTCATGGCCTCCCGGCCAGTCGGTGTGCACCACCACCCAGAGGTATCCCGAGCGCACCAGGAAATCGGCCGGGGGAGCCGGGCCCGCGGGCCCTTCCCTCACCTGCTCCAACCAGGCCAGGAAGGGTTCTTCCCGATATCGGCGGGGATCGGCCAGCAGGCTGTCGGGCGGATGCCCGTAGTGCGGCCAGGCCTGGGACACCGTCCCCAGCGTCGGGCGGCCGTGGAAGGCCTGCCAGTAGCAGGCCATGCTTGAGTTCCAGGGATAGGAGAGTTCCACGATCCCTTCCCGGGGTCCCGGGATCTGGTAGAAAGGGGCCGCCGCCACGGGAACGGCCGAGAGGAAGAGCGTCCCGCGCAGGGCCAGCTCCGCCAGGAGGAGCCCGGTGAACACCAAGCCGGGCCGATGAAAGCGCCTCAGCCCCGCCAGGACCAGCGGCGCCAGGGACATGAAGACGAACGGAGTCATCCGCCATGGCCAGAAGAGCCGGCTCCAGGCGGGGACCCACCGGTACAGCCAGGCGTAGGGCAGTTCCAGATCGACGAAGTCCTCCCCCCAGCGCAGATAAGGCCCCAGGGTCAAGAGCCAGAAGACCGTCGCCGGCAGGAACCAGCGCCGGGAAGCCTTCCCGACTCCCAGCAGGGCCAGGGCCAGCCAGACCAGGCTGAAGCCATAGGGCTGGCGGGGATCCAGTGGCCACGCGGGCGACATGGACTGGGAGAGGGCCAGGGAAGGCCCGATGGGACCGAGCTGCCCCGGAGGATAGCGCTCCAGGTCCCGCAATGCCGGGAAGGAGTGCCCCAGGGGCACGGGGCTCTTGGAACCCTCGCCCTGGAGATAGGGAGCCAGGAAGGGCAGGCTGACGGAAGCGGCCACCAGGCCGGCCACGACGAGCGCCGGAAGGAGTCGACGCGAGGGCGCCAGGGTCAGCAGGCACCACATGCCCAGCCACAGGCCATAGTACCAGTAGAAGACCAGCGCCAGGCCGAGCAGGAAGCCGAACCACAGACCGCGCCGGGGAGTGGGGTGCTCGAGGAGCCTCAGCCAGGCGGCCGCTCCCAGGAAGACGAAGGCCAGGATGGCCTGGGCCATCCGGCACTCCTGGACCTGGATCCAGACGAAGGGGGACAGGGCCAGGCCTGCGGCCGTGACGAAGAGGGCCTCAGACCGCGCTCCCAGGGCTCGGGCCAGGACCCCCGCAGCCAGGGCGTTCCCCACCAGGATCAAGAGGATCTTGACGTTGTGGGAAGCGGGATTCCCCAGGATGGCCTGCAGGGGGAAGGAGACGAAGAGCGTGTCGGCCATGTTGCCGATATCCAGATCCCGCGCCATGTCGAGGATTCGGATCGGCAGGACCAGCAGATCCGCCGCGTCCCGGGCATGGAACTCGATCAGGCGCCCCATCCACCAATGGAGCCAGAACCAGTTCTCGAACTCTCCGCGTCCCTCCCCGGCGAACCCGAAGAACCAGGTCCCCAACCGGGAGAGGACCGGGAGCGAGGGCACCAGGGCGAGAAGCGCCAGGGCCAGGAACCAGAAGCCCGAGCCGGCTGCGGTCCCCCCGACCGGGAGCCGATCGGGTGAGCCCCCCCCTGCCTCGCCTGGGGGACGAGACCCGGCCGAAGCGTTCGGCTGGCTCACCCGACCCGGGCCCCGTCTCCAGGACCCGGGCCGGACCGCTCCGGAGTCCTCAGACTCCGGCCTCCTGGGCGGGGCGCGGCACGAAGAGGCCCGGGCCATCCTTGCGCCGGAAATCCACGCCCGTGCGCTTCTCGGCCCGTTCCAGCATCAGGCGGGACCAGTGATTGGCCTCCTGCCAGAGCTCGTCCTCGTCGATCCTCGCCAGGCGCCCGCCCTCGACGACCACCTCGCCGTTGACCACCGAGAAGTCCACGATGTGGGAGTCCCCACAGAAGACCACGGCGGCGACCGGGTCATGCAGGGCTCCGGCGTAGCCCAGGCGCCTCAGCGAGATCCCGACCAGGTCGGCTCCCGCTCCGGGTTCCAGGCGCCCCAGGTCCGGATAGCCCAGGACCCGGGCTCCACCCCGGGTGGCGAGGGTCAGGGCCCGCTCGGCGGACATCGAGGCCACGCCCGTCCGGTGGCGGTGGATCAGCATGCAGGTGCGCACCTCGCCGAGCATGTCCGAGGAGTCGTTGCTGGCGCTTCCATCCACGCCCAGGCCCACGGGGACATCGGCCTCGAACATCTCAGGGATGGGGGCGATTCCCGAGCCCAGGCGCAGGTTGGAGACCGGGCAGTGGGCCACCCCGGTGCCGGTCTCGGCCGCCCGGCGGATCTCGTCGGCGTTGAGGAAGACGCAGTGGGCGAACCAGATGTCGGAGCCCACCCAGCCGTACTCCTCCATCACATCGTAGGGCCTCTTGCCGTAGATCTTCTCGCAGTAGGCGTCCTCGTCCCGGGTCTCGGCCAGGTGGGTGTGGCAGCGCACGCCGTAGCGGCGGGCCAGGGCCACCGTCTCGCGCATCAGGCCGGGGGTCACCGAGAAAGGCGAACAGGGGGCCAGGGCGATCTTGACCATGCCCAGCGGGTCGGGATCGTGGAAGGCCCGGATCACCCTCTCGGAATCCCGAAGGATCGCCTCCTCGGTCTGCACCACGTCGTCGGGCGGCAGGCCTCCCTGGGCCTTGCCCCGGGACATCGAGCCCCGGGTGGGATGGAAGCGGATTCCCAGCTTGCGGGCCGCCCGGACCTGCTGATCGAAGAGGTCGTCGGGGCAGTGCTCGGGGAAGAGGTAGAAGTGGTCGGCGGTGGTCGTGCAGCCCGTCAGGAGCAGCTCGCCCATCCCCACCATCGTGCTCCAGTAGAGGGCTTCCGGGGTCAATTCGCGCCAGACCTCGTACAGGTGCACCAGCCAGGGGAAGAGTTCCGCCTCCTGGACGATGGGGATGTTGCGGGTCAGGGTCTGGTACATATGATGATGGCAGTTCACCATGCCCGGAAGCACCAGCATCCCCGAGGCGTCGATCACCCGATCGACCGAGCCGGGTTTCAGGTCCTGGCCGATCTCCTCGATCCGGTTCCCCCGGACCAGGATGTCGCAGTTCTCGATGCGGCGTCCGGCGACATCGAACGTCGCCACAAGCGAAGCGTTGCGGATCAACAGCGTGTTCATGGGGCGGGACTTCGGGGAGTGGCGGTCAGACCCTCCAGATCGCGCGCGGCGCAGACCCACCAGGGTCCGACCTCTCCAAGCCCCCGGCGCCTGCTTCTTGAGGGGTTCCGAGCTCCC
>JALHDH010000046.1:16854-40820 GCA_022839105.1 bacterium
CCCGCGTCGAAGACCCCGGGATGCGAAGAAGGTTGTTGGAACTCGTCCTGGTGGTGATGGCGGTGGCCCTGCTGGGCGCGGGCCTGGCCTACCTGGAACGCCGCGGGCAGCCGGCAGGCCCGGCAAGCCCCCTTCCTCCCCCTCCTCCGAGGCCCGCGGGTCCGGCTCCCCAGGGCCCCCCGCCCCCGCCGGAGGTCCCGCCGCATTATCGACCCGGCAGCCCACGGCGCACCGAGATCCACGGCGGGCTTCAAGGGGTTCCCCTGGCGCTGCGCTTCACCGTGCGGGATCTTCAAGGCCGCCCCCTCCCGGGAGCCCGCGTCGAGGTCTGGCACGCCGGCCCGGAGGGTTCTTATAGCGAGCCGCCCGAGGACTTCTGCCGGGGTTGGGAGGAGACCGACGCCAGCGGCCAGGTCGAGTTCCACACGGTCCAGGGTCCTCCGGCCGCCTGGGCCAAGGAGCGCCACGTGCATTTCCGGATCAGCAACCCCGGGGTGGGCGAGCGCTCGGCCCGGGTGAGCCTGCCAGCCGGAGGGCAGGGCCCGGCCTCCGGCGATGCAGGGGTCTTCGTCTCCCGGGTTGCGGACGCGCCTCGCCCCACCCTCGAGATCGAGACGACCCTTCCCGGCCCCCGACCTCCGGCCGCGACGCCGCCCTCCCCCACTCCTCCTCCTGCGCCGACTCCTCCCCCCGCGCCGACTCCTCCCCCTCCTCCGAGGGTCCCCCCGAATCCCTAGGAGCCCGGTCGGGAACCCCGGCCGCGTTCCTGGGATCGCCTCTCCAGCCAGTCCTCCAGGAGTCTCCAGGTGGTCTGGGGAGCGGAGGAGCCCGCCACGATCCCCACATGCCCCCCGGGGACCACCCGGAAGGTCCGGTCGGGGCTGCCCACCAATTCGACGATCTCGCGGGCGGAGGCCACAGTGGCGATGGGGTCCCGGCGCCCGACCAGGGCCAGCAGGGGGCAGCGGACGTCCTTGAGATGGAGGGTCCGGCCAGCCAGTTCCACCCGACCCTCGACAAGCGCGTTGCCGACCACGAAGGTGTCCAGGAACTCCTTCCAGGCGTCCCGTGGACCGGGGACCAGGTCGTGAAGCCAGTGGTTGAGGGCCTGGCGACCCTTGCGATACTCCCGGTCCCAGACCGAGAGGAAGAGATCGGAATACCGCGTCAGCCCGCCCAGGGGATCCGCCACGTCCACCGCCAGGCTGGGCACGAACCCGGGGACATAGCCCAGGCGATCCAGAAGGGCGTGGAGTTGGCGCTGGTAGCGGCGCGTGATGAAGCTGATCAGCCCCATCTTCTCGTAGTCCATCGGGCAGGCCAGCAGGACCAGGTTGGCCACCTGGTCCTGACGGGCCGCAGCGTTCAACAAAGCGAAGAGCCCCCCGGTGCAGTAGCCCAGCAGGGTGGTCGCCGGCGAACCGCTGGCCCGGGAGACCGCCTCCAGCGCCCGGGGCAGGAACGAGAAGACGTAATCGCTGATCCGCAGATGGGCGTCGGCCTCGTCGGGGACCCCGAAGTCCACCACGAAGACGTCGAAGCCCCGCGCCAGCAGGGACTCGACCAGGCTGTGGCCGGGCCGGAGATCGAAGAGATAGGGCTTGATCATCAGGGCCGGGACCAGCAGGACCGGGACGCGATGGCGCGTCGGGCCTCCCTGGAAGCGCGAGACCGTCACCAGATCGAAGCGCTCGACCGGTTCACGGGGGGTCCGGTCCACCTCGGGCGGGGGGGACTCGGTCAAGTAGCGCATTCCCCGCTCCAGCCCCTGCACGAGCCGGCGCAGGGGGTCTCGGGCGGACTCGGACGCGGACGGACTCAGGGCAACCTCCAGAAGGGGCCTTGGCTTCGAGCGACTCTCTTCGAGGTCGGGTCGGTGTTCCCGCTCCCAGGCCCCGCCTCAGCCGCGCTCCTCGATCCAGATCTCGGCCCCGGGGGCGGCCGGCACCCCGTCCAGGCGCCCCCCCTGGACCCGCAGCGCCCCTCCACCCAGGGCTCCCCGGAAACGGGTCCCGTCGGAGATCCCGCCGGCTCGGACGGGGAGCCCCTGGCCTTCGCGGGAGGCCCCCACGCGGCAGGCCACGACCACGATCCTCTCTTCGGGACTCTCGCGCAGGAAGGCCAGGGTTCCCCCTTCGGCCAGGAGGACCTGGACCGCCCCCCGGCTCAGGGCCTCATGCCTTCGGCGCAGCCGGCACAGGCGCCGGAAGGAGTCCAGGGTCTGCAGGTCCCAGCGGACCGGCTCCCAGGGCATGGGAAGCCGGGAGTCCGGGGCGCCCCCTCCCCCCAGTCCCACCTCGTCGCCATAGAAGAGGCACGGGGTTCCCGGCCAGGTGAAGAGAATCGCGGCAGCCACCTGGACCAGGCGGCGATCCCCTCCCGCCATGGAGAGGACCCGCGGGGTGTCGTGACTGCCCAGCAGGTTCATGTTCTGCAAGGCCAGGCTCTCGGGAACCGCCGCCCGGAAGGCCGTCCACTGCGCCGCGAGCGAGGCCGTGGGCAGGAAGGTCCGATCCCCCCAGGGCCTGCCCTCGAAGCCGGCCAGATCCGAGCCGACCAGCCACTGCCACAAGGGGATCATGAAGCCCCGATAGTTCATCACCCCGTCGAGTTCCTCGCCCTGAAGGTGAGCGGTCCCGTCGAAGAAATGCTCGCCCAGGATCCAGGCCTCGGGGTTCTCGGCCTTGATGGCCCGGCGGATGGCCCGACCGACCTTGTGGCCCATCTGGCTCAGACCCTGCCGGGCCAGCATGTTGGCCACGTCCAGGCGCCACCCGTCCAGGCTGAAGGGCGGACGGAGCCAGCGCCGCAGCACGGCCTCCTGGCCCGAGACCATCCTCTCGAGAAGGAGCGGATTGCGGTAGTCCAACCGGGGCAACGAGCGATGTCCGAGCCAGCACTCGTAGTCGTGGGGATGCTTGCGGAAGGTAAAGAATCCGGCCTCGGGCGAATCGGGGTCGGCCTGGGCCCGCTGGAACCAGGGGTTCTCGACCCCGCAGTGGTTGGGCACCACGTCCAGGACCAGGCGCATCCCCCGCTCCTGGAGGGCCCGGCGCAGGTCGACGAGGGCCCGATTTCCCCCCAGGCGGAGATCGACGTTCTCGTAATCGGCCACATCGTACTTGTGGTTGCTGGGCGCGGTGAAGATCGGGTTGAGGTACAGGGCGTTCACGCCCAGCTCCTGCAGGTGGTCCAGGCGGGAGGTGATCCCGGGAAGGTCGCCCCCGTAGAACTCGCGGGCGCCGGCTCCAGGGGTGGGGGGTTCTTCCCAGCGCCGCGCCAGGACGGGCTCGCCGTCCAACAGGTACTCGCCCTCGCGAACACGGTTCTCCGGATTGCCCACTGCGAAGCGATCCGGAAAGATCTGGTAGAAGACGCTCTCGGGCACCCAGCGCGGGCCGGGATGCGCGGGGACCAGCCGGAAATCCGTGGCATCGGTGGGGGTGTGCCGGGTGACCCCCGCCGCCGAAAGCCACCAGGGTCCCTGGGAGGTCTGGACCAGGAAACGGTAGCCCAGGCGCGGGACGCTCAACTCCACCGCGACCTCCCACCACTGGCAACAACCCTCCCGAGACTCAAGCCGCGCCGGGGTCATGACCTGCTCGCCCTCCGGCGCGGTCCGCAGGAAGACCCCGCCAAGCTCCAGTTCGGAATCGGCGCGCAGGCGCAGGGTCACGGTCTCGCCGGGAGCCACCCGACCCTGCAGGTAGGGAGGGACCGAGGCGTGGAAGAGGGAGTCCAGCATGGCGGGCTGCTTCTCGCTGCCCCCGGGGGCTCCTGGCAACGCGCGATAGGGAACCGGCCCGCCCTCCCGAAGAGGTCCCCGTGCACGTGCCATCCATCCGCAAAGCCACCATCACCTCCGCCCCTCCCGAGCGGGCCTTCGACGCCTGGACCGAACCCGAACACCTCTCGCGCTGGTTCTGCGACAAGGTGACCGGGTGGCCGGGCTCGGGCAGCAAGCTCCAGATGACCTGGGAGCGTTTCGGCTTCTCGGTGGAGTACTCGCTGCCCGAGGTCCAGCCTCCCCGGAAGGTGGTCCTGAAGGCCGCCGTCCCGGGGATGGGCACCCAGACCCTGACGATCTCGGTGCGCCCCTATGGGGTCGGCTCTCAGGTCGAGGTGGTCGAGACGGGTCCCGGGGCCGAGGGCCAGGAGGGCGCCGGCGACGCCGAGTCCGGCTGGGAGATGTCGCTTTCGATCCTCAAGCTGTACCTCGAGAACTACTGGGGGCAGGACCGCACCGGCTTCTTCGCCCTCCTGGCGGCGCCCTACCGCAACGAGCAGCTCATGCATCACTACCAGCAGGCCGAGGGGCTCTCGCTCTGGCTGGCCCGGGAGGGCTCGATCGGCAAGGTCGGCGACCCGGTCCGGCTGGTCCTCTGGGAGGGAGATGTCCTGACCGGCCGGGTCCTGGCCGTCACCTCCCACGAGCTGGCCGTCAGTTGGGATGAGATCGGCGGCTATCTGGAGCTGAAGTCCTTCGAGGTGAACTCCGAGCGCAAGGCGATCTGCGTCCGGGGATCAGGCTACGGGGGACGCCTGCCCCGGGACCGGGCCGAGGAGCTGGAGAAGAAGATGGAAGCCTCGCTGATCCGCCTCTTTGCCGCCCTGACCGGTCAGCCCATGCCGGAGTAGGCCCGGAGACCAGGGGGAGGCCACAGGGGATCCTCCGGCGTGCGCGGAACTTCCAACCATGTCCCGACTCCGCCCGGTCCTCCTCTTCCTGGCCCTCTGGCTGGTCCTGCTGATTCCGGCGGCGGCCACTCCCCCCGAAGCCCTGGACCCCACCCGGATCCCGGGCCTGCCCGCCCAGCCTCCCCCTCTCCTGGCCCGGTCTCCCCAGGCTCCCGACCCGGCGAACTCCCGCTGGCCGGTCCAGCAGGTGCAGACCAGCGCGGGCTGGCAGTTGATCAGTTTCCCGGTGGGCCGCCTGGAGGCCCTTCGGGGTCTGGACCGGGTGCTGCTCCACCGGGGACCCGCAGGGCTGGAGGAGATCGACGCGGTCCATCACCCCGAGCAGGTGGACCCCGGGCAGGCCTACCTCGCCTTCTGCGATGCCCCCGGTCTGGTGGAGTTCGCCGGCCCTCCGGCCGAGGGTCTGCTCCGAACCACCCGGCTTTATGCCGGCTGGAACCTCCTGGCCGCGCCCTTCCAGGGCCCGATCCGCCGGGAGAACCTCACGCTGACCCGGCCGGGAGGCACCACCGCCCGGCCGGCCCAGGTGGCCAGTCCCGAGACCTCGCCAGGACGGGCCTGGATCTTCTCCACCGGCTACGCCTCCCGGGGTTCCGAGTGGGTCGCGGTCGACCTGCGCAGCCCCGGCGAGGTCTTCGGGCCCAGCCAGATCGGGGCCTTCTTCTGCTGGACGGAGATGGACCTGAACTGGAACCAGTCGCCTCCCGAGGGAGGGGTCCCCCGGATCGAGCGCGTCACCCCGCCCAAGGCCTCTCCCGGACAGGTCGTGGCCCTCGTCGGCCAGGGCCTGGGCGCCCCGGGGCGCGGAGCCCTCTCCCTGGCAGGCCTCCCGATCCAGCCTGAAGAGATCGTGGAGTGGAGCCCGACCCGTGTGAAGTTCCGGGTCCCGGCGGGGGCCTCTTCGGGCGACCTCCGGATCATGGTGGATCGCCATCCCGGGAACAGCCTGCCCCTGGAGGTGGGCGCGCCGGCTCCCCAGCCCGCTCCCAGGCCCCCGATCACGGGTTCCCTGGTGGGGCAGGTGGTCTCCACCGACGGGCGACTGCTCTCCCAGGCCCAGATCCACCTCGACGACGGCCAGGGCGCCCTGAGCGACGTGAACGGGGCCTTCCGCATCGACCATCTGCCCGCAGGACCCATGAAGGCCTATATCACCCTGCCCGGCTACAAGAGCGCCAGCGGCCAGGTCCAAATCGAGGCGGGGGCCACCCGGACCCTGCAGGTCTCGCTCTCCCCCACCTCAGGACCCGAGGTGGGGGCGCGCTCGGTCGAGACCAGCGGCACCTTCACGGTGATCGCCTACCCCTTCGCGGTCGGTCAGGAGCAGGAGAACCGCTACTGGGTCTACCGGATCGAGGCATGGGAATACGGGAACTACCACCGGCGCTGGGAGAAGACCTGGTGGACCGACGTGGGCGATGCGAACTTTGAGCTGAACTGCTCCGGCGCCCCCCTGGGCCGCAGCTACGCCGTGGTGGTGACCTGGCGCAACCAGGCCGGGGACGAAAGGACCTACCGCTGGACCCCCGAGGTGCACCGGGATGGCGAGCGCTTCCGCTACTACAACCCCCTGGGCTCCCAGGGCTGAACCTCAAGGCCCTTCCCCGACCTGGGGTCAACCGTGCAGGTACATGAAGACCTTCTCGGGAGTCAGGGGCAAGGAGGGCAGCGCCTTGTCCCGGCGCACGCTGCGCAGGGCATCCAACAAGGCGAAGTAGGCCCCCAGACCGTGGATCAGGGGCGGCTCTCCCACCGCCTTGGAATTGCAGACCGCGTAGGGATTCTCCGAGTTCTCCAGCAGGGTCACCGAGAAATGGGGGGGCAGGGACTTCAGGTCGGGGATCTTGTAGGCATTGGCCCCGGTCAGGACCCGACCGTCGGGGCCATAGCGAAGCTGCTCGACGGTGGACCAGCCGATCCCCTGCACGACGCCGCCGGCCACCTGGCCCCGGTCGATCACTTCGGACAGGGAGCGGCCCACGTCGTGGACCACCTCGACCGATTCCACCCGGTAGGTCCCCCGCACGCAGTCCAGCAGGACCTCGGTCAACGAGGTTCCGCAACTGTAGTAGGCGAAGGGGCGCCCCCGCTCGGTCCTGGGATCGAGATGCAGGTCGGGGGTTGCGTAGAAGGCGTGACTGGACAGATCGACCCGGGCCCACTGGGCAGCGGCCACCAGCTTCTCCCAGCGCAACTCGGTGGGCTTGCCGGCCAGATGGACGACCCCGTCGCGGATCGAGATCTGCTCGAGGTCCTCGTGTCCCAGGTGCTGCCCGGCGTAGCGGCACAGGCGGGTCCGCAGCTCCTCGCAGGCGTACTTCGTGGCCATCCCGTTGAGGTCCGCCCCCGTGCTGGCCGAGGTGGGCGAGGCGTTGGGGACCCGGGAGGTGTTGGTCGTGTGGACCCGGACCCGGTCCGGAGCGATCCCCAGGGTCCGGGCAGCCACCAGTTGGATCTTGGTGTTGACCCCCTGGCCCATCTCCACGGCCCCGGTGCTGACCTCCACGCTGCCGTCCACGAAGAGGTTGACCAGCGCTCCGGCCTGATTCAGGGCCGTCTGGGCGAATGAGATGCCGAAGCAGACGGGGATCACCGCCAGACCGCGCCGGGTCTGGTTGTGGGTGCGGTTGTACTCGGCCACCGCCGCGTGGCGCCCGGCCAGGTCCACCCGGGCATCCAGGGTCTCCCAGCAGCGCCTGGAGTTCGTGTTCTCCAGCACCATGCCGAAGGGCAGGACATCCCCGTCCTCTGCCAGGTTCTTGAGCTTGATCTGCGCGGCCGGCACCCCCATGACCTCGGCGGCGTGGGTCACCGCCGCCTCGATGGCGAAGGTCCCCTGGGGCACGCCGAAGCCCCGGAAGGCGTTGTTGGGCGGGATGTTGGTCCGGCAGCTCACGGCCTGGACCCGGATATTCGGGATCCGATAGGCGCCCGAGGCGTGCAGGAAGGAGCGCCCCAGGACGGCCAGCGAGATGTCGGCGCAGGCCCCGGCGTGCTGGAGCAGATCCACCTCGTAGGCCAGGATCCGCCCCTCGTCGTCCAGCCCGATCCGGTAGTCGAACTCGTAGGGGTGCCTCTTGCCGGAAGTGGCGATGTCGTGGTTCCGAGGCAGGACCAGCTTGACCGGCCTCTTGAGAAGGAAGGCCGCCATGGCGGGGGCCACGACCCAGACCGCCGTGGACTCCTTGCCGCCGAACCCCCCTCCCAGGCGGCGGATGTCCAGTTCCACCTTGTGCATGGGGATCCCCAGGACCTCGGCCAGGTGACGATGGAAGGCGCCCGGAGACTGGGTGCTGGCGTGGACCTGGATCGTGTCGTGCTCGGTGGGGAGGGCCAGGGCCCGTTGGGTCTCGAAGTAGAAGTGCTCCTGGGGCCCGCTGGCCAGGCTGCCCTGGACGACGTGGCGACACGTCTCGAAGGCGGCGTCGGGGTCCCCGCTGACCAGGATCCGCTTCTGGCCGTGGATCATGCCCTTGGCGAGGGCCTCGCGCGGGTCGAAGACGGCGGGAAGTTCCTCGATGTCGGCCCGCCCCCGGGCCGCCGCCTGCCAGGCCGCCGACCAGGTCTCGGCCACCACCATCGCGATGGGCTGGCCGCGGTACTCCACCTGATCCACGGCCAGCAAGGGCTGATCGTGCAGGACGTGGCCGACCTCATTGAGCCCGGGCACATCCCGATGGGTGTAGACGGCCACCACTCCCGGGGAACCTGCCATCTCCTGGAGGTCCAGCGAGCGGATCCGGCCGCGGGCCACGGGCGAGGTGAAGAGGGCGGCGTGCAGACAGCCCGCCGGAGTCGGCAGGTCGTCGACGAACCGGGAGGTCCCCCGCACGTGCATCCCCATGTCCACGTTCTTCACGACAGCACCTCCGCGGAGAGATGGGCCCGCACCAGTTGGCCCATCAGCAATTTCTTGTAGGTGGCCGAGCCGCGGATATCGCTGATCGGCGAGATCGCCTCGACCGCGTGGCGGGCCAGGAGACCCGCCGTCTCGCCCTCAGGGCTCCGCCCTCGGAACCCCTCAAGGCCCCGGATCAGGAGAGGGACCGGTGCCACCCCGCCTGCCGAAAGGCGCAGGTCCTGGATGGTCCCGTCGGGGGCCAGGATCAGCCGCATGGCCGTGCTCACCGCGGCGATGTCGAGAATCTCGCGGTTGGAGACCTTCTCGAAGTTGAAGCGCGTCCCCGGGGGAGGCAGGGGAAGGTGGATCTCGACGATCCACTCGCCGGGGGCCAGGTCGTACTGCTTGTAGCCTTGGAAGAACTCCGAGAGGGGGACGCGCCGGGTCTGGCCCGAGCGAGTCCGGATCTCCAGGGAGGCATCCAGGGCCAGCAGCATGATCGTCACGTCACCCACCGGCGAGGCGTTCACGATGTTCCCGGTCAGGGTGGCCCGGTTGCGCAGGATCGTCGAGGAGTGGAGCAGCAGGTCCTCACGCATGCTGGGGAAGAAGCGGTGCACGATCTCCGAGAGGCGGAAATCCTCCAGGGTCACGGCGGCTCCCACCTTCAAGACGCCGCCCTCGACCCGGATGAAGTCCAGTTCCCGGTGTCGGGACAGGAACTCCAGAGGCGCCTCCAGCAGCTCTTCGGGCCTCTGGACGAAGAGATCGGTCCCTCCGGCCACCAGCACCGGCGGGGCGCCCCCCGCGACAGGAGGCTCCTGAGGGTTCTCCAAACCCTCCAGGAGGGCCGGAACCTCCAGGAATCCCGGGGGCAGGACCCCCGCCTCCACCAGGGTGGCGACCCGGACGGCCGGGTCGGGCTCCACCCCCTCCAGACGCTCGCAGAGGGCCCGGGCCGCGTCGCGGATGGCCACGTATCCCGTGCAGCGACACAGGTTGCCGTCCAGGGCGTCCTGGGACTCCTGGAAGGAGAAGGACCTGGCGCTCAAGCAGAATCCCGTCAGGGAAATCACGATTCCCGGGGTGCAGAAGCCGCACTGCGAGGCGCTGTGCTCGAGGATCTGCTCCTGGACCAGGGTCAGGGGGCCCTCCGAGAGCCCCTCCACGGTCACCACGTGGCAGCCCTGGACATCCCCCAGGGGCAGAAGGCACGAGGCCACCGCCCGGTAGACCAGGCCCTGGGGGCCCGGAGAGCCCACCAGCACGGAACAGGCCCCGCACTCCCCTTCGCGGCAGGCTTCCTTGGTGCCGGTCAGGCCGGAGGCGTTCCGGACGAAGTCCAGCATGACCGTGCCCGGAGGCTGCTCGGTGTGCACGACGCGGGAGTTCAGGACGAAACTTGTCATGGGCTTGGAACGACTCCTTCAAGATCCGGGGGTGGCCGGGTTCCTGGCTTCTGTGCCGCAGGCGCCCACCCTGCCCGGGCGGAGCCTCGCCCCCCGAAGTGCGGGCGGGTCAAGCGAGGCCTCAACCCGGATCCTCCCCAAGCAGCCGCCGATACTCCTCCGGGGTGTCGACGTTGCGCAGGATCCCGGGATCCTCGACGGGGATCTCCATCCGGAGGTGCCGATGGCGCCCGACCACCCAGCGGGCTCCCTCTCCCCGGGGGACCCGAAGCAGATCCTCGTAGCAGGCCTGAGTGAAGACCACCGGGTGGCCGCGCCGCCCCCGAAAGGAGGGGACGAAGAGGTGGGCCCCTCCCGCCTGGGCGGCACCAGCCAGGGTTCGAAAGGTCTGGGGGAGGACCGCCGGGTGATCCACCGGCACCGCCAGGAGCCAGGGCAGATCGCCGAAGCCCGCGGCCAGCCCCGCCTGGATCGAACCGATGGGCCCCGTCTCGGGCTCCGGATTCACCAGGACCGGCACCCCACCCAGAACGTCCTCGGGCAGGATCAGGTCCGGACCACGCACAACCGCCAGAAGGGGCAACTCCAGCCCTCGGAGCCGCTCGAGGATCACGCTGAGGAAGGTGCCTCCCTGGAACGGGAGCAAGGCCTTGGGCCGGCCCATGCGGACCGAGAGTCCGGCGGCCAGGACCAGGGCTCCCCCCTGGAATGGACCCCGGGTGCCGTGGAGCTCAGGCATCTCGCCTCCCCCCTGAATCCGCCACCTACTTGACGGCCCCGGCGGTGATCCCCCGGATGAACTGCTTCTGGACAAGAAGGAACAGAAGCAGGATCGGCAGCATTCCGGCCACCGAGCCGGCCGCCACCAGGCGGAAATCGGAGTCGAAGGTCTCGGCCATGTAGGCCATGCCCACGCTCAAGGGATAGTGCTCGGCGGACTTGAGGACCACCAGGGGCCAGAGGAAGGAATTCCAGTGGGAGACGAAGGCGAAGAGGGCCAAGGTCCCCAGGGCGGCCCGGCTCAGGGGAAGCATGACATGCCAGAAGATTCCCAGTTCGCCGCATCCGTCGATCCGGGCGGCATCCTCGAGTTCGCGGGGCACCACCAGGAAGGCCTGGCGCATCAGGAAGATCCCGAAGACGCTGGTGGCGGCCGGCAGAACCACCGCGGCCAGCGTGTCGAAGAGGCCCAACCAGCGGATGGTGACGAAGTTCACGATCATGTTGGCCTGGGTCGGCAGCATCATGGTGGCGAGGAGGGCGGCGAAGACCAGGGTCTTCCCTTTGAACTCCATCCGGGCCAGGGGGTAGGCCGCCAGGGAGGCCAGGCTGACCTCCAGGACCACCCCCCACAGGCAGATCGCCGCGGTATTCCAGAAGAAGGCGAGCAGGGGAAGCTGCTCGTTCATGCCCAGCAGGCGGACGTAGTATTCCAGGGTCGGTTCCCGGGGGATCAGGTCCAGCAGGCCCCGAGACGTGAACACGTCCCCCGACTTCAAGGAGGTCGACAACAACCACAGGAAGGGAACGGTGGCGAAGAGGGCCAGGCCTGCCAGGAGCAGGTACAGCCCTAGCGTTCGCAGGTTCCGGAGCAGCCGGGGTCCAGGCATGGGTTCGGGCCCTTCGCAGCCGGGGAGGCCGCCTCCTGTCCGCCCTGGCGCCCACACCCGGCACAGCGCCCGTACAGCACGATCATGTGGCTCTCCACCTGGAACTCGGGAGGGGCCAGGGGGCACAGGTTGCCCGGGCATCCCCAGACCTCGAAGACCTTCCCGCACTCCCGGCAGTGGAAGTGGTGGTGGTGGTGCTTGCCCGCCACCTCGTAGCGCAGACCCTCACCGGGAAGCTCGACGGCCTGCAGGAGACCGTCCTCCAGAAGGGCCTTGACGTTGCGGTACACCGTGGCCAGGCCCAGGCCGGGCAGGCGATCCTGGGCGGCGTCGAGGATCTCCTGGGGGGAGAGCGGACGATCCGCCTCCTGGAGAACCTGGCGCAGGAGCTTGCGCTGGCGGGTCTCGCGACGCATGTCGCCAGGGTACACCAGGCCAGCGGGGGGCGCAAGACGGAGGTCGCCGCCGGGGTGCGACGAGGGCCAGGCCTTCTCCGGGCGGCAGGAAGAGCCGAGTCCTGCTGGTATACCCGCCGCGGGCGGCCCTTCGCCCAGCCCTTCAGAGACCCGTCCGCCCAGCCCTTCAGGGCCCCGCCCGCACCGGGCCGGGCCGGGCCGGGCTGCTTGATGAAGACCCATGGACACCATCACGAGATGGTCGCCCTGCAGAAGGAGAGACCCGAAGACCATCATGGAGAGGGAGACAAAGACCGAAGGCGAGCCGGGCCACGGCCCCGCGCTGCCCTACACCAAGGCGCTGCTGGAACACTTCGTCAACCCGCGCAACGTCGGCGAACTCTCGGAGGAGGAGACCGACGGCTTCGGGCTGGTCGGCGACCCCGGTTGCGGGGACCAGATGAAGCTGTGGATCTCGGTGAGCGACGAGCGCATCCAGAAGATCGCCTTCAAGTCCTTCGGCTGTCCTGGCGCCATCGCCACCAGCAGCGCGCTGACCACCCTGGCCGAGGGAAGGACGCTGGGGGAGGCCCGGAGGATCACCGACGACGACGTCATCCAGCTTCTGGGGGGCATCCCCGAGCACAAGAGGCACTGCTCGCTCTTGGGGGTCCGGGCCCTGCAGGCCGCCCTGGAGGACAGGGAAAAGCGACTCCAGCAGAAGGCCACCCGGCCGTGATCTACCTGGACCACAACGCCACCACGCCCCTTCATCCGCAGGTCCTGGAGGCCATGGCAACCTGCCTGCGCGAGCACTGGGGGAACCCTTCCAGCCCCCACAGCCTTGGGAACCAGGCCCGCCTGGTCATGCAGCGGGCCCGCGAGCGGATCGCCGAGAGCCTGGGGTGCGGACCCTCCGAGGTGGTCTTCTGTTCCAGCGGAACCGAAGCGGACAACCTGGCCCTGCGCGGCGTGGCCCGGGCGCTGCGCGCGCGGGGCGACCACATCGTGACCACCGCCATCGAGCACCACGCGGTGCTGCACACGTGCGACGCCCTCGAGGAGGAGGGTTTCCGGATCACCCGCGTTCCGGTGGACCCGCAAGGCGTCGTGGACATCGAGGCCCTGCACCGAAGCCTGACCGACCAGACCATCCTGATCAGCGTGATGCACGCCAACAACGAGACCGGCGTGCTCCAGCCCGTCGAGGAGATCGCCGGGATGGCGGCCCGACGGGGGATCCCCTTCCACGTCGACGCGGTCCAGACCGCGGGCAGGCTGCCCTTCCGCCTCCGGGATCTGGGGGCGGGGCTGGTCAGCCTCTCGGGGCACAAGCTCTACGGGCCCAGGGGTGCGGCCGCGCTGATCGTCCGCGAAGGGACGCCGCTCCAGCCGATCCTGACCGGAGGCAGCCACGAGCGCGGCCTGCGCGCCGGGACCGAGAACCTGGCCGGCCTGGTGGGCCTGGCCAAGGCCGTGGAACTGGCCGTCCAGGATGCCGCCCAGGAGAGCCGGCGCCTGGAAGGACTGCGCGACCACCTGGAGGAGCGACTTGTTTCGGCCATCCCCGGGATCCGGCTGAACGGAGCCCAGGCCCGCCGCGTGCCGAATACCTCGAACGTGACCTTCCCCGGGGTGGACGGCGAGTCGATCATCCTGGGGCTGGACCTCGCAGGAATCTGCGTCTCGACCGGTTCGGCGTGTTCCACCGGAGAGCCGGAGCCTTCCCATGTGCTGCGCGAGATGGGCCTCTCCCGACGCGACGCCCAAGGTTCGCTCCGACTTTCCTTGGGGCGAAGCACCCGCCAGGAGGACCTGGACCTGACCGTGCAGGCCCTGGCCGACACCGTGGCCCGACTGCGCCGGATCACCAGCGTCTAGAAAACACGAGGTGGGAGGACGCGGTTCCCCATCCTGGTGGATGACGAAGCAGACAAGGGCCTGGCCCGCCACGGTGGAGTCCGGAGGGCATCTGACCCTACTGGGGAGGCAGGAAGAAGTCCTCGCGCTCGGCCCGGCGCTTCTCCTCGTGCTCTCCCTGGCGCACCCTGCGCACCAGGTTCTCGGGCTTGAGCAGGTTGTCCAACGCGTTCAGGCGCTGCTCGATGGCATGGATCTTGCCCTCCAGGCGGCCGACCCGTTCCTGGAGGACCTGGAAATCGCGGCGACTCACTTCCATTTCTTCTGCCCCTCCCGATTTCGGCGCCCTCCGGTCCCCCGCCGCGGCGCATGGTCTTGCAGGAAGATACCCTATCGGCGCCACCATTGCCAGATCGGAACCTTGGAAGGCTCAGGATCGGCCGTGGTGCGGTTGAGATACCACCACCAGCGGGTCTGGGGTGGATTGTTGACGATCTGGTACTGCTTGAAGTTCGCGTGCCCCATCTCCCGGACCAGTTCGACGGTCTTGCCTCGGACCTGGTTGTCCAGTTCCCGAATCTTCTGCCAGCGGGGCTTGAGATCCACCCCGGCCTCCGAGGCCAGGGCCTCCATCAGGTCCTGGACCTCGTCCCGATAGTAGAGCAGTTGCGGTGCAGCATAGCCCAACCGCCCGATCTCTCCGACGTAACGCTCGTAGTCGCGCAACACCTCGTCGAGATAATCTTGAAGTTCCTGGACTTCGGCGTCAAGCGGCTGGCCAGGCTTTTCGGTCATGGCGCCCCCACGGGCCCGACCTCGAGGAGGCTCTCGGCCAGCACGAGGTCCTCGGCAGTGGTGATCTTGAGGTTTCGAGGGTCTCCGGGGATGACCCGGACCCGACCCTGGGCCCACTCGACCAGCGAGGCGTCGTCGGTGCCCACGTGCCCCAGGGACCGGGCCCGGCGATAGGCCTCCAGCAGGACCCCGGCGCGGAAGACCTGGGGAGTCTGCACGGCCACCAGTTCAGAACGGACCAGGGTCTGAAGGACCTCGCCGTGCTCGTCGACCCGCTTGATGGTATCCTTGACCGGGACCCCGGGCACCACGCCGTCCCAACCCACGAGGGCCGCGCAGAGACGGTCGAGGAGTTCGGCCGAAACCAGCGGACGAGCCCCGTCGTGGACGGCCACCGGGTCCCCGGGCTCCAGGGCCAGGGCCTGCAAGGCCTGGAAGATGGAATCCTGACGCTCGGCTCCTCCGGTGACCACCCGGCGGACCCGGTCCAGGCCGTGACTCTCGAAGAGCGCTCGATAGGCCTCCTCCTGCCCGGCCGGGGCCGAGACGGCCACCTC
Source organism: bacterium (assembly GCA_022839105.1). GTDB lineage: Bacteria > Vulcanimicrobiota > Xenobia > Xenobiales > Xenobiaceae > Xenobium. The sequence continues at coordinate 32,020 of JALHDH010000046.1, forward strand.
GCGGACCCCCGGATGGTCCTGAAAGACCCGCAGGGTGCGCAACAGGATGGGCACGCCCCCCAGAGGCACCAGAAGCTTGTTCCCCCCGCCCATCCTCCGGCCCTGGCCCGCCGCGGTCACCACCACCCGCAGGTTCAAGGCGACCTCCGCCCCCGGTCGGGACCCCGGCGTCCTTCAGGGCGCGCCGGTCGACGGCGACGCTCGGAACCGGCCTCCGCGGAGGTTTCGGCTTCGGTTTCCGAGGACTCGGTGGAAGACTCTTCAGGGCCGGTCCCTTCAGGCGACTCGCCCTTCCGGCCGGCGCTCCCCCGGTAGCGGGAGAAGAACATGCGCCCCGCCGCGGTCTGCACCACCGAGGTGATCTCGACGAAGGCCTGCTCTCCGATGCGGCGGCGGCCCTCCTCCACGACGATCATGGTGCCATCGTCGAGATAGGCGATGCCCTGGCCGGATTCCTTGCCCTCGCGGAGGATCTTGACCTCCAGGAGCTCCCCGGGCAGGACCACGGGCTTGAGCGCGTTGGCCAGCTCGTTGATGTTGAGGACCTTCACTCCCTGCACGGCGGCCACCTTGGCCAGGTTGTAGTCGGTGGTGCACAGATGGGCGTGCAGGTCCTGGGCCAGGCGGATCAGCTTGGCATCCACCCCACGCTCGTCGTAGTTGCGGTCATTGACCTGGATGTTGTGGGACTTGCGCAGGTCATTGAGCAGGTCCAGACCCCGCCGGCCCCGGTTGCGCTTGGAGGCATCCTCGGAATCGGCCAGTTGCTGGAGTTCCCCCAGCACGAAGCGGGGGACCACCAGCATCCCGTCCAGGAAGCCCGTCTCGCGCAGGTCGATGATGCGCCCGTCCACCACGACGCTGGTATCCAGCAGGACCAGACGCTGCTGGCCCCGACCGGCGGCCCCGGTCTCCAACAACTGCTTCAGGCTGTGGATGAAGACCATCCGTCCCCCGAAGTAGGCCCCCAGGGTTCCCAGGAAGAGGGTGGAGACCACGATGGCCAGGGGGCCCAGGTATTCCCCGATGATGGGAATCACCTCGAACTTGATCTGCTGCAGGGCCAGGTTGACCAGGAAGGCGATGATCAGCCCGAAGAGCAGGCCGATCGAGCCCATCAGGACCTCCTGGATGGGCAGCGCCTGGAGGGCCACCGCGATGCGGTCGACCAGGCCGATCATCAGGTTGGCAAGCCAGGGGGCGACGGTGATCCCGATCAGGATTCCCAGCAGGATCAGCGCACCGAAGTTTGCATACAAGGTGCCCGGGGGCAGGCTGCTGGCGAAGACCTGCCAGGTGTGCTGCGCCAGGCTATAGCCCGAGAGTCCGCCAAAGATGGCGAAGATGATGTAGAACATCCCCCGCATCCACCTGGCCAAAGCTGGTCACCTGCCCTTCTACGCCGGCCCGGATAGAAATACCCCAACTCCCCCCGGAACGGCACAGCGCGCAACCGAAGAGAGTTTCGCCTGCCCGGGTCTTTCCTCCCCGCAGCGGATCTCCTTCAGAAGGGGTCGGCCCGAGGGGGCCAGGCGCCTGGGGATGGCGGCGGGTCTTTCGGGCGGGACTTGCGCGCCGGCCTGCCGGCCGCCTCGGAGCGCTCGACCGAGGTCGGCAGGCCCAGGGCTCGGAGCGCCTCGGCCAGGGTCGCCACGGACTGCAGCTTCAGGCCGCCCAGCCCCTCCAGCGCCTCACCGGGAAGAGAGCGTGCTGGAATCAGGCAGCGCTCGAAGCCCAGCTTGACCAGTTCCCGAAGGCGGACTTCCAGGCCCGAGACGGCCCGAATCTCGCCTCCCAGGCCGACCTCGCCACAGGCTGCCAGCCCCGGGTCCAGAGGGTGATTGGCCCGACTCGAGGCGATGGCCAGGACCAGGGGCAGATCCAGGGCCGGCTCCAACAGGCGCATCCCGCCCGCCACGTTGGCGTAGACGTCACACAGGTGCAGGCCCAGGCCCCCGGTCCGCTTCTGCAGGACGGCCAGGAGCAGGCTCAGGCGATTCCCATCCAGCCCCACTGCCCTTCGGGTGGGAGCAACCCCCTGGCCGGCCAGGAAGCTCTCGGCGACCAGGGCCTGGACCTCGACCAGGACCGGCCGGGTTCCCTCCATGGAGGGGAAGACGACCGTGCCGGGAGTCCCCTGGGCCCGCTGAGAGAGGAAAAAACGGGAGGCATCGGGGATCGGGTCCAGTCCCCGGGCTCCCATCTGGAAGAGTCCGACCTCGTGGGTGCCGCCGAAGCGGTTCTTGACCGAGCGCAGGGCCCGGACGCTGTGGACCCCGTGCCCCTCGAAGTGCAGCACGGTATCCACCAGGTGCTCGAGAACCCGAGGGCCCGCGATTTCTCCCCCCTTGGTGACGTGTCCCACCAGGATCACCGGGACCCCTCGGGTCTTGGCCAGGCGCATCAGGCTGGCGGCGCACTCGCGAACCTGCGTCACGCTTCCCGGCGCCGGAGCCAGGTCGGAACGGAAGAGGGTCTGGATGGAGTCGACGATCACCAGCCCCGGCCCGACTTCCTGGATTCGGGCCTCGATGGCCTCCAGGCTGGTCTCGGGCAGGAGGAGCACATCGCCGGGGACGGGGCCCAGGCGCTCGGCGCGCAGCCGGATCTGGCGGGGCGACTCCTCGCCGCTGACGTACAGGACCGGAGGGCGTCGGGAGGCCAGGTGCCGGGCCACCTGCAGCAGGAGGGTGGATTTGCCGATGCCGGGGGGGCCTCCCAGGAGGACCAGAGAGCCCTGGACGAAGCCCCCACCCAGGACCCGATCCAGCTCATCCAGGCCCGAAGAGAAGCGCTCTTCGGGAGCCGATTCGACGCTGTCCATGGCCACGGGAGAGGCTCCCGCCCCGGCGGAGAGGGCCATCCCCAGGGCCTTGCGCTCGAGCAGTTCCTCCTGCAACGAGTTCCAGGCCCCGCACTCCGGGCACCTGCCCTGCCATCGGGCCGACTGCCCCCCGCACTGCTGGCATGTGTAGACGGAACGGACCCGAGCCAATGTGTCTCTCCTCCGGGCCTCCCTTCCAGGCAGGGCGCCCTTCCGGGTGATGATAACCCGAGGGGCCCGAACGCGCCAGTCGGGCCCTCGGTCCTCACGCCAGGCGGCGGATTCAGGTCCGACCCGAGGAGGAGACGAAAGGGGGGCGCGAGCCCATCTCCAGAGCCGAGAAATGGCGCAAGACCCCTTCCGAACTTCTGTTCCCAAACCACCATCCGGGATGAGTCCCGGTCCCTCGCGCCGCGGATGCGAAGAGCACCTCTTCAAACCGGCCGATGCCCAAAGGCAGGGGCGCCCTCCCGGCTCCGGGTCCTCGGGGGCCTGCCAGGCCCCTGGGAATGTCCGGATCGGAGCGGTCCAGGGAATCCGGCGACCCGAGGACCACCGGACGCCAGGAACCAGGTTTCAGCCCTCATTCGCGGACCCGTCCTCGGCCGCTTGCTGCCCCGAAGGGCAGGCCTGCCAACTTCCCCACCGGGTCGTCGGACCGGAAGATCGGCCCGTGACTCCACCAAGGATCCGCAAACCCGCACGAAGTCACCGGGCCAGGCCCGGCAGCCCGGACTGAAAGGCTCGCCCCTCCAGCCCCGCGGGGATGGACCAGCCACGAGGAAAGGCCCTGCAACAGACCTGGCCTCGCGAAACCTGGGACAGACCCGACTGGTCCGGCGACACCCGCCTCTGGCGCCCATGCTCCTGGCCCGGCCTGCACTGCCCTCAAGGCATCCCAGGGCGGGTGCCCCCGAGGGATCCACCCGAACCCTTTGCGCCGAGAGCAGCGACAAGACCCGGCTCCCTGCGTCGGCCTGCACCCTCCATCCGGTGGGTTCGGGCCGCGGTGTCGCGGAGCCTGGTGACGAAGACAGCCCGGTCAGGGGGGCTTCATCGCCAGGTCCCTGCCGGCCCGCATCCCAGACGCAAGGTGAACCCCGCGTCTGGAAGGGCCCGGCCTGCCCAACTCGCTCCTGCGCGCAATCCTTGCGGATCGCGCCTCCGAGATTCGGTTTTGAATGTGCGGCCCAGGCCGGCGGACCGGGCCCGGGTCTGGTGGTCTGGTCCCTCCATTCATCCAAGGTCTTGCAGAGACAAATATACTATCTGCCACCCCCTCACACAAGCCAACAAGCGTTCGATCTCCCCCCCCGCGGATAGTCCGATCGAACCACAGATAGGTCTGCGCTGCTCGGCCCCGAAGAAGACTCCAGGAGGTGATCGGATGCGTCGTCTCATGATTTCCATCCTGGTCCTGGCCGTACTGGGGACAGCAGCCCTGGCCCAGGATTTCGACTGGCCGACCGAAGGCCAGGCCTACCAGCGCTTCCAGGTCGACCTGAACCGCGATGGCCGACCCGAGACGCTCTCCCTGGTCGCCTACGAAGTCGGGGAATCGAGCTACCTGGGGCAACTGGTGGTGACCCGCTCGAACGGCAGCGTCCTGTGGAAGGGCCCCCGGCCGACCGACCCCGCGGATCCCATGATCTTCGGCGCCTGGGACTGGGGAATCGCGGGACTCGAGGTGGTGGGAGACCTGGACGGAGACGGCCGGATCGAGATCCTGGGAGCCCTGCCCCAATCCGATGTGCGCCCCGCGACGTTCCGCGTCCTGCGCTGGAACGGGAAGGCCTTCCAGAAGGTCTTCGCCCGCTGCCTGCTGGAGGACCCCAGGAACTCGGGGCGCTATCGTTGGAGCGCCCCGACGGACGACTACCAGGGATTCCGCTGGATCGGCTCGTTTGAGTCCACCGCCCGGGATGGCAGCAGCGTAGCCCGAATCTACGACACCATCGGTTCCGGAGTCCGACTGGGGACGGCCCGCGTCGCCCCGGATTCGAAGGGATTCCACGTGGTCCGGTGGATCGACCCCCCGCGTTAGGAGTCTCTGGGATGAAGTGCACCCGCTGCGGAAGAGCCCTGGATGCCGACTCGCGCTTCTGTGAGGGTTGCGGAGCGCCCGTGGCTCCGAGCCCGACCCCTGAGGTTCAAGCGCCCGCTCCCCCTGCCTTCAGGCCCGAGCTTCCTGCGCCCCCGAATCCCATGCTCCGGTCTGGCGGGACCAGCCCGCCCCAACCCGCCTCCGCGCCTCCGGGACCGGGCCGGAACCGCCTGGTGGTCCCCCTGGCCCTGGCGGGTTGCGGGTGCCTGCTGGTCCTGTTCTTGGCCGGGGGACTGGGATTGTGGTGGTGGCTGGATCGCCCGGGCGGATTCGAAATCCCACCCCGGATCGCGACGCCCGGCCCTTCCCCCGACACGGCAAGCCCGCCGGACCCGAGCCCTGCCTCCGTCCCGGATTCCCGGGAAGAACCCGTTCCTCCCCCTTCGGACGGACCCGCCGAGCCGGACGCCATCCCTCTGGCAGGCGCCGACCCTGAGACGGGGACTCCAAGAACGGACCCCGACGAGGTCGAATGGGGTCCCCAGGCCGGGATCCCGGTGATCCTCTTCGAGGATCAGGGCGACGTCAACGGGGATGGACGCGTGGAGAAGGTGCAGATCGCGGCCAGCGACGGCAACGGCGACCCCACCACGGCCACGCCCCGACGCTTCCGGGTGGTGGATGAGTCGGGGCTGACCCTCTTCCAGACCGATGAGTTCACCGAGCCCTTCCTGCCGGAACTGGATCACCTGGCCGACCAGCCCTGGAACCGGGCAGGAATCCACGTCGTGAAGGGGTCCGGGCGCTGGCCGGAGATCCGGATCGTCTTCGCCTCGGCCAGCGGAAACTTCGTGGTCTTCCGTTTCGACGGCTCGACCTACCGAGCCGTCGAAACGGGGCAATGACCGACGCAGGGCCTCAGCCCTCGGGGTTCTCCCTCCACCACTTCTGCCCGGACTCGGGCAGGGTGTAGATGGGGTCGAAGTACTCGTAGCGACGGGCCAGGGCATCCGGATCGTCCATCTCGACCGAGGTCCGGTAGTTCTTGGTCCAGTACGAGATGCCGCGCTCGCGATCATAGTCCACCAACTGGTGGATCCAGCGCTTGCCCACGAAGGGCACGTCGCAGACCACCCGCGGGGTGGCATACCCGGGCAGGTAGCCCATGATGTCGTGCTGGAGCTGCTGGGCCTCATGGACCGCCAGGCGCCAATGCTCGGAGTTCGGGATCATGTCGCACATGTAGAAGTAGTAGGGCATGATCTTGGCGTGGTCCAGCAGCATGAAGCACAGATCGAGCATCTCGTGCGAGTCGGAGTTGATCCCGCGCAGCAGGACCCCCTGGTTGCGCACGTCGCGATAGCCCATGTCCAGGATCTTGCGGACCGCCTTGCCCACCAGGGGAGTGACCTGGCTGGCGTGATTGACGTGGGTGTGGACGGCGATGTCCACGTCGCGCTCGCGGGCCCGCCGGGCAATCCGATCCAGGGCCTGCAGCACGTTGTCCTGCAGGAAGTGCTGGGGAAGCGCCTGCAGGCCCTTCGAGGCCAGACGGACATCCCGGATGTTCGGGATCTCCAGGAGCTTCATCAGGAAGTCTTCCAGAGCCGCGATCGGCATGTTGGCGATGTCGCCTCCCGAGACGACCACGTCCCGGATCGCCGGATTGCCGCGCAGATGCTCGAGGATCAGCTCCAGGCGCTCGCCCTGCTTGAGGTGGAAGCGCCCCTTCTTGACGTTGGGCATGTCGTTGCCCACCAGGTCCATGCGGGTGCAGTGCCCGCAGTACTGCGGGCAGGTGGTCAGAAGTTCGGCCAGGACCTTGGTGGGATAGCGATGGGTCAGGCCCTCGACGGCCCACATGTCGGCCTCGTGGAGGCTGTCGCGCTCGGCCTTGGGATGGTTCGGCCAGACCGGATGCCGATCGGCCTGGGCCGGCAGCATGTACAGACGGACCGGGTCCTTCCACAGGTTCTCGGCGTCCATGCAGTTGATCATCTGCGGCGGGACCAGCATCGACATCGTGCCCTGGCCCTGGATGTCGGCGGCGATGCTGTCCAGCAGCCCCTCGGGAGCCCGGTCGCCCCAGACCTCGGCCAGCTCCCGCAGGTTCTTCACCGAGTGCTTGCGCTGCCAGAGGGCGCTCTCCCACTCCTGGCGGGTCACCGAGCGGTAGCCCGGCCAGCGCGTCCAGTCGGGCTCGACGAACTCGCGGCGAGGCGGATAGGCGTAGGGCTGAGCGATGGGAGTGCTTGAGGTGGGGGTCTGCGTGATCATCTTCTAGGCTCCATCCTGAACATGGGTGGTCCCAGCCGACAGGGAGGCCCGGCCCGCCAGGGGAGACCCCGACGGGCCGGCACGGTCCCGGGCCTGGACTCAACCGGGCTATTTGCGGCGGATGTCCAGCTTGATTCCGCCAATCTTGACGTGGTCGTCGGCGCGCTCGATGGTCCCGGGAGTCCCGCCGGAGGTGCGAGAGCTGGGAGAGACCAGGATCCGGCAATCCTCCAAGGCCCTCTTCAGCGAGGTCTCGGGATCCAGCCCCTGGCGCCGCCGGGAACGGACCGAATCGAAGAAGGTCTCGGCCACCTTCGAGCGCACCGCGGCAGGGAGGGTGGAGGCCGGGAAGGCCTTCTCCAAAGCCTCGCTCAGCGGGGCCATCCCCTCCATGCGGCCCGTCAGATGATACCCCTCCACCAGGTCCTCCATCCGCTGGGCAGGGCTCTGCCCGGGAGAACGATCCTCAGCGGCACGGACCATGACCGGTTCGAGCTTCAGGGGCGGCAACCCCGGATACTCCGCCGCCTGACGAGGGGAGTCGATCAGGGCGCGCTCCCAGGCCTGGTCGATGTCCAAGGCCAGGCTCGTGAAGGATTCGCCGGGCTGTCGGGAGGTCATCGCCAGACGCATGCAGCGCCAGGCCTGGTCGCTCCCCGAGCGCTGATGGACGGCCGAGTGGGCCTGGCGCAGGGACTCCCGTTCCGACTCGGGCCAGTCCCGAGTCTCCTGGGCCAGGGTCAGCGCATAGTTGCTCCGGCCCACCTCCGCGACGAAGCCCCGGAAGATCGGGGTCAGGACGGGGTCCCGATAAAGCCCCTGATACTCGACGCGCAGGGCCTCCTGGGCCCCGTAGCGCACGTCGGCCAGATTCTCGGGGTTCTCCCTGCGGAACCCCTTCCCCACCAGGGCTGCCATGGCCACGAAATCCTCCACGGCCTCCAGGAAGGTTCCCGGCGGCGTGTCAGCCCGCCGCACGTGGACCACGGTGGTCTCCTCGGGCCGATAGGTCGTGACGTGGCTGGTCGTCGTCATCCCCTTGCGTTCGACGTCGTTCTTGGGGGGAACCAGCATGTCCGCCAGGTATTCCAGGACCTCCTTGTGGGGGCCGCGGGACAGGGCCACCCCCTTCGGAGGCGGGAAGGCCTCCAGCAGGGTCAAAAGGGCAGGGGCGCGATCCTGCCGGGCCGGCAGGGATGCCGGCGAGTCCAGGATGGCCAGGACCCCGGGAAGCACGGCCTCCTCCGCCAGGCCGTGCGAGCGCGCGTAGGCCTGGAAGGGCGCCAGATCCTCCCGAGCCGGAGCGGAGACTGCCCGGGAGTGGACGGCCGCTTCCTCGGGGGGCTCAGACGAACGGGGACGGGAGGCGTGGGAGGCAAGGCCAGCAGGGGTGGAGAGGCGGATGGGGTCCATAGGCTGCATCTTACCCGAAGGGCGCGCCAAGGTCCAGGTTCCCGGCCTCCTGGGGTGCTGATTCGGACCGTCGGCGAATATATGTTCGATAGCCGGCAGGTACGAAGGCCTCCTGCGTGGAAGTAGTCGTCATCACACAAGCAATCCACGGGGGGCCTTCGAGCATGATTGGAACCCTGAAGCGCAAGTTCCGCCATCCCATCCCCGAGGGCGGAGTCTCAGGCGGCGCGGGTCTCCGAGGCA
>JALHDH010000163.1 GCA_022839105.1 bacterium
CAGACCATGAAGACCGGGGTCGGGCTCGGCCCCGGCAGAGGTGACGGCCCTGTCTTCCATCCAGAAAACCTACATTCTCGACACCAGCGTCCTGCTCCACCGGGCAGAATCGCTCTTCTCCTTCGGGGACAACCAGGTCGTCCTGCCGATCGTCGTGCTGGACGAGATCGACAAGTTCAAGCGCGGGACCAGCGAGTTGAACCGGTCTGCCCGTGTCGTGATCAAGTCCCTGGACCAGATCCGCGAGCGCGGCGACCTCGACCAGGGGGTCCTTCTGGAGAACGGCGGAACCCTGGTCATCAACATCAATGACCGGGATGCCACCAAGCTTCTGCCCCCCGGCTTCGAGCCTTCCAACGACAACCGGATCCTGGCCACCGCCCTGGCCATCCAGAAGCGTCGCGAAGGCCCGGTCATCCTGGTCTCCAAGGACATCAACATGCGGGTCAAGGCCCAGGCCCTGGGGTTGCAGGCCGAGGACTACCGCTACGACCAGATCGTCGACATCGACGAGATGTTCACCGGGCATCGGGACATGGTCGTTCCCGAAGAGGTGATCGCCGATCTGTACCGGGATCGTTCGGTCCCGGTCCAGAGGGCGGGAGAACTGGCTCGTCCCCTGGCCCCCAACGAGTTCGTCATGCTCACCGGCCCTGCTCCCTCCTCGCCGACCGCCCTGACGCGCTTCAACCAGGACTCGGGCCTCCTGAACCGTCTGCGCGAGGTCCGCTTCGACGTGTGGGGGATCCGGCCGCTGAACCGCGAGCAGCAGTATGCCTTCGAAGTCCTGCTGGACGATGAGGTGCAACTGGTCACCCTGGCTGGAAAGGCCGGCACCGGAAAGACGATCCTGGCCATCGCGGCCGGCCTGCAGAAGGTGGTCAACGAGAAGGTCCATCGGCGCCTGGCCATCTATCGTCCGGTGATCCCGATGGGCCGCGACATCGGCTTCCTTCCGGGAACCGAGCAGGAGAAGCTCTCCCCCTGGATGCAGCCCATCATGGACAACCTCGAGTTCCTGCTCAACGAGCACGGGGGCGGCAAGAAGGGCGGAACCGGTCGGGCCGAATACCTGCTGGATTCGAACCTGCTGGACATCCGCGCGCTGACCTATATCCGCGGGCGAAGCCTTCCCCAGCAGTTCATCATCATCGACGAGGCCCAGAACCTGACCCCCCACGAGGTCAAGACCATCGTGACGCGGGCCGGCGAGGGCACCAAGATCGTCTTCACCGGCGACCCCTACCAGATCGATCATCCCTACCTGGACTCGACCTCCAACGGCCTGACCCATCTGGTCGAGCGCTTCCGGGACCATTCCATCGCCGCGCATGTCACCTTGACCAAGGGCGAGCGCTCCAAGCTGGCCGAGCTGGCCTCGGTGGTCATGGAGGAGTAGTCCGAGCCACTCCCTGGGGGAGGGGAGCCACGTCATGCCCTGCCGGATATGGGGCCTGGTGGCCCTGCTCCTCGTGCTGTCCTGCGCGCCGCACGAGGCGGACCCGGTCCCTTTGCAGGGGCCGGTCCGCCTCGTCCGTCTGGCCACCTGGAACCTGCACGATCTCTTCGACGCCCGGGACGACCCCTATGACGACGAGATCCGCACCGACGCGCGCCTGGAGGCCGACATGGAGGCCCGGGCCCGGGTGATCCGCGAGCTCGATGCCGATCTCCTGGCCGTGCAGGAGGTCGAGACGGGCGCGCTCCTTCAGGAGCTGGCCCGGCGGACGGGGTACGAGCAGGTGGTCCTGCTGGAGGGCAACGACGTCCAGCGCGGCATCGACGTGGGCCTCCTGAGCCGGATCCCCCTGCACGGCTCGCGGACCCACGTCGCCGACCTCCTGCCCAGGACCCGCGGAGCCCCACGGGAGGCTCGTTTTTCGCGCGATTGCCTGGAGGTCCACGTGGCGGTTCCCGGGGGACTGGTGCTGCTGATCAACCACTTCAAGAGCCAGGCCTTCGGCGGTCGGCGCTCGGAGGCCCTGCGCCTGGCCCAGGCGCGGAGGGTCCGCGAGATCGCGCTGGACCTGGCTGAGGTCCCCCTGGCCGTCCTGGGGGACCTCAACGCCGAACCCGATTCCCCCTCCCTGGCTCCCTTGAAGCAGCCCCCCTTCCTGGATCCGTTGGATGTCTTGCCTCGGCGGGATCGGGTCACCTGGCGGAACGGGCGTCGGCACTCGGCCCTGGACTATATCCTGCTGAATCCGGCCCTGGCCCGGCGCCTCGTCCCCGGGTCGGTTCGGATCCTGGAAGGCGAGGCCATCCGCGCGGCCAGCGACCACCGGCCGGTCCTGCTCGACCTGTGGCTCCCGGATTGGGAGACCCAGGAAGGACCGCCTTCCCAGGCGGGCGAAGGCGCCCCCCCATGAGCCTGCGCACCCGTTTCTTCCTGCTCTTCCTGGCCCTGGTCCTGGTTCCGGGACCGGCCCGTTCGGAGGCAGGCCCCGCCGGCGGGGGCCTGGGTTCCCTCCAGGCTGAGGTCCAGCGTCTTCGGGAACTGGAGTTCCTGCGCCCGGTCCGGGCCCTGGAGATGTCGCTCGAGCAGGCCGGCCAGGAGGTCCGCCAGATGCTGGGGCGCGATCTGGAGAATCCCTCCACCCGAGGCCGGGAGTTCTTCCTCCAATCCCTGGGGCTGCTCCCTGAGGGGACCAGTCTGGAGGCCTCGCTGGCCTCCCTCTTCGGCGAGCAGATCCGCGGTCTGTACGACCCACGCAAGCAGGTCTTCGTGGTGGTCCGGGACGCGCCGGATCCCCTGGCCTCCTCCGGTCTGCCTGCAGCCCTGGGATTGGACCTGGCCCAGCTCTACACCCTGCACGAGCTGGTCCACGCCTTGCAGGACCAGCACTTCGGTCTTCTGGGCCTGGAGGAGCGTACCCGGGGCCGTTTCGACGGCTTGATGGCCCTGCGGGCCGTGCTGGAGGGAGACGCCAACCTGGTCATGTTCCAGGCGGCCGCCCGGCGGATGGGGCTGGATGCCGGGGTCCTGGTCTCCTTGCTGGGCTCGGGCCCGGCCACGAATCTTCCCGGGCTGGACGCCTATCCCCAGTTCCAGGAGGCCCCCCGCTTCCTCCAGGAGTTCCTGACCATGCCCTACTTCCAGGGCATGGGCTTCGTGGCCGCCCTGCATCGGGCCGGGGGATGGGCGAAGGTGGATGGAGCCTTCCGCGACCTGCCCGCCTCGACCGAACACATCCTTCACCCCGAGAAGTTCCTGCGCGCCGACGACCCGCCGCTGCGGGTGGATCTCTCGGCCCTGCCGGAGAAATTCGGCGCCTTTCCCCTCTTGAGCGAGGACACGGCCGGTGAGTTCCTGATCCGGGTCTGGGGCGAGGAGAACCTGGGGACCGAGGAGGGCCGGAGAGCGGCCGCCGGGTGGGGAGGGGATTCCTGGCGCGTCTACTCGAGCGACCAGAGCCGATTCTTCGTGTGGGTCACCGCCTGGGACACCGAGGCGGATGCCCATGAGTTCGAAGCGCTGGCCCGGAAGGCCCGGGCCGCGCACCCCGACCGGATCGAGCGCCACGGCGCTCGGGTCCTGGTGATTTCAGGCGCCCCTGGGGAACTGGTCCAGGCCGTCTCCAGCGCTGCCGGGAAGGCGAAGATCCATCCATGACCGAGAATCACTTCGACAGCCTGATCCCCGACTATATCCAGCGGCTCGAGCCTTATGTGGCCGGAAAGCCGATCTGGGAGGTCCAGGAGGAATTCCGCCTGCAGGAGGTCGTCAAGCTGGCCTCCAACGAGAATTCCCTGGGCCCCTCGCCGCGGGCCATCCGGGCCATCCAGGAGAGCCTGACCGAGATCCACCGCTACCCGGACACCGGAGGGCTGCGCCTTCGCCAGGCCCTGGCGGATCTGTACGACCTGAAGGTCGAGAACGTGGTCCTGGGCAGCGGCTCGGAAGGCATCATGTCCTACATCATGCGGACCTTCCTGGACCGGGAGGACGAGGTCCTCACCGCGGACGCCACCTTCGTGGGCTTCCAGGTCATGGCCCGGGCCCGGGCCGTGCCGCCCGTCTCGGTGCCCCTGAAGGACTACCGCTTCGATCTC
>JALHDH010000164.1 GCA_022839105.1 bacterium
TCCACCCGAGCCTGGTGCAGGGCGCGTCGGACCACGGCCTCCAGGGCGGGTCCGTTCAGGCCGCCGGCCCGCCCGTCCTGGTTGATCGCCGAGCCGCGCAGGACGGCCAGGATGGGATCCTGGTCCCGCCGGGCCTCGGCCAGGCGCTTGAGGACCACCACCCCGCAGCCCTCCGACCAGACCAGGCCGTCGGCCAGGGCGTCGAAGGGCTTGCTGCGGCCATCCGAGGCCAGCAGGCGGGACTGGCTGGCGGCCACGCTGACCGCCGGGGTCAGCATGAGGGTCACGCCTCCGGCCAGGGCCAGGTCGCTCTCGCCGGAGCGCAGGCTGGCCATGGCCAGGTGGACGGCCACCAGCGACGAGGAACAGGCCGTGTCCACGGTCATGCTCGGTCCCTGCAGGCCCAACTGCAGCGAGAGCCGGCCCGAGGCCATGGCCGCCGAGTTCCCGCCGGTGGACCAGGCGTCCAGGTCCTGGGCATGGCGCAGGTGCAGCCGGCCGTATTCCTGCTCGGTCAGCCCCATGAAGACCCCGGTCTGGGTCCCGGCCAGCCCCTCGGGGGGAAGGCCGGCCCGCTCCAGGGCCTCCCAGGCTACCTCCAGAAGGAGTCTCTGCTGGGGATCCATGCGCTCGGCCTGGAAGGGCGGGATGCCGAAGAAGGCCGCGTCGAAGTGCTCGACGCCTGACAGGAATCCTCCCCACCTGGAGGTGGTCTTCCCCGGCAGACCCGGGGTGGGATCGTAGAAGGCCTCCACATCCCAGCGGTCGGGGGGCACCTCGGTGATGGCGTCCCTTCCCTCCAGGAGGGCCTGCCAGAAGCTCTCGGGGCCCTCGATTCCCCCAGGGAAGCGACACCCGACGCCGATCAGGGCGATGTCGTCCAGGGCGGCAAGCCGGGCCGGAAGGCTCGGAGAAGCGGCCCTGGCGGGCGCGGGCACTCCAGGCCCGGCCAGGAATGCGGCCATCTCCCTCAGGGTGGGCTGGTCGAAGGCCAGGGTGGCGGGCAGGTTGCGCCGGGTGGCCCGGGCCAGGGAGTTACGCAGTTCCAGGGCCATCAGCGAGTCCAGGCCGTGTTCCCGGAGGGGACGGTCCCAGCCCAGTTCCTCCGGGGAAACGCCCAGGGCCCGGGCGGCGTGGTCTCGGACCATGTCCTGCAGGCTCTGCAGATCCGCCGGGGCGGGTCCGGCCTGAACCGGTGCCGAGCCTTCTTCCGGCTGTCGCCAGGGGACCAGCTCGCCGACCAGCGGGGAGATCGGGCCCTGGCCGCGGTTGCGCAGCGCTTCCCAGTCCACCGGCATGACCACCCGGTGTCCCTGGGCCTGGGCTCCCAGCAGCTCCTCCAGGGCCGCCATGAGAGTCTCCGGAACGTAGCGCCCCCCGAAGGGACCGTAATACCCTCTCTGCGTCATCGTTCGTCTCCTTTCTCCGCCTCGGGTCGCCTGACGCGGCCCAAGGCCCGCATGACCTCTTCCATCCGCCCGGGGTCCTTGACGCCCGGCGCCCGTTCGAGACGGCTGTTGAGATCGACGGCGGCAGGACCCGCCCTTTCGATGGCCCTCCTCACGTTCTCCGGCCCCAGCCCCCCGGCGAGAATGATAGGTCTAGCAAAGTCAACTCCTCTAAGCACATTCCAGTCGAAAACCTCTCCCGTTCCCCCGCTTTGCCCTCCCCTCTTCGCATCGAAGAGAAAGGCGTCGGCCACGCCGTCATAGTCCCGGACCCGTTCCAGGTCCTCCCTTCCGGCGACGGGGAAGGCGACGATCCGTCGCAGGGGGACGGAGGCGACGACGGCGGGGCTCTCTCCGCCATGAAACTGGACGGCATCGAAACAGCGGGAGTCGACGATCCGCTTGAGCTCCCCTCTTTCCATGGCGGCGACAACGGCGACGACGGCAACGAAGGGCGGGATGAGAGGAAGCAGCCTCTCGACGGCCTCCAGCGTCACCTGTCTGGGACTTTCAGGCGCCAGGATGAAACCCAGGGCGTCGAAACCGAGCTCGACGGCGGCCCTCACGTCTTCGGCCCGGGTCAGGCCGCAGAGTTTGACCCGCGTCATGACACCACCCCCCTCAGGGAGGCGATGAGCTCCGCCGGAGCGTCGGAACGGACCAGGGCCTCGCCGACGAGAACGCCCGCCACGCCGCAGGCTTCGAGGCGCTCCACGTCACGGCGGCTGAAGATGCCGCTCTCGGCGACGATGAGACATCCGCCGGCGCCGAGGCGATCCCTCTCGGCGACGAGGCGCTCCGTCGTCGCCAGATCGACGGTGAAATCGCGCAGATCCCTGTTGTTGACGCCGATGATGGGCGCGTTCACGTCAAGGGCCCGGTGAAGCTCCCCCTCGTCGTGGACCTCGACGAGGCTCTCCATCCCCAGGAAAGAGGCCAGATCGATCATCTCCTTCAGCCGCTCGCGAAGAAGAGCGGCGATGAGGAGGACCACGTCGGCGCCGAGGAAAAGGCTCTCGTAGATCTGAAGAGGGTCGATGAGGAAATCCTTGCGCAGCAGCGGGAGGTCGACGGAGCGTCGGACCTGCCGGAAGATTCCGGCGCTCCCCTGGAAAAAGGGGCCGTCGGTGACGACGGAGATCGCTCCGGCCCCTCCCCTGACGTAGGCCCCGGCCAGAGAGAGGGGATCGAAATCCTCCCGCAGAAGGCCCTTGCTGGGCGAGGCCCTTTTGATCTCGGCGAGGACCGTAACGGCCGGTTCCGCCAGGACGGCGGCCAGAGAGCGCCGAGGGCGGCGAAGGGCTTCGACCTCCTCAAGCTTGGAGCGGACGATCCGGTCGAGGATCATGCCACCACCTCCCCGTCACGGCCGAAGGCGCGGACATCTTCCAGCTTCCCGGCGGCCCGGCCGTCGTCGAGGACCTCAGCGGCCAGGGCGACGCCCTCTTTCAGCGAGGTCACCCTGTCGGCGACGAAGAGAGCCGCCCCGGTGTTGAGGAGGACCAGATCCCGGGCCGGCCCCCTCCTTCCCTCGAAGATTTCGACGGCCAGAGCGGCGTTCTCGGCGGCATCGCCACCCCGAGCCGCTTCGAGAGGCGCTTCCGGCAGCCCGGCCTCTTCCGGGAGAAGCGTTCTCTCGTCGAAACGCCCCCTTTCAAGAAGACAGACCCGATTGGCCCCTGCCAGAGTCAGTTCATCGGCCCCTCCGGCGCCGTGGACCACGAGGGCCTTTTCGACGCCGCACCGTTCGAGGACCTCCGCCAGGAGCCGCACCAGGTGGGGAGCGAAAACGCCCACCACCATCCGATCGGGCCGGGCCGGATTGGTCAGGGGGCCGAGGACGTTGAAGATCGTCCTGATTCCCAGGGCCCTGCGGATGGGGGCCACATTCTTCATGGCCCGATGAAAATGGGGGGCGAAAAGGAAGCCGAACCCCACGCGCTCGACGGCGGCCTCGACATCCCGTCCGTCCTCGAAAAGGGGACAGCCCAGCGCCTCCAGCAGGTCGGCGCTGCCGCAGCGGCTCGAAACGGACCGGTTGCCGTGCTTGGCCACGGCGACCCCGGCAGCGGCGGCGACGAAAGAGGAGAGGGTCGAAATATTGAAGGTCCCCCTTCCATCGCCTCCGGTGCCGACGACATCGAGAAGAGGCCGTTGCGGGACGGTGACGGCCTGAGCCTTCTCCCGCATCACCGAAGCGGCGGCGGCGATCTCATCGACGCTCTCCCCCTTGGCCCGCAAGGCCGTCAGGAAGGCCGCCACCTGGAGTTCGGGGACCTCGCCCTCCATGAGGGCCTCCATGGCCCCCGTCATCTCCTCGCGGCTCAGGTCACATCGGGCCATGAGACGTTCCAGCTGCACTCTCAACATCCTGCTCCACTCCTCTCGGCTCGGCTCCAGGCCCTTCAGAGGGCCGTGAAATTCTCCAGCAGCCTGCGCCCCTGGGCGGTCATGATCGATTCGGGATGAAACTGGACTCCGAAAAGGGGGGCCTCGACATGCTCCAGGGCCATGACGAGCCCCTCCTCCGTGCGGGCCGTCACCTGCAATGACGGCGGCAGCGACGCCTCCTCGACGA
>JALHDH010000165.1 GCA_022839105.1 bacterium
CGAGGACTTCCGGGCGGAGTTCGGGACTGGCCTGGGATGCCGGATTCTCCATACCTCATTTTACCTTGGATGGGTCGGCCGGGTCCAATTTTGCGATCGAGCAATCGCCTGCGCTGCAGGGGTTTGCGCGATTCATAGGCGATGATTTGCGGCCTTTTTTGATGCCTCGACGGCACAAGTCTCGTCCGGCATCGGAGCCAGCCCTTCCAGGGCCTTCCAGGTGGCCTTGCGGGCCGATTTTCCATCGACATCCTTCAATGCCGGTTCTTGTCCTCAGGATGTCCCGTCACAAAGAATTAACAATCCGTTCGGGCCTGAAGGCTTGAGCCATGGGGATGACTCTCAGGGCGAACGGGCGATCGGCTCGCAGAGGGGTTCCAGTCCCCCCTTGGCCGGTCAGCCAGACTGGCCAAAGCCGCTCGCCCACGCCGTCCGCCCTGTCCGCTCAGTCGGACCCGGACTCGGGCAGCGGGGACGCGGACCCTCCGAGCTCGGTTCCGGAATCCCGCATGGCCCCGGGGCCTTCCCGCCCCGGATCCCGCATCTTCAGGACCGGGACTCCGGGCGCCAGGGGCTCCCAGGAGGTCCCTCGGAAGAACTCCTCCACCGCCTCGGGATGGGCGTCGGCCCAGCCGTCCCCGTGCTCGAAGAGGATGGGGTCCGCGACCACCCGGGTCCCTTCGGCCAGGGCCTCGTACACTCGCTGCCGGGCGCGATGGAGCGAGTTGGGGCTTCCGGGATGCACCATCACCAGGCGCTCGCCCAGGGCATAGAGGCAGTAGCGGGTCCGCAGCGAGTCGCGGCTGAGCAGCAGCCCGTCCGGGCCCATCCAGTCCAGGGCTTCCCTCACGAAGACCAGGTGTGGATTGCGTTCGGGCCAGCGATTGGGTTCGATGAACAGGCAGAAGTTGGTCAGGGCCAGGGCGCCCACCCCGACGGATGCGAGCAGGGCATGTCGCCCCAGGGCCCCCGCCGCGAGCCCCCAGAAAGCCAGCACGAGGGCCGCCAGGTTCTCGTTGGGCGGGTCCACCAGGCCCAGGAGGGCCAGGTGGAAGAGGATGAAGAGGCCCAGGACCTGCTCCAGCGGGGAGGCCTCGCGGAAGCGTCGGGCCAGGATTCCGAACCCCAGCAGGACCAGGCCCAGGGCCCAGGGGGCAACCACCCGGGTCCAGCCCGGCAATCCCAGGACCTCGCCTGAGGGTTCGCGCCATCCGCTCCACAACAAGGTCAGACCCTGGAAGGGGCGCAGGAAGTCCGCCTGGAGCAGGTTCCGGGACTGGAAATCCTCCGACAGGGTCCTGGCCAGGGTTCCCTCAGGCAGGACCTCTTGCGCCAGGGCCAGGCTCGCGCCCACCCCCAGCAGGACCACCAGGGCCGCCACGGCCAGGAAGAGGACCGCATGTCGCCTGCCACAGCGGAGCCCCCACACCGCAGCCAGGGCCGCCGCCAACGAGACGAAGGTTCCGTGGACCAGGACGGTCAGGCCGGCTGCGACCCCGAGCCAGGTCGAGCGGGCCAGGGTCGCAGGGCCGCGAAGGCTGGCCTGAAGGGCCAGCAGGAGACCGACCAGGCACAGGTTGGTGAATCCATACCACTTGGGGTGGGTGGCGTGGAACCAGAAACCCATCGAGACCCCTGCGCCCAGGGTCGCCAGGAGGGCCGGGCGCAGGCTTCGGGTCTGGCGGGCCAGCAGGATGAAGAAGGCGGTGAGCGTACCCGCCGAGAGCAGGGCGCTGAGGACCTGAAGGGCCGCCAGCGGGTCCGGAAGGAATCCCCGCGTCGTCGGCCACCAGAGCAGCGCGGCGAGGGTCGAAAGGGGCCGATAGGGGGGCACCAGGAGGGTCCAGTCTCCGGAACGCAGGTTCTCGGCCAGGAACAAGGCGTCCCAGTTGAAGACCGTCCCCGGGGTGCTCAGGAAGAGGGCGGCAAATCCCAGGCCGAGGGCTGCCGCGGGGAGCGCGAGTCTCATGAAGGACCTCCCGGGGCGGCCGTGCAAGCCCCGACGCAGGTGCGACCGATTGCGATTCTGGCCTTGTTCTTGTTGTGCGCTTGCCTTCCCGGCGAGCGGGATCCCCTTCTGGAGCGGACCCTGGTCCATCTGGACGAAGCCCGCTCGGTCAACCTCAGGCCCGGCTCCTTGCTGGGACTCAACTGGGTGCCCTTGCGCGAAGGCGACTTCCTGGCGGGGCGGGATCTGGTGCTCACCGCGGTCGGTTCGCGGCTCGTCCTGAAGATTCCCGGAAGCCCTGCGCCCATGCCGGTCGAAGGCTACCTGCCCGTCTCCACCCTCTCCCTGGCCTCAGGCCGGAAGGTGCAGGCCGCCCGAATCCATGGAAGGGCATGGCGGGCGCGGCCCTGGCCCGGCGAGACCCTGGCCCGGGAGATCCCCATCCCTTGGCAGTGGGAGGGCGCCCGCGACTCCTGGGGGTTCTCTGGAAGGCAGGCTTTCGGGAGGGCGGGGCAGGAGGCCGGGGTGGAGGTGATCCTGGTCCATCCCGGGGGACCCGCGGACCGGATGGGCCTGCGTCCGGGGGACGTGGTCGTGGCGGGCGCAGAAGGGTTGGTCCGGACCCCCGCCGACCTGGCGGACCTGCTTCAGGAAAGGCGGCAGATGACGCTCTACGTCTCCCGTTGGCCCCTCATCTGGAGGGGGATTCTTCAGGCCGGTCCTCGGCCAGCAGCTACCGGTGCTCGAAGGCAGGGGGATGGAACTTGAGCGGCATGATCGCGTAGCAGTGCACGCCGGGCGGGGTCCATTCGGCCATGGAGGCGAAGTAGTTCAGGACCTCGCGGATCTGGGGGTCGTAGGGGGCCTTGAGAACCCGGAGATTCAGGATGTTGCCGTTCGGGTCCAGTTCGTATTCGTATTCGGCCTCGATGCCTCCCGGGCGGGAGGGGTGCTGGTTGATCTGCCAGCCGGTGTTCATCGACATCATCTCGAGGTTCAGGGGCCGGGTCTCGTGCGGTGCCGGACCGCTCAGGTTCGAGCGGTTCACGTGGCAGCCGTTGCAGTCGATGATGCCCGCGCGCAGGATGTCCTCCGAGGAGGCGTTCGAGGCCACCCTGGCCACCCCGCCATCCCCGTCGCCTCCGGTCCCACCGGGTCCGGTCCCTCCGGTTCCGGTCCCTCCGTGGATCCCGTCGGGATCCCCGAAGGCGGTGCCGCGGTCGGGATCGCCTTCGATGGACTTGCCGCGCAGGACCGAGGAATTCGGGTTGACCGCCGCCGGGCGTCGGTTCTTGGGAAGGTTCATCTGCAGGGACTTGGGCGCCGGGGCCGGGTCTCCGCCCACACCCGGACGCGTTCCCTTGTGGCCGGGGCGGTCCACGGGGACCGGGGGAGGAGGCGGCGGCGTGGGCACCTTCAACCGGGGCGGCGCCGTCGGCTTCGGCCTGTCGGGCAGCTTGAGGTCGCTGACCACGTCGACCTTGGCGATGACCCGGACCTTCTCGGGCTTCTCTTGCGAGGTTCCGCTCAGGGCCAGCAGGATCAGCCCGTGCAGCAACACGGACAGGATCAGCGTCGCCTTGATGACGTTCGAGGTGGGCTGTGAAGCAACAAACATGGCCTTGTCATTATAGCAAACGCTTGGAGGGGGCTGAAGGGTGGGAAGAGGCCCTGAATCCGCCGCCTGGTCGTGGGAGCCCCTCCCGCCGGGGTTCTCCGGGAAAGAGAACAGCCCTCGACGGTCGGGGGGGGGGGCACCCGTCGAGGGCTGAGACTGACTTCTCTTTGGAGGCTTCGCTTGGCGCGTCGCCTGAACAGAGAATACCTCCTGGGGGCAGGACGCAACAGGTAGGATCGTCCCGCTTGCACTGAGAGGATCCTACCAGTTTGAAATCCGATGGGCCCTCCGTCCGGTCGGCCGGGCCAGGACCTGCTTCGGAAGCTCGTGATGTGGCCTGCCTCAGAAGAGGCTGCGGAAGTTCTCGTCCTCCACCCGCCAGCGGCCCGACTGGCGAACCAGCGTGTAGTCGATCTCGTAGAACTCGAAGTGGCCCTCGGCTGGACGCTCTGCCGGAGCAGGCGACCCTGCCTGCGGGGGAAGAGGTCGGCCCGAAAGCCCGGCGGACCGGCCTTGGGTTGCAGGAAGCGCTTCTGGATGAAGCCCCTCGAGAGGAAGGGCCAGCGCCTCTGCAGTGCTTCCACGTCACCCGGGTGGGGCCCGGGTCCGGGCTCGAAGAGGAGATACTCGTCCAAGGTTGCCAGGAGCGAGCCCGGTTCGGCCCGCACGCGCACCTCGACGGCCGAGCCGAAGCCCGTCTCGCCAGCAGACCTTGGCTGAGGGCCGTCGGGCATGAATCGGACTCGGACGGGCAGGCCCTCGCCGGGTCGAAGCCCCCCGTAACGCGTCGTCGGGGACAACCAGAAGATCCGCGTCCGGCCATCCTGGGCGCGGACCGTCAAAGTCTGGGACCGGCTGCCGGTCCCGACGTCCTGGACGATCCCGTCAAAGACCTGGGGCCGGGCCTCGCACCCCTATCCATCGGGGTTGAGCTGCCAGAAGCGGAAGTTCAGCAGCACGGCGAAGCTGGTCCACAGGAAGTAGGGCGCCTGCAGCAGCGCTGCCTGCTGCGAGACCGGCCACAGGGCGGTGAGCAGGGCCGCCACCGAACCCAGGAGCGCCGTGGCCAGGATCATCCCGCCGCCGGGCGAGCGCAGGCCGAAGAACGCCGCCGACCAGCACAGGTTCAAGAAGAGCTGCAGCATGAAGGTGGCCGTGGCCATGAAGAACGAGACGGCCATCAGCGTGTACAGGATCGACCAGACGGGGCGGAAGACCCAGGCCGGAGGCGCGAAGGCCGGCTTGCGGAGCTGCTGGTACCAGTCCGGCAGGGCCGGCAAGGTGATCATCGCCCCCGCGGCGCCCACGCCATAGCACAGGATCAGGACCACGAAGAACTTCCACAGCTCGTCGGACATCGGGAACTCCTCCTCCCGCCGCCCGCCCCTCCGGGCCTCCGGAAGACGGATCGCGGCACCTGCAAGGTCGATTCTGACCCCGGCCGGGCTCCTCCTCCGTCCTCTCGGGAAGGGGAAGCGGGGGGAGTGGGAAACTGGGGGAGGGATGGACAGAGGTGGGTTTGAGCCCGGGCTTTCGTTGGGCCTTCCAGATCTGTTGGCGTCCTGGGGGGAAGCTTGGGGGGTTGCGGACCTCCCCGGGCGGATCGAGGTGCGTTTCAGCCAACGCCTGCGCCGGACGCTGGGACGTTGCCAGCCCGAGCGAGGCCTGGTCACGCTCCACTTCGGGTTGGCGGGGTCCGACCTGCTGCCCGAGGTGCTGTGCCACGAGGCGGCTCACTACGCCGTCTGGTTGCTGTACGGTCGCGGGCCTCGGCCTCACGGGCCGGAGTGGAGGCGACTGGTGGAGAGGGTCGGCCATCCAGCGCGCAGGGTCATTCCGGCTCACGAAGCCGATTTTCAAATTCCGCGTTCCACGCTTCGTTCTCGAGTCTACCTGCACGAATGCCCTGTCTGTGGAGTGAGCCGCCTCGCCAGGCGTCCCGTGCCGGTCTGGCGCTGCCGGGCCTGCGTGGAGTCCGGGAGGCCTGGGCGGATGAACATCCGTCGCCTGGAGGAACCGTGAAGCCCTGCATCTTCTGTCATCCCGACCCCTCCAGGGTCCTCTTCGAAGACGATCTGGTCGTGGCCTTATGGGATGCCTTCGCTGTTTCTCCCGGCCACGCCCTGATCGTGCCCCGACGGCATGTGCCCGACTGGTGGCAGGCCACCGCCGAGGAGCGTCAGGCCCTGACCGAGGCCACGCTCCAGGTCCGGAGGATCGTCGAGGAAAGTCACTCCCCTGAAGGGTACAATCTCGGTGTCAACATCGGTGGCGCCGGAGGGCAGACGGTCTTCCACCTTCACCTCCACGTCATTCCGCGTTATGTAGGGGATGTTCCCCAACCTCGAGGGGGAGTCCGATGGGTCCTCCCGGAGAAGGCAGATTACCTCCGGGGTTCTGAGGCTGCCTTGCCCGAGGTCGTCTCCGAGCCTGCCCAGACCGTCCGAGAGGTCCTCGAGACCTTCCACCGTGTCCAGTCCAGGTATCTCGACTTCGGCGCATGTGATACCGAGCCCGAGTGCGTCGCGCAGACCTACCTTGGCCGCGCCCTGGGCCTGGACCACGGCCTTCCCCGATTGCCCTGCAGCGCGCAGGACTGGGAACTTTACGATTCGGAAGGTGCGGACCTGGCCGCGTCGGCCCTGACTCGTGCCCTGAAGGAGGCGGAATCTGCACTGAAGGGCTTGTTGGGGCGAGACCCGAGGGGAACTTCAGACGAACTCCGGGTCCGGCTCTGGAGGCTGTAGTTGGGCGAGAAGAAGTCGCATCTGCCTGAAGGCGGAACCCAGGCCGAGCACACCTCCCAGGAGGGACTCGGATCGACCTCCTGCCTGCTTTGCAACCCGGATCCTTCACGGGTCTTCTATGAGGATGACCTGGTCCTGGCCCTCTGGGAGGACGGGTCCGATTGTGCAGGCCGTGCCCTGATTTTGCCGAGACGTCACATCTCGAACTGGTTTCAGGCCAGCCCCCAGGAGCGTCACGCCCTGGTGGAGGCCACCGTGGCTCTCGAAGCGATGCTCTTCGCCAGTCACGGCTCCAAAGGATACGATCTGGGCCTCAACTCGGGTCGGGTCGAGGGAACGGCCGCGTTTCATCTTCATCTGCACGTGATCCCCCGCAACGTTGCCTGCGAGCCCCGGTCCCCCTTGCCTGAGGCACGCACCCCCCCGCATCGGCGGCCTTTGGTCAGGGGCGGTGGGGACCCTTTTGCTCCGCATCTGCTGGCTGCGCTGGAGGCGTCTTGCGGTCTCGATATCGCCGTGGCCTTCCTGCTTCCCAACGGCTTGCGGAGGATCGGCGGAGCTCTTGAAGCCTTCCTGGGGCGTGGAGGGCGTCTCCGGTTGCTGACCGGGGATTATATGGATGTCACCGATCCCGAGCCTCCCGTAGAGGGCTCGCCCCTCTACACCTTCCCCAATGTCATCTTGACCCCGCACATTGCAGGCTCGATGGACGGAGAGTGTCGACGGATGGGCCAGTATATGGTCGATGAGTGCCGGCGCTATCTTGCCGGCGAGCCGCTCCGCTGGTCGATTGACCGCGAGCGAGCCAAGACGCTAGCCTGAAAGAGAGCAGGACCCATGGCTCATTACTCCGATCACCTGACAACCGAAGTTAGGCTCGAACGCATGCGTCCAGAGGCAATCGCTGCAGCCAAGGCGCAACAGCCCTCCATCTATGTGCCCTTTGGCTCGATCGAATGGCACGGCTACCATAACCCGGTGGGACTGGATGCCGTGAAGGCGCATGAGCAGTTGGTAGGACTGGCGTCCCACATCGGCGGCGTAGTCTATCCACCCGTCTACTTCGGCGCCGGTGGTGGCCACACCGACTGGCCGAGCTCCTTTATGATCTCGCCCGAGCCGATGACACGGATCGTCACCGAGCTCCTTCATGGC
>JALHDH010000047.1 GCA_022839105.1 bacterium
ACCCGTTGGGTGAAGCTCCGAGCGAGCCTTGAGTGGCCCTGAACCCCGTCGATTCAGGCCCCGTTGCCAATGGCCACGAGTTTGGCTGCGGACCGGGGCCTCGAAGGGTGGGGCGGGCCGGTGTCCGACCCCTCCCGGATCTGCTAGACTCTCTCCACCATGTCCTGGCACCTGATCCAGAATGCCGAGCGCCGCCTGGCGGCAGAAACGGTCCTGCTGCGTCCGGCCTCGGGGGGCGACGTGCGCGTGGCCCTGGGCTATCCCAACACCTATTTCGTCGGGATGTCCAACCTGGGGATGCAGGCGGTCTATGCCCACCTGAACCGGATCCCCGGGGTCACCTGTGAACGCTTCTTCCTTCCCGATCCGGAAGAACTTCAGGAGTATCGGGCCTGTGGCAGGCCGCTCTTCACCCTGGAGAGCCAGCGCCCCGTGGGGGACTTCGATCTGGTCGCCTTCAGCGTCTCCTACGAGAACGACTACCCCCACCTGGCCTTGATGCTGGATCTGGCGGGGTTGCCGCTCTTCTCCAAGGAGCGGAGCGCGAACCAGCCGCTGGTCCTGGTGGGTGGAGCCATCACCCTGCTCAACCCCGAGCCCCTGGCCGATTTCGCCGATCTCTTCGCCCTGGGGGAGGCCGAGGGCCTCATCGAGCCCTTGATCGAGGCGCTGCGCCGGGGGGCGGGCCGGGATCGCCGGGCGCTCCTGGAGGGGCTGGCCCAGCTCCCGGGCTTCTACGTCCCTTCCCTGTACGAGCCCCGCTACCAGGACGGGCGTTTTGCCGGTCTGATGGCGGCCCCCGGGGCTCCCGCCCGCCTCGAGCCCCGCCATCTGGATTCGGAGGCCTTCCAGGACACCCTGGCCTCCTCGCAGATCCTCACTCCCGACACCGAGTTCGGCCGCTCCGGCCTGATCGAGGTCTCGCGGGGGTGTCCCTATCTGTGTCGCTTCTGCACGGTCGGCTTCTCCTACCCCCGGGTGCGCTGGCAGCCGGTGGATCGCCTCTGGCAGGCGGTGGAGCGCTTGTTGGAGTTCACCGATCGGGTCGGCTTGATCTCGGCCTCGGTGGGCAACCACCCCCGGATCGAGGAGCTCTGCCAGCGCCTGCTGGATCGCGGCGGCTCGGTTTCCTTCTCCTCCCTGCGCGCGGACCGCCTTCCGGAATCCCTGCTCGAGGCCCTGGTTCGAGGCGGAGCCCAGACCCTCACCCTGGCCCCCGAGGTCGGCTCGGACCGGTTGCGGCGGGCGATCAACAAGCGTTTTACGGATGTCGGGTATCTGGAGGCTGCCCGCCGTGTCTTTCGCAAAGGTGTCCGGAATCTCAGGATGTATTCCATGGTGGGTCTTCCCGGGGAAGAGGACGAGCATGTGGAGGCCCTGGTCGGCCTGGTGCGCCAGACCCGCCGGGTCCAGTGCGAGGAAGGACGCTCGGGAGGGCGCATCACGCTGTCGATGGGGCAGTTCGTTCCCAAGCCCGCCACCCCGTTCCAGTGGGAGGCCCTGGCGCCCCGCAAGGTGGTCTCGGCGCGGATGAAAAAGGTGGAACGGGCTTTGGGAGGCCAAGGGGGAGTCCAGGTCCACTCCGAGTCCCCCAAATGGGCCTTGCTCCAGGGGCTGCTGGCTCGTGGCGATCGCCGCTTTGCCCGAGTCATCGCCTCGGTCTATCGGGAGCCGTCCTTCCGGGCCTGGATGCAGGCCCTGGAGGAGGAGGGCATCGATGTCGCCCAGGAGGCTTTTGCCCCGCGCGACCCCGCCTGGCCCCTCCCCTGGGGGCACCTGGACTCTCCCTGGTCTGCCGGACTGCTCTTGAAGGACCGCGCTCGGGCGGCCCGAATCGCTTCAGGCCCATGTCCGAGCACCTCCATTCCTCCCTCCTGAAAGGGGAGCAGGCCCGCTACCTGGCCTTCCCCAATCTGGCCGTCCCGCATGGCTTCTCCACCCGCCTGGGCGGGGTCAGCCAGGGCCCCTATCAGGGGCTGAACATCGGCCAGACCACGACCGATGCTCCCCGACGGGTCCACGAGAATCGGCTCCGCCTGGAGAGGGAGCTGGGCTTCCCCCTGGTCCGGATCCTGAACATGGTGCACGGCGCCCACGTCGTCCGGGTCGATGTCCTGCGTCCCCCGGTTCGGACCGGAGATGCCTGCATCACGGATCGTCCCGGGGTCCCGATGATGATCACCACTGCGGATTGCGTCCCCATTCTTTTCCACGATCCTGTCCGGGGTGTCGTGGGCCTGGCCCACGCCGGTTGGCGTGGAACCGTCGAGGGGGTGGCCGGGGCCACGGTCGGCGCGATGAGGGATGAATACGGCTGCCAGATCACCGACCTGCAGGTCGCCATCGGCCCGGCCATCGGCCCCTGCTGCTTCGAGGTGGACCAGGATGTGGCCGATCCCTTCCGGCGGCGCTTCCCCGGGAAGGAACTCGTGCAACCCCAAGGGAATAAGTTCAATGTCGATCTCTGGCGCGCCAATCTCGAAATCCTCCTGGAAGTCGGGGTGCCCGAGAAGCAGGTCTTCCTCAGCAGGATCTGCACCTCGTGCCGTGGGGATTTGTTCTATTCCTACCGGAGGGACCAGAAGGTGACAGGGCGCATGGCCGCAGCGATCTGCCTGGCCTAGAGTCGGGTCGTGGCAGGCGGGAAGGTGCGCTGGAATATAGGGAGGGCCGGATGGCCAAAGAGCGGATTCTGGTCGTTGACGACGAGCGCAATATCGTCGAGTTGATCAAGTACAACCTCGAGAAGGAGGGGTACGAAGTCATCTGCGCCTATGATGGGATCGAGGCTGTCAACGTCGCACGCCAGGATCGTCCCGACCTGATCATCCTGGACATCATGCTTCCCGGCCAGGGTGGCCTGGAGGTCACCCGCATCCTGCGACGCGAGATGAAGACCCCCATCATCATGGCCACCGCCAAGGGCGAGGAGATCGACAAGATCCTGGGGTTGGAACTGGGGGCCGATGACTATGTGCCCAAGCCCTTCTCGCCGCGAGAACTGGTGGCTCGGGTGAAGGCGGTCCTGCGTCGGACCAGCGCGCGCTCCGAGGAGAAGGACGAGATCACCTTCGACAACCTGAGCATCAACCTGGTCAAGCACGAGGTCCGCAAGAACGGCCAGGTGGTCGAGCTCAAGCCCAAGGAGTTCGATCTGCTGAAGTTGATGGCCACCAACCCCGGCAAGGTCTTCACCCGCGACTTCCTGCTCGAGCAGCTCTGGGGGTACGATTATCTGGGGGATACCCGGACGGTCGACGTGCACATGAGGCGCCTGCGCCAGAAGATCGAGGATGAGCCCTCCTCCCCGAGGCAGCTCAAGACGGTGCATGGAATCGGCTACAAGTTCCAGTTCGAGGAGCAGACCGACTGAGTCACTCCATGGGGGGCATGGCGGTTCGTCCTGGTGGGGGGGGTCCCCCCTCCGATCCCATCCTGGCCTTGCGGAGGTCCTGACCCTTGCCTCCCCGCATCGAGGGGCAACTCTCGGACGCCCTGATCGAGAATCTCTCCGATCCCTGCCTGGGGATCGATCGCAGCGGTGAAATCCGCGTCTTCAATCGCCTGGCCGGCACGCTCTTCGGCCTGAAGCCCAAGGAGGCGATCGGGAGGAACATCCTGGAGGTGCTGCCCCTGGATGATTTCGCCCGCGCCTTCATCTCGCTGGTCAAATCCAGCGACCCCGTGCCCAGCGAACAGGTCATGGTCTTCCCCGGCAATCGCCTCTTTGCGGTCCAGATGGCTCCGGTGCGAACCAGTCGGGGGCGCAACCTCGGGGCCATCGCCGTGCTGCGCGACATGGCCGGCGTCCAGAAGATCGAGCGGGGACTCGATCAGATCATCGAGGACATGACCCGGCGCATCTCGGTGCCGCTGACCTCCATCAAGGGATTCGTCGAAACCCTCCTGGAGGGGAGCTACCGGGATCGCGAGATCACCCACCGCTTCCTGCAGATCATCAACGAGGAGACCAATCGGCTGGTCCGGCTGGTCATGTCCCTGGAAGAGTCGGCCCATGCCGGAGGAACCCCGGCGGTCCTGCGGACCCGAGGGCGCCTGGAGCCTGTCGTGGAGGCGGCGCTGGCGATGTTCCGCCCGGTGGCGGCCAACAAGGGCGTGGAGCTGCAACTCGAGCTCGGCGAAGGTCTGCCCTGGCTGAGCCTGGACTTCGACCTGGTCAAGCGGGCCCTGGTCAACCTCATCGACAACGCCATCCGCTTCACGGGGCTGCGGGGGAAGGGCAAGGTGCAGGTCCGGACCGGCTTTGAGGGCCGCGAGGTCCTGGTCGTGGTCCAGGACGACGGGGTCGGGATCACCGCGGAGGATCTGCCCCATATCTTCGAGCGCTTCTATCGGACCATGGACGGTCCGGGGGCCGAATTGGGGGGCACCGGCCTGGGCCTTTCCGTGGCCCTGGAGATCGTCGAGGCCCACGGAGGCCGGATCGAGGTGGAGAGCGCCCCGGCAGAGGGAGCGACCTTCACGGTCCGTCTCCCGG
This sequence comes from bacterium, assembly GCA_022839105.1. Taxonomy (GTDB): domain Bacteria; phylum Vulcanimicrobiota; class Xenobia; order Xenobiales; family Xenobiaceae; genus Xenobium. Next base: position 4,499 of record JALHDH010000047.1, read on the forward strand.
TGGTGCACGGGAACTGAGAGAAGAGCCCGGTGGACCCACCGGGCTCTTCTCAGGGCCAGGGCCCGGAGCAGGACCTCAGTTGCGGCTGCGCATCTTGCCCAGGAGCTTGAGGATCTCCAGGTACAGCCAGATCAGGGTCACCATCAGGCCGAAGGCGGCGTACCACTCCATGTACTTGGGAGCGCCGGCTTCAACGCCCTTTTCGATGAAGTCGAAGTCCAGGACCAGGTTCAGGGCGGCGATCGCCACCACGAAGAGGCTGAAGGCGATGCCCCAGATCCCTCCCTCGTGGATGAAGGGGATCGAGTAGCTGGTGAAGAGTCGCAGCCCGATGCTGACCAGGTAGAGAAGCGCGATGCCGCCGGTGGCCGAGATGACCATCAGCTTGAAGTTCTCGGTGGCGCGGATCAACCCCGAGCGATAGGCGGCCAGGAGGCAGAACATCGTGCCGAAGGTGCAGCCCACCGCCTGCATCACGATTCCGGGATAGATCTGTTCGAAGAGCGAGGAGATGGCGCCCAGGAAGAGCCCTTGGAGCAGCGCGTAGACCGGAGAGGTGAAGGGCGACCACTCGGGCTTGAAGGCCGTGACCATGGCCACGATGAAGCCCAGCAGGGCTCCGCCCATCATGAAGGGCATCACGTTCTGGGGGTGGCTGAGAGCCTGGTTCCAGGTCACCGTGGCGGCCGCCACCAGCAGCAGGAAAAGGAAGGCCGTCCGGTTGACGACCCCGGGCAAGGTCATGGCGTTGGATGCAGGTCCCGCCTCCATGAAGCGGACGAAGGTTTTCTCTCCAAGGACCGGGTTCGAGCTTCTCACGGGTTCGGATTTCCTCCCAGGTTGGCGTGGTTCTCCCCATGGATTCGACTTCCTGGGCTGCTTGCCTTCCTTTGCCTGCAGGCTGGCCCACTTCCTGAAAGGTTCGCACGCCTCCGGTCGAGAAGGGGGGCGGCCATCCATCTCCCGGCACCTTCCGGCCGGGAGGATCCACCTGGAGGTTCGTCCACCCCATGTCCCACGCCGCCGCCATGGATCCGAAGGAGGGGTTCCGCTACCGCTGGTTCGTCTTCGGAGATCTGAACGGATTCTTCGGCCTGATGTTCGACAACGTGACCGTCCTGTCGTTCATGGCCATGATCCTGATCCTCTTCTTCGGCATGCCTCCCGAAATCGTCTTCACCCGGATGTTCCCCGGCACGGCCTTCGGGGTTCTCTTCGGCGACCTGGTCTACACCTGGATGGCCTTCCGCCTGGCCAGGAGGACGGGGAGACAGGTCACCGCGATGCCCCTGGGGCTGGATACCCCGTCGACCATCGGCATCGCCTTCACGGTCCTGGGCCCGGCCTTTCTCAGCTACAAGGCCGCCGGGATGGATGAACACTCGGCCGCGATGCAGACCTGGTATGTGGGCATGGCGGTCATGGTCTACATGGGGATCTTCAAGACCATCTTCTCGTTCGCGGGAGGCTGGCTGCAGCGGGTCATCCCCCAGGCGGGCCTGCTGGGTTCCCTGGCCGGCGTGGGTCTGGCGCTGATCGGCTTCCTTCCGCTTCTCGAAGTCCTGGGGGCGCCCCTGGTGGGTCTGGTCTCGCTGGGATTGATCCTCTACAACCTGGTGGCCCGGATCCGCCTTCCCTACAACATCCCCGGCGTCTTCGCCGCAGTCTTCCTGGGGACCGCGCTCTATTATCCGCTGGCCTCCTACGGGCTGGTGGGCCAGGGGATCACCTGGCCCACCCTGGAACTGACCATGGGCCTTCCCCTGCCGACCCTGGGCTTCGTCCACGGCCTGCGTGATGGCCTGAACTACCTGCCGATCGCCATCCCCTTCGCCATCCTGACGGTGGTCGGGGGCATCAACGTCACCGAGAGCGCCCGGGTGGGCGGAGACGACTACAACACCCGGGACATCCTGCTGACCGAAGCCATCGCCACCCTGGTCGCCGGAATCTGCGGCGGCGTGGCCCAGTCCACCCCCTATATCGGTCAGCCCGCCTTCAAGGCCATGGGCAGCCGGGCCGGCTACACGCTCTTGACCGGACTCTTCGTCGGACTGGGAGGGATCCTGGGCTTCATCGGCTTCATCGTGGCCGCCATTCCCAAGGCCGTGCTGGCTCCGATCCTGATCTTCGTGGCCCTGGACATCATCGTGCAGGCCTTCCAGGCCTGCCCCGCCGTCCACGCCCCCGCCGTGGCCGTGGCCTTCTTCCCGAACCTGGCCCGGGTGGTGCAGATCCAGAAGAACTACGCCCCGGGATTCGAGAAGATGGTCCATGAGATCACGGAGAAGGTGGCCCAGGGCAAGGAGGTCTTCCTGAACTCGGATCTTGTCACGATCGCCTTCGGCAACGGCTTCATCCTCAGCGCCATGCTCTGGGGGGCCTGGGTGGCCCTGCTGATCGACCGCAAACTCCGCCAGGCCTCCCTGTACCTGTTGATCCTGGCGGTCATGGCCTTCTTCGGGGTGATCCACTCGGTCTACCCGGACGGGAACATGTATCTTCCCTGGAACATCCCCGAACCCGTCCTCCAGGCCATCCCCTACCAGTTCGCCTCGGGCTACCTGGTCCTGGCGGTCTTGTTCTTCGGGCTCTCCTTCACCCGCGAGAGCACCGAACCGATGCCGGAGGAGGAGATCCACAGCCATCCGGGTCCGACTTTCGAGTAGGCGCTCACGGGGGGGCTCGGGGTGCTATCATGCTCATGCCCGGAGGTGATCCGAGATGAGGGTGAGAGCGCGACTCAAGGGGCCTTGGGCCCTGACCCGCCATCGCATCGGCTGGCTGGTCGTCTTCCTGGTCGCAGTCCTGTTCCTGCTGTTCCTGATGGCCCTCTTCACGGCTCGGACGGCCGCCGCCATCCCCTGAAGGGGCCACGCCTTCAGGGAGCCTGATCCGTGCCCAGGCTGCGGATGTCCTGGTCTTTGGCCTGCTGGCGGATCTTCACGATGAGGTCCGAGCCCTGGCTCCGGCTGAAGGTGTCCATGAGGGGCTGCACCCGCTTGCGGAAGCGCTCCCGCTCCTCGGGAGTCAGGGTGTGGATGGTGATGTGCTCGCGCGTGGCCAGGCTCTTCACCCGGGCCTCTTCCCGCCGCTGGCGGATTCGGTGCTCCACCTCCGCCTCCCGGGCCGCTGAAAGGATCGCCTGGCGCACCTCGGAGCTCAGGCCCTCCCACCAGTGCAGGTTGGCGACCATGGCCTTGGCCGAGTAGGCGTGGTTCGTCTCGGTCAGGTGCCGGTGCACCTCGTACAGCTTGAAGTCCCAGTAGGTCGGGTAGGAGCGGTCGGCGGCATCGATGAATCCCTGCCGTCCCATCTCGTGGATCCGGTCCACGGCCGAGGGGACCGGTTCGGCCCCCAGGGCCCGGATGAAGTTGACCTGGACGGGGCTCTGCATGACCCGGACGCGGCGGCCCTCCAGGGATTCCAGGTCGGGGAGCGCCACCGAGGAGGACAGGACCCGGAAGCCGGTCTCGAGGAAGCCCAGGCCGACCATCCCCGAGGGTTTCAGGGTCTCCAGCAGGCCGCGGCCGATCTCCCCGTCCAGGACGCGGTCGGCGTGATCGTAGGAATCGAAGAGGAAGGGCAGATCCAGGACCGCCAGCGGGGGATCGACGTTGGCCAGCGGGGCCGTCGAGATGAAGGCCAGAGGGAACCGGCCCTCCTGCAGCATCCGCATCAGGGCCAGCTCGCCGTACTTGCGCCCCTGGAATCTCCCGTCGGCCAGGACTTCGACCTGCAGGCTGCCACGGCTCAGGGCCCCGATCTGCTCGGCGAGGATGCGGGCCGTCTGACCAAAGGTGGAGTCGGCACTGCCGACATGGATCAGCCGCGCGACCCCGGGGGCCGGGTGCGGCGAGGCGGATTCCGCGGCCGGACTGAGGGCAGGACGAGGAGGCGCGGGGGACGGCGCGGGCCTGGGCAGCATCAGGTAGATGCCCACGAATCCGGCCAGGAAGGCCACGGCGACCAGGGGCCACAGGGGCGCAGATCGCGGGATCTCGGGGAAGTCAGGCAGGGCCTGGTCGGGCGGCTCAGGCAAGCTGGACATTGTTTCGGCCGCTCCTCTTGGCGCGATAGAGGGCCTCGTCGGCCCGGTTGATCAGGGCGTCACTGGTCGCCGCGTCGTCGGGGTAGGAGGCGATCCCCATGCTGACGGTGACCCGACCGCCGGGTTGGTTCTGGCCTCCCTCGAAGCTTTCGTCCTGCACCAGCCTGCGGATCCTTTCGGCCATCAGGAAGGCGTCGTCGCGGCAGACCCCCGAAAGCATGAGGATGAACTCCTCTCCTCCATAGCGCGCGACCAGATCCGGGACCCGATCGGTTCCCTGGCGGCAGTTGGCCAGACAGATCCCGGCCACCCCCACCAGGACCACGTTGCCGAGTTCGTGGCCGTTCTTGTCGTTGAAGTTCTTGAAGTGGTCGATGTCGAACATCAGCACCGAGAGGGGGGACCCTGTCTGGCGGGCCGCGTCCAGGGAGGCTTCTAGTTGTTCCTTGAAGTACCCGTAGTTGTAGAGGCGGGTCAGCCGGTCCGTGATGGCGTTCTGGTAGGTGCGCGCGTTCTCGATCGACAGGGAGGCCAGGTCGGCCAGGGCGCAGAGCAGCTTGAGGTCCCCCGTCCGGAAGGGGTCGCCCTGGACCTTGTTCACGTTCAGCACTCCCAGGATGCGGTCCTGGACCTTCAAGGGGACCGAGATCAGCGAACCGGACCGATCCTCCTCGGGGGTGGCCTTCCGGGCCAGAGGGTGGGTCGAGAGCTCCTCGATCAAAAGGGGCTTGCCTTGTTGAGCCACATGGCCTGCGATTCCTTCGCCCAGGGCGAGGCGGCCCTTGCCGACGGAATGGCTGTGAGGCCCTCGGGCCGCGGCCACGCGCAGGGTCTTGCCGGCTTCCTCGACGAGCATCAGCGAGGCGTGATCCACCCCCAGGGTCCGGGCAGCCTCATCCAGGATTCGTTGCGAGACCTCTTCGAGGCTGCTGATGCTGACGATGGTGGCGGCCGAGTCATAGAGCACCGAGAGCAGTTCGTACTTCTCGACCAGTTCGGCCACCGTGCTTTCCAGATCCAGTCGGGTCTGGGCCCCATCGGCCAGCAGTCCGCGAAGGGCTTCAAAGAGGTCGGGAGCCTGGCTTCCGGGGGGGCGCTGCTCGACCAGATGGCCGGCCAGGCCGTTGGAGACGCGGATCGGGGCCCGGCGCACAGACCATTCGTGAGGGCAGGACGGACCTTGAAGGCACCTTGAGTCCAGGCCTCCACAGGGAATCGGGGCCGGGCTGAGGGGCTCTTCGTCCGGTCCGAGGAGGACGAAACCGGCATCCTTCAGGGAAGAGTTGAAGGGCTCGAGGAGGCCTGGGTCCGGAAGCAGGACAGGGGTCTTGGACATGGACGAAGCGTTGTTCGCCCCCAGGGGGCACCAACCCTGGCAGAACTCAGGCCAGGGAGGACTCGAAGACCGGACCGCCGTACAGACCCTGGAGATCCTCGGGCCGGGCCGGGCCGAAGGTCTCGGCCGGGGCATGGATGCCCGAGGTCCCGAAGGCCTGGGTCCCCGCCTGGCGGAAGGTTGGGGCCGGCGGACGGCTCGACTGGATCAGCATGGGACTCTGAAGACCTCCGGGATTCCTGTGACCCGATTCTAGGGGGGACCGGAGGAAGGCAGGTAAAGGAGTTGTTGCCATCCGGACAGGAGGCGCTTGTGTCGGGGCGGGTCTATTCGGAAGGACCCAGGATCTCCCGCACCCGATCCAGCAGCTTGCGAGGTGAGTAGGGCTTGGTCACGAACTCGTCGGCTCCGGACCCGAGCGCCTCGAGCCGGTCCGCCTCCTGGCCTTTCGCCGTGATCATGATGATGTGCAGGTCCCGGGTCGCGGGGTCCTGGCGGAGGCTCTGGCAGACCGCGTTCCCATCCATGCGGGGCATCTGGATGTCCAGGAAGACCAGATCAGGGAGCTCGGAGCGGATCTTGTCCAGGGCCTCCTGCCCGTCGGTCGCGGTGAGGACGCGATACCCCTCCTTCTTGAGGATGAACTCCAGGGAGCGCAGCACATAGGGTTCGTCGTCGGCCACCAGGATGGTCTTGGGCATTCGGCTACTCCTCCGTGGGCTCCGAGTTCTGGGGGGGGGCGCTCTCCCGGGGCGGGGCGCTCAGGCGGGGCAGGATCGGGGAACCCCCTCCTGCCACCGTCGCTTCGGCCAGGGTCTCACGCACCAGGTCGGTCAGCTCATCCAGCGAGAAGGGCTTGGTGACCAGCGCGTCCGCCCCCATCCCCAGGGCCCGGGTGTGTTCGTCGGGTGGAGAGCCCGTCAGGACCAGGATGGGGATGCCCGCGGTCTGGGGATTGCACTTCAACTCCTGGATCACCTCATGCCCGGACATCCGAGGCATGTTCAGGTCCAGGACCACGATGGCGGGAGGCTTCCGGGCCACTTCGCCCAGGGCCTTCTCTCCATCCAGGGCGGTGCGGACCCGGAATCCTCGGGCCTTGAAGGTGACCTTCAGGGCCTGGAGCGTGGCTTCGTCGTCATCGACCAGCAGGACCTCCCGCTCTTCCGGCCGGACTCCGGCGGTCAGGTCGTGGACCCGGTTCAGGAGGGCGTCCCGATCGATCGGCTTGGTCAGGAAGCCTGCCGCGCCCATGCGGAAGACCTTCTCGCGGTCCTCGACGATCGAGAGGATCACCACCGGGACGTTCTCGAGTTCCGGGTTCTCCTTGAGGCTCTGCAGGACCTCGAAGCCATCCATGTCCGGGAGCATGATGTCCAGCGTGATCATGTCCGGACGGTCTTCCCGCGTCTTCTGCAGGGCTTCCCTGCCGTCGCGGGCCTCCAGGACCTGGAATCCCTCGCTCTCCAGGATGTGGCGCAGGAGGCGGCGGATATTCTCCTCGTCATCGACCACCAGGACCTTCCGGCCCGCCCCGGGTTCGCTCAGCAATCGATGGGGGAGGGCCATCCGGGGGCGCTCAAGGGTCTTGAGCGCTGGAAGCACGACCCGGAAGGTGCTGCCCCGGCCTTCCTCGCTCTCGACCCGAACGTCTCCACCGTGGGCCTGCACGATGCTGTGGGCGATCGAGAGCCCCAGTCCGGTGCCCTTGATGTCCCGGGTTTCCGAGGTGTCCACCCGGCCGAACTTCTCGAAGATCGTCTTGAGGAACTTCTCGGGGATTCCGATTCCGCTGTCCTCGACGGTGATCTCGTGGCGATCCTCGCCCTTCCAGGCCGCCACGCGGACCTTTCCTCCTTGGGGCGTGAACTTGATGGCGTTGCCGATCAGGTTGGTCAGGACCTGGACCAGCTTGTCCCGATCCCCCCGAACCAACATCCCCGGGCGATGCGAGACTTCCAGGGCCAGGCCCTTCTTCTCGGTGGCCCCTCGGAGGGTGGCCGCCGCGCAGGAGACGATCTCGTCGAGGTCCAGTTCCTGGAAGTCCCACTGCATCTTGCCGGCCTCGATCCGGGAAAGGTCGAGCAGGTTGTTGATCAACCGGGTGAGGCGGTCGGCTTCCTTGTTGATGATCTCCAGGAATTCGATCTGGGTCTCCGGGTCTTCTGCCTGGTTCTCCAGGAGGATCTCGGCAAAGGCCTTGATGGAGGTCAAGGGGGTGCGCAACTCGTGGCTGACCGTGTTGAGGAACTCGCTCTTGAGGCGGTCCACCTCCTTGAGCTTCTCGTGGGCCTCCTCCAGCGCCCTCTTGGAACGCTCCAGGTTGGCCCGGCTGGCCCGTTCCTCCTCCAGCAGGCTGCGCAGGTGGCGCACCATCTCGTTGACCGCCATGGTCAACTGCCCCATCTCGTCGAGGTCCTCGACGGTCGCCTGCCCATGGAGGTTCCCCGACATGACCCCGTCTGCGAAGTCCAGCAGATCCCGGACCCTCTCCTGGAGCTTCTCGCGCGCCAGTTTCTCGCGATCCAGCAGGGATTGGAGGCGTTCGGCCATGCGGTTGAGGCCGACCCCCATCAGGCCGATCTCGTCGCGGCGCCCGGTGTCGGCGCGGACCTCGAGGTGCCCTCGGGCCAGGTCCCGGGAGACCCCGGCCAGGCTCAACAGGGGATCGGTGAACCAGCGGGTGATGAAGGCCGTGAAGAGCAGGGCGCCCGACAGCAGGACCAGGGTCAGGCCGACCAGATAGCGTCGCGACTGTTCCAGGACCTGGTCCCTGCCTTCCAAGGACAGGCCGATCCGCACGGTTCCCAACCGCCGGTCATCCACCCGGATGGGGGTGGCCACGTCCAGGATCTTTTGAGGACCCCGGTCCAGGTACTCGATGCGCTCCACGGCGCTGGACAGGGCGCTGCGGGTGACGGCGTCCTCGTAGCGCCTCCCCACCTCCGAGCTGTCCGAATGGGCCCGGATGGCGCCGTCCGGCCCGAGCACCATGCAATAGGCCACGTCAGGCAGTCCGCCGAAGCGGACGGTGTTCTGGTCGAGGAGGTAGGTCGAGAAGGTCAGCATCGCCTCGGCTGACAGGATCGACAGGCCGGCCGCGAGGGACGAGGCGCGCTTCTCGGTCTCGCGGGTGAGGTTCCTCGTCTCGTGGTGCAGGATCACCACGAAGTTGAAGGCCATGAACAGGAGCAGGAGCGGGACCACCGAGAGCAGGAGGCGGGTCCGCAGGGGGATGAAGTGCTTGGTGGACATGTTCTTGGAGGCGCCTATTCGCAAACTCTTCGCGAAAGCCTACAACGCAGGAGGCTCCATCTCGGCTGCGAACCAGTCGCGGCCATGGATCCCCACTCCCGACGCGTTCTGGAATTCGACAAGGTGCTGGCCATCGTGGCCCGCAATGCCCATTGGGAACCGGGCGCCGAGTGCGTCCTGGAACTCGAGCCGGCGGGAAGCCTGGAAGAGGCCCGACGCCGCCAGGAGGAATTGCGCGAGGCGCTGAGGCTGTATGACCAGGCCGTGGGGATTGGCGCCGGCGGCCTGGGTGACTGCCGGGAGGCCCTTCGCGGAGCCGAGAGGGGACGCAGTCTTCAGCCGGCGGACCTTCTGGCGGTGGGTGAACTGGCCGTGGCCTCCCGCAAGACCGGCCGCTACCTGAGGGAGCACCAGGACGACCATCCCCTGCTGGCCGATCGGGCCCTGGGGATGCCCGCCTTCCCCCCCCTGGAACAGGCCATCTTCCGGGCCCTGTCGGTGGATGGCCGGGTCCTGGATTCGGCCTCGCCGCGTCTGCGGCAGTTGCGCAGCGAACTGGCGACCCTGCAGGCTCGAGTCCAGGACCACCTCAATCGGCTGGTCCGGTCCTCCTCGTTCACGCGCATGCTTCAGGAACCCCTGGTGACCATGCGCGACGGGCGCTTCGTGGTCCCCGTCAAGCAGGAGCACCGCTCGCAGTTCCCGGGGCTGGTGATCGACCAGTCGGCCAGCGGTGCCACGGTCTTCATGGAACCCTGGGCCGTCCTGGAGATGGGGAATCGCGTCCGGGCCGCCGCCCTGGCCGAGGCCAAGGAGGTCGAGGCGATCCTGGCGCGTCTCTCGGGCCTGGTCGGACACCAGGCCGAGGAGTTGCGGGTGGCAGGGGAGGAACTGGCCCACCTGGACGCCCTGCTGGCCCTGGCCGCCTACGCGCGCTCGGCCGGCTGCGTCCTCCCGGACCTGACTCCGGCCGGGGAGCTGCGCCTGGTCGAGGCCCGCCACCCCCTTCTCGTGGAGCGCTCGGGAGATCAGGTGGTCCCGATTTCGCTGGAACTCTCCGAGGAGGTGCGGACGCTGATCGTCACCGGTCCCAATACCGGCGGCAAGACGGTCTCGCTCAAGACCACGGGCCTGGTCACCCTGATGGCCCTGGCGGGCATGCCGGTCCCGGCCCGCTCGGGCACGAGCCTTCCCTTCCTCGACCAGGTCTGGGCCGATATCGGCGACGAGCAGAGCATCGCCCAGAACCTCTCCACCTTCTCCTCGCACCTGACCCAGATCCTCCGGATCCTGCCCGCCGCCGGTCCCGGAACCCTGGTGCTCCTGGATGAGCTGGGCGCCGGCACCGACCCCTCCGAGGGAAGCGCCCTGGGCATGGCCTTGCTGGAACATCTCCACCAGCAGGGATGCCGGACCGTGGTCACCACCCACCTTTCGGAGTTGAAGGTCTTCGCCTCGCGGACGCCCGGGGTCAGCAACGCGGCCGTGGAGTTCGATTCCGAGACCCTGGAACCGACCTATCGGGTCATCATGGGCATCCCGGGTCGCTCCAACGCCCTGCGCATCGCCACTCGCCTGGGCCTGCCCTTCGAGGTGCAGCGTCGGGCCCGCGAGCATCTGGGCCGCCACCACGTCCAGGTGGAGGGATTGCTCGACGAACTCGAGCAGGAGAGGGATGCCGCCGAACGCCTGGGCCAGCGCCTGGAGGGGGAGCGCACCCAGGCCGAGCGCTTGCGTCTGGAATACGAGGAGCGCCTGGCCGGCATTGGGGCCGAGCGCGAGCAGATCCTGGGGGAGGCCGGCCGGGAGGCTCGCGAGCTGCTCGAAGAGGCGCGCTCCCGAATTCACGGCATGCTGCGCAGCTTCCGCGAACGGCTGGCGGCCTTGGGACGCGCCCGCCGGGATTCGCTGGAGGAATCCCGACGCCTGGCGGCCGAATTGGCCGCGGCCCTGGCCCGTTCCGAGGATCTCGAGCTGCTGGCGGAACTCTCCCCGGTGGCTTCCGCCGAGCTGGCGGAGGCCCTTCGCGACGCCGTCCGCCGTCTCCATCCCGGCTCAGGCGAGTCCTGGCCCCCAAGCCCTCGCAGGGGGGCGCTCGGAGAGGAGGTCTGGGCGCCTGAAGCAGAAGTCCTGCCCGAGGCGGAGCAGCCTTCGGTCCAAGTGCCGGAGAGCCGGGAGGAGCCTGAAGAAGACGCCCGGCACGCAGATTTCCTGGAATCCGATGCCGTAGAGGAGCCCGAGGAGCCCCTGCCCACCACCTCCGAGACCGAGCCTTCCGATTCCAGGCATTCCCAGGATGAGTTCGACCAGGAAGCCCGCGTGGAAGCCCGAACGCTGGAAGCCGAGATCCAGGAGCTGACCGGCAAGGTGGATCGCCTGGCCCCTCGACCTGTGCGCCGCCTGCAGGAAGCTCGGACCCTGGAATCGGGCTCCCACGTCTACGTGCGTCGATTCGGTCAGGAAGGCATGGTGCTCTCTTCTTCCGGGGCGCGGGTGGAGGTCCAGGTGGGGGTCATCCGGGTCACGGTGGACCGGGACGAGCTCGAGCCGGTGGCGCCTCCCCGCTCGGAGGTGGCACATCTTCCCGAGTCCCGCCGGGCCGAGGTCTCGACCCGGGTCGACCTGCGCGGAATGACGGTGGACGAGGCGCTCTTCGAGCTGGACCATCGGATCGACGAGGCCTCCCTGGCCAACCTCGAGAAACTGGAGATCATCCATGGAAAGGGGACCGGGGCGCTGCGCAGCGCGGTGACCGGCTACCTCAAGAAGCATCCGATGGTGGCCGAACACCGTCTGGGTGAGTTGTATGAAGGAGGACTGGGCGTGACGGTGGTGAGGTTGAGATGAAGACGAGCCTGCAGACAGCCGGATTTCCCGGCGAGGCCTCGCGTTGTGAGTCGGGATGCCGCGTGGTGGTGGCCGTCTTCGGCTACGAGAAGATGTGCACGCCGACGCCGGCGACGGTCCGGGTCGTGGCCGGGGACCACGAACTGCTGGTGGACGGGGCCTATCGCGCCTCGTTGGTGGGGCGGATCCACGCCCTGCTCGAGGCGCGGGGCCTGGAGGTCCTGCGCATGGAGCAGAGTTCCCAGCCGGACTGCTTCGCCTTGTTGATCCACGCCCGGACCTCCGCGTGCAGCACGGCCAACATGGTGGCGCTTCGCCGCGATCTGCAGGCCCAGGGTCAGGAGATGGGGGTCACCATCCGGGTACAGAGGGAAGAGCTCTTCCTCTACATGCACCGGATCTGAGGTCTCGGACCCGTGGAAGGCGGGGCCCGGCAGGGCCCTTTCCGCCCTCCACGCAGGCTGGGTCCCCTAGACCTTCCTCAGGGCCCGGAAGAGCCTCCAGGCCCAGCGGGGGAGGGTCTCTTCCGGCGTGGGTCCGCCGCCTCCGAAGAAGCGCCGGCGCAGCTTGGTCAGCGCCAGGAGGTCGTGGCGGGCCAGGGTCCGGAAGAGGGGGCCAGGCAAGGGCATCAGCAGGGCTCCCGCCAGGTCGATCAGGTAGATCCGGCCCCATTCGGACCAGATCATGTTGGTCTCCCGACCGAAATCCCCATCGCTGTCATGCCCGAGGTCCAGGTGCAGGACCCCGGCCCGGTGCATGCCTTCGAGGGTCTCGCGCAACTGGAGCAGGGCCTCTGCCGGGAGCTCGCCCGGAGCCAGTTGCCGGACCTCCCGGCCAGGGATATGCTCCAGGACCAGGACCTCGGGGTGGGGGTGGGCCAGCAGGCGCGGAAATCCCGGGACTCCGGCCAGGCGCCGGTAGGCCGCCGCCTCCCGGGCGATCAGGAATCGGCCCACGGTCCTGCGATAGAGCGGGGTGCTGTCGAGGAAGTCCTTGCTGACGGCGACGCCTGCGTCCCTCCATCGGATCAGGCGCAACGTGGCGCCCGGAGGACGGATCGGGCGCAGCAATCGGAGGGTTCCGTCGCGGATCTCCTTGGGGATGGAAGCTTCGGGCCTGGCCCTGGTCACCTGGGACGCCTCCTGGGACGAGCAGACCGGGCCCTCCCGGCGGGGTCTGGTTATTCGGGTTCTTCGAGGTGGTTGAGGAATTCCTGGGGGAGCGGATGACCTTGTTGCCGCAGGGCGTCGTGGAGCTCCTGGACATACTTCTCGACCACGACCTGTTCGGCACGGCTCAATCCGACGAAGCAAGCGCCGTGTTCCCAGGCTCCTTCCAGGTTCAGCCTGGCCCAGGTCACCTCGCACTGGACCCTGAACTCCATCACGTAGTAGTCGAACCAGAAGCGGACCCGATGTCCCGGGGGCAGACGGCGATCGGTCTCGAAGCGGATTCCCCCTCCCCCGATGTCCAGGATCTCGATCGGGGGGGCTAGAGGATCCTCCTCCGGACGCACGCCCCCGGGCAGGACGTAGCGCGGGAGCCTCCGCCGTTCTCTGGGCGTGCCGTTCATCCGGTCACCTCCGCTCCAAGATTGCCCCCTGCTTCTCGATCGGGGCAAAGCATGCCTTTCGGTCGAAGGCTCCTGGAGCAGGGATTCTGCTCGATTCCTCAGGCGGATTCCTGGTGCCGCCTGAAGAGGGAGGCCCTCTCCTGGAGAGGGCCTCCCGTCTGAGTCCGGATTTCCGGTTTCCTTCAGAAGGCGGGGCCTCGGGGGCCGCCCCGGCGGGGGGAATCCTTCCGGCTGGGGCGCTCCTGGAAGAACTTCTCGACCTTCTCCTTCTGCTCGGCGGTCAGGATGGGGGCCAGTCGGGCCTTGAGGGCCTGGAAGTCAGCCTGACGCTCGGCCTGGCCCTTCTCGCGCATCGCCTGGAGTCGGGTCTTCTGCTCGTCGGTCAGGTCCAGCCCGGCCCAACCCGAGCCGCGCGGTCCGCGCCGGTTCTCGGACTTCATCTGCTGGAGGCGGGCCAACTGGTCGGCCGTGAGGATGGACTCGAAGGTGCTGCGGTGGGCCTGCCTGCGGGCCTGACCCTTCTCGCGGAACTCCTTCATGATGGGCTCGATCTGCTGGACCTGCTGGTCGGAGAGGTTGAGCTTGCCGGCCATCCGCGCCAGGGGGGATCGCTGGCCCTTCTGCGAGCCATCTTCGGCCTGGCGGCAGCACGGGCGCTTGGAGCCCGGGCCTCGGGAATCGGGCCCCTGGGCCAGGGCCATCCCGGTCGTCGCCAGGCCCAGGGCCAGGGTGGCGCTCAGCAGGATGCGGGTCAGGTTCTTCATCTTTGGACCTCCTCGGTGTCGTCGGGGTGTGTCTCCATTCTGGGCGAGGTGGCTGAAGAAGCAGGGGCCTGGTCCTGAAGATTCGCTGAAGGCAGGCGGATGAGGGCCTCCAGGCCGCCCTCCGGGTGGTTGCGGAGATGAGCGCGCCCCTGGTGGGCCTGGAGCACTTCGCGGACGATGGCCAGACCCAGGCCGCTTCCGCCCGTGCTGCGCGCGCGGGAGGGGTCCGCCCGGAAGAAGCGCTCGAAGACATGCGGCAGGTCGGCCTCCGGGATTCCGGGCCCTCGATCGCGAACCAGGACCTCCACCTCGCCTGGGCGCGTCCGGCCCTCGACCCGGACCGGGGCTCCCGGAGGGGAGTGCTTGCGGGCGTTGTCCAGCAGGTTCTGCAGGACCCGCGCCAGTCCGTCGCGATCCCCACGGACCCACAAAGGCTCTGCGAGCTCCAGCTCGATCGGATGGGCGGGGTCCACCAGGGAAGCCCCCTCCAGCACCTCCCGCAGGAGTCCGGCCAGGTCGAAGCTCGTCCAGCGCTCGAGCGGATGGGGCGCCTCGGCTCGCGAGAGCGTCAGGAGCTGGTCGATGAGCCGGCCCATCCGGTCGGTTTCCCTCTGCAGGATGGCCAGGGCCCGGCGCTGTTCCTCCGGGCTGGCCTGTTCGAGAAGCTCGGCCATGCCCGCGATGGAGGTCAGGGGAGTCTTGAGCTCGTGGGAGGCGTCGGCCACGAAGCGCCTCTGGGCCGCGAAGCTCTCTTCCAGGCGCGAGACCATCTCGTCGAAGGCCGAGGCCACCGAGGCGATCTCGTTGCGGCCTGGGGACAGGCCGCAGCGGGCCTGGAGATCGCCTTCGGCGACCCGGCGGGCGGTGGCCGCCAGGTGCTGGAGTGGCCGAGCCAGGAGCCTGCCGATCACCAGGCTGGCGCCCAGACCCAGCGCGAGGGCGCCCAGTCCCGTCCACAGGAGCATCCGCCCCAGCTCGGTATTGAGTTCCTCGGCGAATCGCCAGGGAGCTCCGAGCTGGAGGAGGGCAGGAGGGTCCCGCGGCGGACCCAGGGGAAGAAGGACCATGAGCATGCGACGGCGGGGGCCCTCGGCCAGCCACGCCGTCCCCGCCATGCGACGCCCCATCCGGCCGTGCCGCGAGCGGGTCAGGTGTTCGGGCCCTGGGAGGGGCATCGCCTGGATGCCGGGTCCCGCCTGGGCCACCGTCCGCCCCTGCGAGTCCAGGATCCTGGCGGTCAGGCCGGCCTCCCCCAGGAGGCGCACCACCTCCTGCGGCTCGCGCATGGCCAGATCGGAAAGGGCCAGCCGCTGGTCCCGCCCCGCTTCGGTCAGGCCCAGGGCGCTTCGAGCCTGGCCGACGAGTCGCATCTGGGTCGAGAACCACAGGTAGCGGCCCAGCAACTGGTGCAGGACCAGGATCAGCAGGAGGAGGGTCGCCACCAGGCAGGTGATGTAGCCGGCCGCCACCAGCCAGGCCAGGGGCAGATCGGGCAGGAGGGGCCGCCGCTCAGGAGCCGAGGGCATAGCCCACCCCGCGGACGGTCCGGATCAGGCGGCGATCCGAGTCCCCGAGCTTGGCCCGCAGGGCGCTGAGATGGACCTCCACCACGTTGGTCCCTCCGGGGTAGTCCCAGCCCCAGACCTGGTTGAGGATCTGTTCGCGCGAGAGGACCTGGCGGGGATGGCGCAGCAGGTATTCCAGGATCTCGAATTCCTTGACCGTCAGCTCGACGGGCTGACCGGCCCGCGTGACCCGCCGCTCCCGGCGATCCATGACGACGTCGTCGAAGGAAAGGCGGCTCCCCGGATCGCTTCCCGCCCGGCGCAGCAAGGCTCGGACCCTGGCCAGGAGTTCCTTGAACTTGAAGGGTTTGGGCAGGTAATCATCGGCCCCGGTCTCCAGGCCGGTGACCCGATCCTCCAGGTCGTTGCGGGCGGTCAGCATCAGGATGGGGACGCCGTTGGCGGCGCGCAGGCGCCGACAGACCTCCAGGCCGTCCAGTTCCGGAAGCATCCAGTCCAGGATCACCAGGGCCGGGTTCTCGGAACGGAAGAGCTCCAGGGCCTCGACCCCGGTGCGGGCGGCGACGACCCGGAACCCCTCCCGCCCCAGCCCCAGGTCCAGCAGCTCCAGGATCGAGTCCTCGTCGTCGACGACAAGGATCGTGGTGGTCGGCTCCTCCTGCATGACAGGGACCATCCTATCACGAATCCGCGACGGGCGCCCAAGACCTCACCTCGGCCGCTCGCTCTCGCCGTCCGTGCGCCATCCGGACGAACCAGGTGACCGGGGGGGCCTGAGGAGCCACGATCCCTCCTGGCCCCGCCGGCACGCTTCGGACTGGCCAGGAACCCGGCCCCTCGATCCAGAAAGCGCCGACCTGGAAAAAGAGGAAGGGAGCACGAAACGCCATGAGCACCCTGGCGGGAATGGTCGTCGGGGTGATGGCCTGGTTTGCGGTCCGCTACCTTCTCGGGGGGGTCTATACCGTGGGTCCCAACGAGAGAGCGGTCAAGACCGTCTTCGGTCGGGCTGAGCGCCTGGCGGAGAACCTGGCCGTCACCGAGCATCTCAGTCCGGAGGAACAGGAGCGCTACTCCTGTCCCCGGGTCCGGGTCATTCCGCCCGGTGGCCCCTATTTCCGGATGCCCTGGGAGCGGATCTTCAAGGTCTCGGTGGCCACCCAGACGGCCAGCATCGGCTTCGACCCCGAGGACCCCGCGGCCAACCAGGGAGGAGAGGTCCTCGAGGCCGTCACCAAGGACCAGTTGAATACCGGGATCACCGGCCAGATCCGCTACACCGTCTCGGAGCAGAACCTCTACGCCTACCTCTTCGGCGTCAAGAATCCCGTGGCCCACGTGATGGGGTTCGTCCACTCGATCCTGCGCGAGCGCCTGGCGAATTTCGAGGCCCCGCCCCGCGAGGCCCAGGATTCTCCCGAGGCCCTGATCCAGAACGTCAGCGGGATCTCGATCAACGACCTGCGCAAGAACCTTCGGGACATCAACGACCACATGGAGATGGAGTGCGCGCCCTCGGCGGCCCGCTACGGGATCACGCTCAACGCCGCCCTGATCACCGGGATCGACCCTCCCCAGGAGGTCGAGTCGGCCCTGGCCGCCATCAACACCGCGCACAACCACGTCTCGAGCGACATCAGCCTGGCCCAGGCCGCGGCCGACCAGAAGATCGTCCAGTCGCGACGGGCGGTCGAGATCGAGACCCTCAAGGCCCAGGCGGAGGTCGAGCCGCTGGTCCAGTTGGCCGCGCAACTGCGTCACCTGCGTCGGGAGGGCGGATTGGCCGCCTACCTGCGCAATGTCCGGCTGAGCCTGTATGCCAAGGCCCGCCACGTGATCCAGGAGGCCGACCGTGGGTAGTTTCTTCTTCAGCGCCTTCCTGACGTTCTTCGCCTGCTTCGTGATCGTCCCATTGCTGCTCTTCGCATTCACGCGCCTGGTCCCCATGGTCGTCGTGCACGAGAGGCAGTGCCTGGTCTTCGAACTCTTCGGCAAGGTCATCGGCAAGCTGGATGAGCCCGGGCTGCACTTCCTGCCCCTGCGCCTGGGGATCCCCAATGCCTGGCTGGTGGGATTGCTGGGCCGCTGCCATGTGGTGGACATGCGGCTGGACCAGCAGTACCTGCGCAGCCTGCCGGTGAACTCCGAGGAGGGGGCCCCGATGGGGATCGGCGTCTGGTATGAGATGTACATCAGCGATCCCGAGGCCTTCCTCTTCCGGAACACCGACCCGCGAGGGTCATTGGACTCCAACGTCCGCAACGCCACCGTGCGCTGCCTTTCCAACCTGCACCTGGCCGACATGATGGAGAATCGCCATCAGATGAGCCGGACGGTGCGCGCCGAGGTCTCGGCCCACTCCAGCGAATGGGGCTATCGGCTCGGCTCGGTCTATATCCGCAAGGTCCACTTCCGCGACCGGACCATGATGCGGCAGATCGAGGAGAAGGTGGTCAATCGCCTGCGCCAGGTGACCGGCGCCATCACCCAGGACGGCGCCAACCAGGTCAGCCTGATCCGGGGCAGCGCTGATCGTCAGGCCGCCGTCGAGTTCGCCCGGGCGGCAGCCATCCGTCCCCAGGTGGTCGGGGAGGCCCTGCGGGAGATCTCCCAGGACCCCGAGGTCGCCCAGGCCCTCTTCGAGGTCCTGGAGACCGAGCGGATCCTGGAGGGGCAAGGCGCGCTGACCCTGATCCCGCCGGGGACCCGCCAGGATCTCATGGTGGCCCTGGCGGCCGGCGCGCCTCCGCCCTCGGGCCAGGCGACCCAGGGGACCAGGCCGGGCCCCCCCCCGGCAGGCCCTCGAGGCGGGGCCGGCGCCACCCGGGATTGAGGGTCGGAGTCCACGGGCCTCAGGGCCCGGAAGATGATCCAGCGCAGTGCAGCCCCGGGCGGCTCGGACTAGGGTCGGGGTGTTTGGGGTGGCGCAGGTCCCGGCCTTCCAAGGCCGGGACCATCCGATTTGGAGGAGAGCATGAGCAAGGCAGACAAGACCTCACGTATCCTGGGCGCAGGCAACCTGCCTCCGGCCCGCCGTCGGAGGCTGAAGCGTCGCAATGGTGAGGCTTCAGGGCCCGAAGCCCGGGAAGCCTCGGAGGTCCTGGCGGCCCTGCCGGAGGAAGGCTCCGAGCCGGAACCCTCCGGTTTTGAGATCCTCTCGCTCGAGACGCTGGCCGAGAAGGTCATGCGCATGCGGGTCCGCGCCCCCCTGATCGCCCAGGAGCGCAAGCCCGGGCAGTTCATCCTCCTGCAGACCGACGTCGAGTATGGATTCCCCTCACCATCGCGGATGCGGACCCTCGGCAGGGATCGATCACGCTGATCTTCGGGGTGGTGGGCAAGACGACCCAGGAGCTGGCCAGCCTGAGGGTCGGAGACTCGCTTCCGGTCCTGGTGGGCCCGCTGGGCACGCCGACCCACATCGAGAAGTACGGTCGGGTGGTGGCCGTCGGGGGCGGGATCGGGGTGGCTCCGCTCCATCCAATCGTCGAGGGGATGAAGGCTGCCGGCAATCACCTGACGGTGATCGCCGGGGCCCGGACCCGGGAGCTGGTGATCCTGGAATCCGAGATGCGGGCCCTGGCCGATGACTATATCGTGGTCACCGACGACGGCTCGTACGGGCGCAAGGCCCTGGTCACCCAGCCCTTGAAGGAGTTGTGCGAGGGCCCCGAGCCCCCGGACCTGGTGATCGCCATCGGTCCTCCCATCATGATGAAGTTCTGCGCCGAGACGACGCGGCCTTACGGGGTGCGGACCCTGGTCAGCCTGAACACCATCATGGTGGACGGCACCGGGATGTGCGGCGGATGTCGGGTCAACGTGGGGGGCAAGACCCGTTTCGTGTGCGTCGACGGCCCCGAATTCGACGGTCATCAGGTCGATTTCGACAACATGATCGCTCGCCTGGGCGCCTATCGCGACCAGGAGAAGCGGGCCCGGGACCACGCCTGCCGCCTGCAGGCCCTGGCCGAGAAGAATCCCCACGCTTGAGAATCCGCTCGGAGGAAACCTGATGCCCCGCTACGTCGAGGACCCCAACAAGTTGAATGCCCGCGCGCGCGGTCTTTTGGAGGAGTTGCGCGAAAAGGGGACCCTGAAGATGAAGGAGCGCCTGGCGATCCCGGTCCAGAAGCCTCCCGTCCTGGACCCCGGCGAGCGCTCGCGCTGGCAGGAGGAGGTCGAAAAGCCCCTGACCCCGGCCCAGGCCGTCCTGGAGAGCATGCGCTGCATCCAGTGCAAGAATCCGGCCTGCGTCAAAGGCTGCCCCGTGGCCATCGACATCCCCGAGTTCCTCCGGCTGACCGCCGAGGGCGATTTCGCCGCAGCCATCGAGGTGATCAAGCGCACCAGCCTGCTGCCGGCCATCTGCGGAAGGGTCTGCCCGCAAGAGCGGCAGTGCCAGATGGATTGCGCCGTGGGCAAGAGCCTCAAGGACGTCGGACTGGCGGTGGCCATCGGCAAGGTCGAGCGCTTCCTGGCCGACTGGCAGCGCAACCAGGCCCAGGCCCCCATCCCCCGGGTCAAGCCTCCCTCGGGTCGCAAGGTCGCGGTGATCGGATCCGGCCCGGCCGGCCTGGTGGTCGCCGCGGACTGTCGTCGCGAGGGTCACCAGGTCACGCTCTTCGAGGCCTTCCACAAGCTTGGAGGCGTGCTGCGCTACGGGATCCCCGAGTTCCGCCTGCCCAAGGAGGTCGTGGATGCCGAGATCGACCTCCTGCGTCGGATGGGCGTCGAGTTCCGGACCAACTTCGTGGTCGGACGCACCCGCAAGCTTCTGGACCTGATGGACAAGGATGGCTATGACGCGGTCTTCATCGGCAGTGGAGCCGGCCTTCCGGTCTTCACCGGCATGCCCGGCGAGGATCTGGTGGGCGTCTTCTCGGCCAACGAGTATTTGACCCGGGCCAACATGATGGGAGCCATCCATCCCGGTCGGACCGACACGCCGATGTTCTCCAGTCGTCGCACCGTGGTTCTGGGGGGCGGAAACGTGGCCATGGACGCCTGTCGCATGGCGCAACGCCTCGGCGCCGAGGAGGTGATCGTCCTGTATCGGCGGGGACGCGACGAGATGCCGGCGCGGGCCGAGGAGGTCGAGCACGCCATCGAGGAGGGGATCGAGATCCGCTTCCTGGAGAATGCCGTGGCGGTCCTGGGGGATGGCTCGGGCCGGGTCCGGGCGGTCACGGTCCAGCGCTACGCCCTGGGTGAGCCCGATGCCTCGGGCCGTCGGCGCCCGGTCCCCATCGAGGGGGACACCTATGAGCTGCCGGCCGATGCCGTCCTGGTCGCCATCGGCAACAACTCCAATCCGCTGCTGACCTCGACGACCCCAGGGCTGGAGGTCAACGCCCGAGGGAATATCGTGGTCGATTCCGAGACCGGCCGCACCAGCCTGGAAAGGGTCTACGCGGGAGGGGACATCGTGTTGGGAGCGGCGACGGTGATCCTGGCCATGGGCGAGGGGCGCCGGGCGGCCCGCTCGATCAACGAGATGCTGGCCCGCGAGGCGATCGAGGAGGCGGCCGACGCGCCCCGATCCCACGCGGCTCCCACGACGCACTGGGCACCCGGCCGCTTGCGCTGGCGTCGCCGGGCGCACGCGGGCCGACGGGGGTCCTGAGCGGAGGGGGGGGAAGCCGCCGTCTGCGGCGAATCAGTCCGGAACCTCCGGAAGGTCGTGTCCTCATGTCCAGAACCGCCATGCTCTGCACCTTCTTGCTGTGGTGGGCTCTGCTGATTCCTGCTCGGGCCCAGGGCGATTACAGCTATTACGTCGTGCGCGCCGGCGACACCGTCGAGTCGGTGGCTGCGGCCCATGGACTGGACCTCTTCACGGTGCTGGAGTGCAATTCCAGGCAGATCCTGGAGGGCAAGGGGCTCAGTCCGGGCATGATCCTGGTCCTGCCCTCCCCGGAGGCGGGGAAGTCCAGCCAGGCGGGTTCCACCGCTCCTCCCTCGGCGGCAGCCACCGACGTCAGCTCGGGCCCGGTGCCTCCCGAGTCTGTGAGCCCTGCTCCGCCAACCTCCCGCACTTCGGTTCGCCCGGCTCCTTCGGGTGGCGGGGGGGTGGTCCGGAACTCGCAGGGCGTCCTGGCTGTTCGCGGCACCCCTTCCTTCCGCAACCGCCTGGTCGGCAGTGATGGCCGCACGGTCGAGATTCCCACCTATGTGCCACCGGTGGTCGAGGAACCCGAGGAAGAGGACTCGACCACCGGCCGGAGCAGCCTGGCCTCCCGTCGAGGGCGTCCGATCCGCGCGCTCCTGAGCTCCGCCCGGCGCTACCTGGGAGTCCCCTACGTCTGGGGCGGGGAGGATCCTTCCGGGTTCGATTGCTCGGGCTACGTGCAGTACCTCTTCGGGCTGTACGGAGTGCGCCTTCCCCGCACCGCGGACGTGCAGTTCGCCGCGGGCCGTCCCGTGGCCCGCGGCCAGGAACAGCCGGGAGACCTGGTCTTCTTTGAAACCTATGCGCCGGGGGCTTCCCACGTCGGCGTCTACCTGGGCCAGGGATCCTTCATCCACGCCTCCTCGGTGGGTTTCGTCCGGATCAGCAGCCTGGAAGAGGACTACTTCTCGGCCCGTTACCTGGGGGCCCGGAGATTCTTCTGAGAGACGGTGTGAAGGCCGAAGTCCCAGGCCCTCCCTCCCTTCCTGCGCATCTTCCGGTTTGACGTGTCCAGCGGGCCGCCTTCGGGTCAGCCCCTTGCCTTGAAGGTTTGGATATACCTGGATATACTCCCAGCATGCGATTCTACACCTGCAGCGAGGCGGCGGGCCTGCTGGGCATCAGCCGCAACACCCTCCTGCGCTGGTTCCGCGAGGGTCGGATCGGCGCGGTTTCGCGGGATCGGCGCGGTTGGCGCTCGTTCACCGAGGCCGATCTGGACAGGATCCGGCGCGAGTTGGGAAGCCCGGCCTCCACGCCCCCCGCAGGCGTCGACTCGCAGCGCTGGTCCCGGGTCTGCGGGTGGCTGCGGCAGGTGCCCGCCTTCCGGAGCCTGTCAGAGGCGATCCTCTCGGAAATGGCGGCCAGCGCCCGGTTCAAAGGCTTCCTTCCAGGCCAGACCCTCTTCTCGCCGGGGGAGCGCTGCCTGGGGCTCCCGGTCCTGGTCAAGGGAAGGGTTCGCCTCTACCGGGTCACTGAAGGTGGGCGCGAGCAGACGCTGGCCGTGGTCACCCCCTGTCAGACTTTGGGCGAGACCTCGCTGTTCCGGCCCGACGGCCAGTATTCCTCGAATGCCACCTGCCTGGAGGGCAGCACCCTGCTGATCCTCCCCCAGAGCCGGCTTCGCGAGGTCCTGGCCCAGTCTCCCGAGCTCTCCTGGAACCTGCTGTCCTCCTTCAGCCAGCGCGTCGAGGCCCTGGAGGCCCGGATCGAGGAGATGGCGCTACTCAGCCTGGAACAGCGCCTGGCGCGCCATCTGACGGAACTGGCCCGCTCGGGCACGGCACTGGAAGCCGGGGGCATCCGGATCGAGCTGACCATGTCCACCGCCGATCTGGCCTCCCTTCTGGGGGGGGCTCGCGAGAGCCTGAGTCGGGCCATGATGCGCTTCCGACGAGAGGGATGGATCCAGGGGCAGGGGCGGCAACTGGTGCTGCTGGAACCCGAAACCCTGGCCCATCTGTGAGGTTCATCCGGACAGGAATCACTGCAAGTGGCTCGGGGAAGTGGCATCCTGCCCCTGTTGAACCTGGAGTCGCCTGCCTTTTGGACCGGTGCGATCCCGGGGAAATCCAATCCGCTCCGCCTGAAGAGGAGGATCCCATGCCCCACGTCATCACCGAGCCCTGCATCGGAGTCAAGGACACGGCCTGCACCGAGGTCTGCCCTGTGGATGCCATCCACGGCACCGAGGAGTCCGAGCAGTACTTCATCAACCCCGATGAGTGCATCGACTGCGGCGCCTGCACCTCCGTGTGCCCCGTGGAAGCCATCTTCCCGGAGGAGGACCTCCCCGAGAACATGAAGCACTTCGCGGCCAAGAACGCGGCCTTCTACAAGTAGGTTCGGGAGGGAGCTCGGGAACGGGCTCACCTCCCCCTCCACCAGATCGGCCCCGGTCCACGACCGGGGCCGTCTGCTTCGGCGGACTCTCGTAGAGAGGCCCTCTCTCAGGGGGAGGGCGGCTTGGCGGTGGGGGAGGTCTGCAGCCCCAGGACCCGGCACAGGGCCCAGGTCAACTCGGCCCGGTTCATCGTGAAGAAGTGGAAGTTCCTGACTCCGGCCCGGCTCAGGAGCAGGCACTGGCTGGCAGCCACCTGCATGGCCAGCAGGTTGCGGATCTCAGGGATATCGTCAAGCCCCTCGAAGAGCCGGTTGAGCCAGTCGGGCACGGTGGCTCCGCAGGTCCGGCTGAAGCGGATCAGCGTGGCCACGCTGGTCACCGGCAGGATCCCCGGGACGATCGGGATCTCGATGCCTGCCGCCGAGGCCCGATCCAGGAATCGGAAGTACAGGTCGACATCGAAGAAATACTGGGTGATGGCCCGGGTGGCCCCGGCATCGATCTTGCGCTTGAGGTTCTCGAGTTCCACCTCGATCGAACCCGTCTCGGGGTGCCCCTCGGGGAAGGTGGCCACCGAGATCTCGAAATCGGCCAGGTCCTTGAGACCTCGGACCAGGTCGCTGGCATGGGCATAGCCCGCGGGGTGGGGCTCATAGACTCCCGTCTCGGGCGGCGGATCGCCCCGCAGGGCCACCAGGTGTCGGACTCCGGCCTCCCAGTAACCCCGGGCCACCTGGTCGACCTCCTCGCGTGAGGCCCCGACGCAGGTCAGGTGCGCGGCGGGGGTGAGCCGGGTCTGGGCCAGGATCCGACGGACCGTGCCGTGGGTCCGCTCCCGGGTGGACCCGCCTGCGCCATAGGTGACCGAGACGAAGGCCGGGTCCAGAGGCTCGAGGCGCACGATGGCCTCCCAGAGACGGGCCTCGGCCTCGGGGGTCTTGGGCGGGAAGAACTCGAAGGAGACCTGGGGCGGGTTGGTTCCAAAGAACTCCCTGAGCTCGGCAATCTCCAGAATCCTTCTCAAACCAGCGGCCTCCAGGGGAAAACAAATCGGCCCTGGCCCGGATCGGACCGGCAGGCCCTCGCCGCAGGCTAACACATCGGCCCGAGCCAGTCCAGGGCGGCGGCGGGGCCTGAATCCGCGCGGGGGAGTCTCCTGGGCCCGCGGCGAAGACGGGCCAATCCGTTCCCGGAGGAAGCCCATGTTCCGCAGGATCCTGTGCAGCCTGGCCCTGGCCTGGCTGCTGGCCGGACCGATCCTGGCCCAACCCCAGGAAGGCCTCTCGGTCGAGTACACCCAGTTCACCCTGCCCAACGGTCTCAACGTGATCCTCCACGAGGATCGCACGGTGCCGGTGGTCCACACCAACCTGTGGTACCTGGTCGGCTCCGCCAATGAGAGGCCTGGAAGGACGGGCTTCGCCCATCTCTTCGAGCACCTGATGTTCGAGGGATCCGGGCACGTCGGGGAGGGAGAGTTCGACACGCTCCTGGAAGGGGTCGGGGGCAACAACAACGCCTCGACCTCCCAGGACCGGACGAACTACTACATCTCGGTCCCCTCCAACGCCCTGGAACTCGCGCTCTTCCTGGAATCCGATCGGATGGGCCATCTCTTGAAGTCCATCTCGCCGGACATCGTCGAGAGTCAACGCGACGTGGTCAAGAACGAGATGCGCCAGAGCTACCTCAACCGGCCCTATGGTCGGGTCTGGCTGGAGCTGCCGGGTCTGCTCTACCCGTCCGGGCACCCCTACAGTTGGCCCGTGATCGGTTCGATGGAGGACCTCTCCGCCGCCGGTTTCCGCGACGTCACCGATTTCTTCCGGCGCTACTACGTTCCCAACAACGCCAGCCTGGTGGTGGCCGGCGACATCGACCCGGTCCGGACCCGGGCCCTGGTGGAGAAATGGTTCTCGGATGTCCAGCCTGGAGAGCCGGTCACGCCCCTGGGCGCCCCGAGCGTCGCGCTCCACGAGGTGCGCCGCAAGACCCTCACCGACAAGGTCGAATTGCCCCTGCGGGTGATCGCCTGGCACACTCCGGCCATCCTCACGCCCGGGGATGCCGAGATGGACCTGGTGGCCTCGGTCCTGACGGGAAACAAGAACTCCAGGCTCTACCGACGCCTGGTCCACGAGATGCAGATCGCCCAGCAGGTCTCGGCCTCCCAGCTCAGCCAGCGATTGGGCTCTGTCTTCGTGATCCAGTTCATCCCCCGTCCCGGACACACCCTGGACGAGGTCCAGAAGGTGATCGAGGAAGAGTTGGAGCTTCTCCGCCGCGAACCCCCCAGGCCCCAGGAACTCCAGCGCACCCTCAACGGTTTGGAGGCCTCGTACCTCAAGGCCCTCGAGAGGACCTCCTCGAAGGCCGATCAGTTGAACGCCTACTCCATGTACACCGGGAACCCCGACTACTTTGAAGAGGACCTGGCACGCTACCGGGCCATCGGACCGGAGGACCTCAGCTCGGCGGTCCGACGCTTCCTGCCCTCCGACCGTCGGGTGGAGCTCACCGTGTTGCCCGAGCAGGAGGACTCCAAGTGAAACGATTCCTGCTGACCCTGCTTCTCGCCCTCCTGACCCTGGCCCCGGCCGCGTCGCAGGCCCCCGACCGCAGCGCTCCGCCACGCCCCGGCCTTCCTCCGGGCCTGCGGATGCCTCCAGTCCTCAAGAAGCAGTTGCCCAACGGCATCCCCGTGTGGTTCGTGCAGCGGAAGAAGGTGCCCCTGGTCTCGGTCCACCTGCTCTTTCAGGCCGGCGCCATGCAGGACCCGGTGGGCCAGGCCGGCCTGGCCTCCTTCATGACGGCGTGTCTGGATGAGGGGGCCGGTTCCCGGGATTCGCTCGAGTTCGCCGACGCGGTGGACATGCTGGGAGCCGATCTCTCGGCCAACTGCAGCTTCGATGGGACCGTGGTCGGTCTGGAGGTCCCCTCGGCGCGCCTGGAACCGGCCCTGGACCTGATGGCGGACATGGTCTTGAGGCCCCGCTTCAGCCCGGCGGAGATCGATCGGCTTCGGGCCCGGATGCTGACCAGCTTCCTGCAGATGCGCATGGACCCTCCCTCGCTGGCCAACGCCGCCTTCCTCTGGGCGGTGTACGGGCCGGACTTCCGTTACGGGACCTCGTCCTCAGGGACGGCGGCCCAGTTCGCGGCCCTGACCCGTCAGGACCTGGTGGACTTCCATCGCCGGTTGTGCCACCCCGCGCTGGCCTCGTTCGTGGTGACGGGCGACGTGGAACCCGAGCGGGCCATGGCGCTCCTGAGCCAGCGCTTTGGCGGCTGGTCGGCCTCGGGGCCGGCTCTGTCGCAGGTCCCGACCCGGGCGGTGCCGACCCGGGGCAGCGGGATCTTCCTGGTGGACCGCCCGGACTCGCCGCAGTCGGTGCTGCGCGTGGGGATGGTCGGCGTGGAGAGGGCGACCCCGGACTTCTTCCCCCTGCAGATCCTCAACACCGTCCTCGGGGGCTCCTTCACCTCGCGGCTGAACCAGAACCTGCGCGAGCGCAACGGCTTCACCTATGGCGCGAGCTCCAGCTTCGCCATGCGCCGGGCTCCCGGTCCCTTCCTGGTCAGCACCTCGGTTCAGGCCGACAAGACCGGGGCAGCCCTGATGGAGATCCTCTCGGAACTGGAAGCCATCCGTCAGCCCATCCCCGAAGCCGAACTGGAGAAGGCGCGCAACTATGCTGCCTACAGCTTCCCGGGCCAGTTCGAGACCGGCACCGACCTGGCGGCCCGGGTCCTGGAGATGCAGATGTATGGGTTGCCGGACTCCTACTTCTCGGAGTACGTCGGGCGGCTCCTGGGGGTGGATGCCGGCGCAGCCTCCCAGGCGGCGATCAGGACCCTGGCTCCCGAGGCCATGGCCCTGGTGGTGGTCGGGGATGCCCGGGTGGTCCGGCCCCAGTTGGAGGCCTTGAACCTGGGTCCGGTGCGAGTCCTGGAGATCGACGAATTCCTGGGGCCGGCGGTCCCGATTCCCTCCGCCGCGCCCTGAGGCCGGCTCAGCGCCGTCGGAGGCCCTCCAGAAGGGAGAGGAGTCTCTCGGCGGCGCGGCTGAAGGGTTCCTCGGCGGCGCGTCTTCGGGCCGAGCAGCCCATGGCGGCCAGCTTCTCCCGGTCGCCCAGCAGGGTGTGCAGTTCAGCCCAGAGTCGCTGGGGGAGGTGGGAGCCGCGTTCCAGGATCCGGCCGCAGTCGGCGCTCAGGGCCTGACGGGCCCCGGGGGTATCCAGGGCCAGGACGGGGGTTCCCGCCGCCAGGGCTTCCATGGTGGTCAGACCGTAGCTTTCGTGGCGACTGGCCGAGACGAAGAGGTCTGCCCTCTCCAGGGCCGCCCACTTCTCGGCTCCGCCCAGGTGGCCCGGGAAGATCACCCGGACCCGGCGCAGGCTCCGGGCCATCCGGTGCAGCCGCGCGACGAAGGCGGGCCCCTGCATGAAGGCGGTCTGTCCGCAAAGCAGCAGGGTCAGGCCTTCGGGGATCTCTTTGCGTTGCTCGCCGCAGGCCAGGGCCTCCAGAAGCAGGTCCTGCCCCTTCTCGGGTGAGAGTCTGGACAAGGTCGTCAGCACCAGGGCTTCTGCGGGAATCGAAAGTTGTCGGCGCAACTTCTCCCGGGCGATCTGGAGAGCGCTTTCGGCGGGTCTCGCCTCGGGGGCGCCCCAGGGAACCACCACGACCTGTCCGGGCTGGAGTTCGGGGTAGGTCTCCTCCAGGATCCCGGCCATCCCCTGGGAGGGAACCACCAGATGAGGGCAGTGGAGGGCTGCCGCGGCCTGCTTGTCGAAGACCAGGCGCAGGAGATCGGGCAGGATCGGCCAGGGCCGCAACCGCCGCATGAAGGCCTCGGCTGCCGGGGGAGCGATGTGCCCTCCCAGGTACATCCGGCAGAAGAAGTCCACCACGTCGACGTGGAGGATCGCCACGCAGGGAATTCCCCGTCGATGCAGCGCGCGGAAGTCCGGGGCCTCGGCGATGTCGTGGACCAGGACCACGTCGGGGTCCAGGCGGATCAGGGCCCGGGTCAGGGTCTCTTCGAAGCGTCGACAGAAGCCGGCATAGGCCAGGGTCCCCAGCGAGGAGGGGGTGCGTCCGTCCAGGACGTCCACCCGCAGCGTCCGCAGGCCCGGCGGGGCCGAGGGGCCCGGCGCCAGGAGGGTCAGGTCCACATCCCGACGGCCTGCCCAGGCCGCGCTCAGCCGCTCATGGATGGCGGCTCCTCCGCCCACCGGAACCTCCTCGGAACCATACCCTCCGTGGGCGGCCGTCATGGCCAGGCGAAGCGGTCGGGTCACGGGTCTGGAGGTCGACTCTCTTCGGGACCGGGGGAGCGCGTCGATTCCGGCGGGGCCGGTGACTCGCTGGCCGCCGCCAGGGCGGCCTGGAGGATCCGACGCAGCATCTTCAGGAAGCGGGCCAGGGGGCGCTCGCTGAAGCGTTCGGCCAGTCCCGCGGCCACCTCCTCATCTGGAGGCGGGGCGCCGTACTTCTCCTTGAGCCGCTCGCGGTGCCAGGCGACCCACAGGTAGAGATCGGCTTCGGTCCGGTGGGGGAACTCGTCGAGGACCCGGCTCTGGCGGACGCTCTCGATCACCGGGAGGTAGACGTGGTCATACCAGCTCACCGCCGCTTCCTGGACCGAGAGCTCGGTTCCGCGTTCCAGGCCCAGGTAGTACCGGTGGACGCCGATGTGCTCCAGGAGATGTTCGTATCGGCCCGGTTCGGTCAGGTCGATCTCGGCCTGGGGACGCGACTCGTCCAGCCCGGTCTCGGCCTGGAATCGGGCATACTCGGTCTTGAGGATCAGGTCGTCGACATCCAGGTCGGGGGTCAGGGGCACCCGGGTGGGGATCTCGGTCACCCGCGCCTCGATCTCTTCCAGCCCGTTGGCCCGAGCCACCGAGACCCGGTGGTTGCCGTCGCGGACGAAGTAGACCTCGTCGACCTGGTAGACGTCGATGGGGGGCAGGCCGCGAGGCCCGTGCATGGCCACGTCGATCCGCTTCCAGCGCTCCTCCGAGGCCGGGTTCAGGGGGAGGAAGGCCCGATCGAAGTCCCGATAGCGGCCCACGCTGCCGACGATGTGCGAGATGGGGATCATGCGGGTTCCTCGGGAGACACCCGAGGCGGGACGCAGCAGGGCCTGGACCTGGTCGAAGGAGAGCAGGGTGGGGTCCGGTCTGCTGCTGAAGAGGCTCAGCAGCGAGCGGATCATGCTGCGGGTCTGCAACTGCTCGTACTTGTAGGCCGCTGTTCCGGGCGGATAGGCATCCAGGTCGCTCACGGATGGGAATCGTAGCAGACCCGGCTTCGGCTGTCCACGTGCTTTCCATCCGCGCAGGGGATCCTCCCGGCAAGGCGAAGCGGATCTCCTCCACAGGTTCCCCCGCCTCCGGCGCATGTCGACGGGCGGGTCAGGAAGAGAGGCGAGCCGGTGCGCAAGTACGGAATCCTCATCG
>JALHDH010000166.1 GCA_022839105.1 bacterium
AGCCACTGCCCGCGACCCGAATCCGACACAACGGGAGGGAAACCACATGTCCCAGATTCCCCAGGAGTTCATGGACCTCTTTGAACGGCCGGTCTTCGCCCATCTGGCCACGATCACTCCGAAAGGCGCCGTGCAGGTCAACCCGGTCTGGGTCGACCTGCACGAAGGCCTGGTCCGCTTCAACTCGGCCAGGGGCCGGCAGAAGGATCGCAACATCCGGCACAACCCCCAGGTGGCCCTGTCCCTGCAGGATCCCGACCAGCCCTACCGCTACCTGGAAGTGCGTGGCCGGGTGGTGGAGATCACCGAAGAGGGCGCCGACGCCGTGATCGACGGCCTGGCCAGGAAATATCTGGGGGTGGACCGCTTCCCCTACCACGCGCCGGGCGAGATCCGGGTGACCTACCTGCTGCAGCCTGAACACTGCACCAAGATGGCTTGAAGTCGCCCGTCCTCCTGCCCTGTCGTGGCGGGGTTTTCCTGCGTTCTGCGTGGCCTGCCACCAGATCCCCTGCTCCTGGCCAGGTCTGGCGGTGCTCAGTCCTGGTCGGGAGCTGCCAGGCGCAGATCCTCGCGCTCCAAATCCCGCCCGAAAGCCACCACGAAGAGCACCAGGGCCGTCCCGTTGAACAGGATGCTCCATTCGTTGATCACCCAGTTCATGTTCAGGGCCAGGTACAGGAAGAGCAGGACCCCCAGCCACCAGCGCTGGCCCTCCGACTGGAAGTTGTCGAAGAGGAGGGCTGCCACGCCCAGGACCAGCGGGGCCATCATCACGTAGACCCGCTCGACATCGGTGGCGAAGAGCCGCCCGAAGGCGCAGGCTCCAAAAAACCAGGCGCCGATCCACAAGAGCTCGCTGCGCGAGCCGGACTGTCGATGGAGCCGGTACAGACCATAGGCGAAGAAGGCCCACATGAAGTGGAAGGTCTGGTAGACCATCGCCTGCTCGGCCCCCTTGCGCTGGTTCACGGCGAAACGGATGTTCTCCAACACACTCTGCCCATCCACCCCGGACAGCAGGGGGTATCCGGACTGCACTCCCAACTGGCTTTGGACCCATAGCCGGAAGACGAAGTACAGGAACACAACGCCCACCCCGCCCAGGAAACCTGCCCACACCCCCCTGTCCCGGAGCGAACCCGCCCGCACCCAGGCCAGGATCGGGGCCAGCGGCAGCAGGAGCAGCACGGTCTCCTTGTTCACGAAACCCAAGGTCACCACGGCCAGGAACCAACCGGTCCGGCGCGCCAGGAGGCAGGCAAGGGCCAGCACGAGGAACAGGTTGTTCAACGGGTCCACCAGCCAGAAGAACCGGTAGTTGAAGAGGGTGTAGAAGTGGGTGAAGGCCAGGGCCAGGGTGAAGGCCACGCTGGTGAAGAGGCGCAGCCTGAAGCGGTCGTGCAGCAGGAGGAAGAAGGCGTGGAGCGCCAGGGTCGTCGCCCCGAATGTCAGGAGGATCCACGAGGCGCTCATGCTGAGTCCGACCCGTGAGATCTGCTGGGCCAGCCAGGGGCTCAAGAGGCGGAAGGCAAAGGGATTGGGCACCGCCTCGAAGGTGCGCAGGGACATCCGCAGATACTGATAGGAATCCCCGCTGACCCGCATTTCGGCATCCTGAGCGAAGTCCGTACAGGAGATCAGGTTCATCCCCCCGACCAGGATCAGGACGAGGCCCACCAGCCATCGGGGATGACGCAGCCAATCCAGCATCGGGGCCTCCTGTTCGGCACCTGTCCGAGCCTCGACAAGAGGGCCCGGCACGACAGGCATCAGCTCTGCCCCGCCCCCTGGGAGGGTTCGAAGAACTCCATCTCCTCCAGGGTGCGTTCCAGGACGGGGGCCAGGCTGGAGAAGCGGTCCAGCGGCCCGGTCAGGGTCACCACATACAGTTGGCCATCCCGAACCCAGAAGACCTGGGTGGCCTGGAACTCATGGCCGGCCAGGCCCGCCCGATAGCCGAGCCGATGCGCAGGATACCCCTGGACCGCGGTGGCCCGGCTTCCCAACAGCTTGAAACCTTCCAGGCTTGAAGCCAGGGCGCGGACCACCTCCAGGGGCAACGAACGGTCCAGTTCGGTCTCGGTCGCGCGGGCGTGGACCCACAGGCTGGGACGCGGCCCCGGCCCCGGGGGGCCGAAATAGCGGACCAGGACCCGTGGATTGGGGGCCTCCCGGATCTCCCAACCAGGAGGGTCGGGGACCCGGACTCCCCGCCCGGCATCCTCCCAGGCCCCTGCCGGAAGAGCCCACAGGACCAGACAGAGCATCAGGGCAAGTCGGCGCATCCCCATCACATGGTCCCGAAGATGCGGTCCCCGGCGTCCCCCAGGCCGGGCAGGATATAGCCTCGCGAGTTCAGGCCCTCATCGACCGCCGCCGTGAAGATCTCCACCTGGGGATAGGCCTGCTGCAAGGCCTGCACTCCCTGTGGACAAGCCACCAGACACAAGAACTTGATGCTCTCGGGACGCGCCCCGCGCCGGATCAGGAAGTGGATGGCCGCCACCGCCGAACCTCCGGTCGCCAGCATCGGGTCCAGGAGCAGGATGTCCCGATCCGCCAGATCCACGGGAAGCTTGCAGAAGTATTCCACGGGCCGCAGGGTGGTCTCGTCCCGATAGATCCCGATATGGCCCACCCGGGCCGCCGGGATCAGCCTCTCGATTCCCTGGACCATTCCCAGCCCGGCCCTCAGGATGGGCACGATGGCGAGCTTCTTCCCCAGGATGGCCCGCCCGGTCGTCTTCTGGAGGGGGGTCAAGACCTCCTGATCCTCCAGCGGGAGGTCGCGGGTGGCCTCGTAGGCCATCAGGGTGGCGACCTCCTGGACCAGCTCGCGGAAGTCCTTCGAACCGGTGGCAGAGTCGCGCAGCAGCGTCAGCTTGTGCTGAATCAGGGGGTGTTCCAGGATCTGAACGGCCATGATGGCCTCCATGTGCATCAGGATGGGGACCCGAACCCCGTCCCGGAGACGCCGGGGAGGCCCTCCAGGAAGGCCAGGACCTTTCCCCCGAGAAGGCCGATCCCTGCTTTGGACACGGGCAGGAAGGAGAGCAGGGCCCCAAGCGCCAATTCGCCTCCTCTGCGCCCGGGTTCGCCGGGCCTGGCCGGGAAGGTTCCGATGGGCACTCCAAGACGCCCGCCCGGCCCAGTCATGTGGAGGAGACCCGCGATGAACAGCCATCTGGAGATCGAGGTCAACGCTCGCCCGGCCGGCAAGGCCCAGGTCGTGGACGTGAACGGCGAGATCGACCTGTATACCAGCCAGGTGGTCCACAAGTGCGTCCACGGCCTGATCGACCAGGGGCATGACCATCTCGTGGTCGACCTGGAGGATGTCGGCTATCTCGACTCGACGGGACTCGGAATCCTCATGAACGCCTCGAGCCGCCTGCAGGAACGGGGCGGGAACCTGGCCATCGTCTGCACCAACGACAGGGTTCTGCGCATCTTCGAACTGATCGGGATGATGGAGAGCTTCTCGGTGTTTTCCAGCGAAGCCGAGGCCCTGGCCTCGTTTTCTTGAGGCCTCCTCAGGAGGCCAGCAGCGCGTCCAGGGTCCCCGCGTGCTCCAGGGCGTAGAGCTCCGAACATCCGCCGACATGCCGGCCGTCGATGAAGATCTGAGGCAGGCTGCGGCGCCCGCCGGTCCGGCGACTCATGGCCTCTCGGGCCTCTTCGTCCCCATCGATCACGTACTCGGTATAGGCCAGGGCCTTCTGGTCCAGCAAGGCCTTGGCGCGAACGCAGTAGGGGCAGTAACTCCAGGTGTAGATCTCGATTTTCGGCATCGTCTTCGGGCTTCTAGGGCGCCCTCTCGTCCAGGATGATGTCCTCGTCCTCGGGAGCCACGATGGCGGGGTCCTCCGAAGCGGGAACCTGCGGGGGAAGGGTGGATCCCGGTCCGGGAAGCCAACCGGGCTCTCCATCCGGAAGAACCGGCTCGGAATCCTCCA
>JALHDH010000048.1:0-22705 GCA_022839105.1 bacterium
GGTGTCGAGAATGTAGGTTTTCTGGATGGAAGACAGGGCCGTCACCTCTGCCGGGGCCGAGCCCGACCCCGGTCTTCATGGTCTGGGGTCCACAGGACCCTCGGGCCCTTCGCAGGGCCGGCCGGGTTCTCCTCCAAGAGGACCTGCTCAGGGTTTGGCCCCGGGGCTCTCCCCCGTCGCGTTTTGAGCCCGGAAGCGCCGCCATCCCCGGATGGCCCGGACCAGCAGGAATCCGCCCAGCACGCCCACCAGTCCTCCGGCCACCAGGGCCCTCTGGTCCTGGTAACGGAAGCCGTAGACCAGGGCCACCCCACCGAAGAGGACCCAGGAGAGGCCGAAGATCAGGTGAAAGGGGAAGAGCGCCTCCTCCTTGCGGAGGGCCTCGGCCCGGCGCTGACCGGATGTGGATTTCCGGCGAGATGTCTTGCCCATCTGGAGTCCTCCGGAATTCTTGATTCCTGCGAGCCGGAGGCTTCTCCAATCCGCCTCCGCCCCCTCCCCGATTCGACGGACTCAAACCCGGCACAGACTTGGAGGCAAATCCATGCTATTAATCTCATGTGAGCCTCCAGCACAGGGAAGTCCGGGCGCCACTGCTCCTGGGACGATGCGGACGGCGGGGGGGGTTCAGCCAGGTCGAACTGGCGGTCGCCATCGTGGTCCTGGCCATCGGCATCCTGGGGGTCTTCGCCTCCTTTGCCTATGGACTGCAATCCGCCAATCACAGCGCCCGGCTCTCCGAAGCGGTGAACTACAGCCGACAACTGGTGGAACTCATCCGGGTCCGCAACCTGCCCTTCCAGCATGATCGTCTGCCCCCGCCGGTCGGCTCGGGGATCAACGATGCCGACAAGACCACCTGGGAGCAGCTCAGCGCGCTCGAAGCGGCTCCCTTCGCCCACGACATTCCTCCCCACACCGGCTTTCGGCGCCGCATCCTGGTCGGACCGGTTCCCGGGTCGGGCGGTTCGGACTATCGCTCCAACCTCGCCGAAATCCGCGTCAGCGTGCAGTGGATCGAGAGAGGCCAGGTCCGCGAGGTGGAGATGGTCGGCCACCACCGACGGCCATGACCCGTCCCCCCCGCAGACCCGGCATGACCCTTGTGGAGGTCATGATCAGCACGGCCATCCTGGCCCTGCTGGGAATCGTCCTGGCCCAGATCTACGTCGCCTCGCAGGCCGCCTACTCGACGGGAACCGGTCGCGTGGCCCTTCAGCAGAAGGCCCGACGGACCGTGCAGCGGCTGACCCCCCGGCTGATCCAGGCCATCCCGGCCACCGACACCCGGAACGCCATCTACAACCCGGAGGCTCTTCCTCCGATGACCTCCAAGGTGGTCTACACGGTTCCTGCAGAGCCTTTCGACCCCCGGTCTCCCTCCTACCGCGAGAAGTGGATCCTCTTCGAGCAGAGCACGGGGCTGGTCACCACGAACGCCGATGAGGAGGGTCAGGCCGACCTGGTCCTGGCCCGGGACATCCACTGGCTGGGACTCGAGGTGCTCTCCCCCAACTCCGTCCGGATCACCGTGGTGGTCCAGGCTCCCCTCCGCGATGTGGGAGGGAATACCCGGGACCAGGAATACCGCTTGCAGACCACCATCCTGATCCCCTACTACGCCACGAGGTGAGCCCGAGATGAAGTTGACCGGAAGTAGACGCGGAACCGCGCTGATCCTGGCCATCTTCTTCCTGGTGATCCTGAACTTCCTGGCCATGGCCCTCCTGGAGCTCCTGCCCCTGGAGATGCGGGCTGCCGGCCGGAACCGCCTGGAGACGGCCGCCTTCCTGGCCGCCGACTCAGGCGTCCTGCACGCCCTGGCCTTCATCGAGGATCGCGTCAGCCGGGGCGAGACCCCGCTCCCCGGAGACGCCGCCTCCCATGTCCTGAGCGGCGAGACCGGGAACTGGAATTGGGAGGTCACCCTGCAGGCGGATCCTGAGACCCCGCCCCGGGGCACGGGCACCGTCCGGGTCTACGAGATCCACTCGCTGGCCAGCCTGGACGGGATCGCCTACCGGGCGGTGCGGGCCCTGGCCCGCCAGGAGACCTTCGCCCGCTATGCCTGGTTCGAGGACCAGAGACGCGACGATCTGGTGATCACCACCACCGCCTGGCACTTCGATGGCCCCTTCCACTCCAACAGCAGGATCCGCCTGCAGATCCCCAACGACTTCTACAGCAGGGATCCGTCGCCGACCTTCGAGGGCGAGGTGACCACCGTCGAGGCCTACGACACCCCCGACGGGGTGGCCTACATGGGGACGCCTCCCTACGACGCCCAAGGCAATCCCCTGCCCGAGCGCTACCTGAAGATCTTCCGCGGAGGTCGCGAATCGGTGCGCACCGGGGCCCGGCGCATCGAGTTGCCCTCCGACTCCGGGGCCCTGGCCCAGGCGGCCAAAGGGCAGAGCCCCATCACCCCCTCCACCCCGGGGGTCCACCTGGGGCAGGATGCCAGCTCAGAAGGTCTGGCCGGCGGGTTGACCGTGGTCGGCGACGTGGACTCGATGGTCCTGGCGGTCGAAGAGGAGGGCAACCGCAGCGTCACCATCAAGCAGGGTTCCTCGACCACCAAGGTCGTCGAGGTGACCGACCAGGCGATCACCGACCCGGATGGGAATCCCGTCCCCAGGGGCAGCACGATCGTCTACAAGCCGGACGGGACCTTCACGGTGCACTCCGGCCTGACCAACGGCCTGATCTATGGCACCGGGAACATCCGGGGCCTGCAGGGGGTCAACAAGGGCAAGCGCACCGTCGCCGTGGACATGGCCTCCCGCAAGGAGATCTCGCTGGGCGGCCCCCTGACCCGGGCCGACACGCCCGTCGGGCAGGCGCCCCAAGGCGGACGGGACTCCCTGGGACTGGTGGCCTACAACGTGAGGGTCCCCACCTCGGTCGCCCGGACGCTGAATCCCCCCACCGACGTCTATGCCGCCATCCTGGCAGGAACCAAGAATTCGGAAGGCGGCCTGTACATCGACTCGTGGCAGACCCGAACGCCCGGGCGGATCCGGCTGTATGGAGGCCTGATGATGGCCTACAAGCCGGCCTGGGCCAATCTGAGCGTCTTCGACGGCGTACCCCTCAACGGGGTGACCATGGAATCCGTCTACGACCCCAACCTGGCCTCGAGTCCCCCACCCTTCTTCCCGACCATCGGGAAGTTCCGGGTCCTGCGCTATCAGGAGGAGGCCCCCAGCGTCGACTGAGGCGCCCCCCTCAGGCCAGGAGCCACAGGCCAGCTCCCAGGGCCAAAGGAAGACCCAGTCGCCAGAGTTCCCGGGGCACGGCCCGAAGGCGGAAGGGAACCCGCCCGTCGCGACAGGCGATCCAGCCCGTCCGGCCTGTCTGGCGCAGGGTGCCGGGCGGGGCCTCCGGCTTCCCGCAAAGGGCCGGCCCGTACACCCGGACGAAGCCGGGGATCGGGGGGAAGGGTTCATGCCACAGGCTCGCCCCCCGCAGGAAGTGGCTGACCCGCTCGGCCGGCCAGGTCTGCCAGTCGATCAGGGCCTCGCCGGGAGGCACGAAACGGGCCCGGCGCAATCCCTCTGCAGAGGCCTGGGGCTGCGGTGTCGCCTCCCCGCAGGCCAGGGCGTCCACCACCTCCACCAGCAGGGAGGCTGCCCGGGGAAGGACCTCATCGGCCAGATCGCCGGCCGAAATCCCCTCGGGCACCTCGTGCTCCACGGTCCCCAGAATCGGGCCGGAATCCTCCCCCTCCTCCACGACGTGGACGCTGACCCCTCCGATCCGGTCCTGGTCGTGGAACATCCACAACCAGGGGTTGGGGCCCCGGTGGCGCGGCAGAAGCGACAGGTGCAGGTTGATCGCTCCCAGACGCGGGATCTCCAGGAGATCGGGCGGAAGCAGGAACGAGAAGTTGGAAAGGCACAGGAGATCGGCCCGAGCCTCGCGCAGGAAGGCTTCCAGACCGGGACCCGCCGAACGCCCCGCGGAGAAGAACGGGCAGCCCAGGAACTCCGCGAAGCGCCCGAGATTCCCCCGCCCGGCACCGGCCCGCGCCCAGTCCACCAGCCATCCCCTTCGCACCCGGCGGGGCTTGGAGTGGACCACCCCCACGACCTCATGGCGCCGCGCCAGGGCCTGCAGGGGAAACGTCGAGAAGCGGCCATCCATGCCGGCGAAGACCACCCGGAGCCGGGGGCAGGGGGGGGGATTCCCCGGCTCGAAATCCATCCCATGCGTCATCTCGCCACCCTGAGCCTGCTCGTGTTGTTGACCGCCCTCGCCTGTGGCCCCAAGCCTCAGGAGCCCTTCCCGTCGGCCTCCCAGGGAAGCCCTTCGCCGGTGATCCCGGCCGCTCCCCCGCAGAGCCCCGCCCCCGAGGCCCTCTCGCCGGAGGCCGACCGGACTGCCAGGGCCGCCCTGACCCGCCTGTGGAGCAACCAGGCCCAGGCCTTCCACTCGGAATTCCTGCTGGAATCCCGCCAGAAGGACACCCGCGCGGAAGAAATCCAGAGCGCCCTGATCGAGAACCTGACCCTGCCCCTGGGCCCGCTGGAGAAGATCCAGCAGGTCTCTCGCGGAGACTTCGAGTCCCCGGAGGACCTGCACACCATCGGGATCACCCCCTCGCCGGCCACCAGCCAGATGGAGAAGGACCAGTTCGGCCAGAAACTCCAGGAGAGCTGGTGGCGGGTTCACACCAGCCGGGGACAGCAGATCCTGGCCTACGTGGCCCTGGCGCCGCAGGGCGAAGAGCTCCGGGTGCAGGCCTTGATCCTGCGCTCCTCGCGCCTGGGTTCCCTGATGACTCGGCAGGACGAAAAAGACCGAAAACAGGTGGCCCGCATCCTGGAGCTGGTCCAGGCCGGGCAGGGCGAGGCGCTGTACAACCAGATCGCCTCGCCCGGCCTGAAGGCCAACCTGACCCCCAGCGCCGTGAAACTGGGGGCCCAACAACTCCGCGAGGCCCTGCCCGAGGGCAAGGTCGAACCTCAGCTCCAGGAAGGATGGCGCTGGTTCAGCAGCGAGGGCTGGACGCGCACCTATCGCTACAGCATGGCCGGGCGCAAGGGGGCCCTGGAGATGCAGATCAACCTCAATGAGGACGACCGGCTGCTCTCGGGGTTGACCTGGAACCTGGCTGGAAGCCAGCGGGGCGGAGAGTTCTAGAGACCCGCGCTCAAGGGCGCACCTGGGCGCCCGAGCGCATCGTGTACCTGGGGAACCCTTCGGGAGTTCCTCCCAGGCCGGCGTGCCGGCCCCGACAGACCAGGGTGAAACGGGAGTCCGCCTGCTCCAGCCTGGGAGCCTCTCCCCCCTCGAGCGGGCAGACCGGGATCTCTTCGAAGTAGAACGGAACCAGGTATTCCAGGGAGGCAGCGGGGGTCCCCTCGTTGTTCAGGGCATACAGCTCCATGGCCAGACCCAGGGCCTGCAACCGGGCGGCGCACTCGACCGTCGAGCGGGCCCGATTCCGCCATCCTGAGACGATCAGGATCAGGGCCAGACTCAAGAGCAGGATGGCCAGGGGCAGCAGGGCCAGACGGCGCTGCCGGGCTTCCGCCCAGAACCAGGCCAGGCTGCAGAGCGCCCCGCAAATCAGGGCGATCTGGATGGACAGCAGGAGCCCGGGAGACATCAGGACTCCTCTCCGTGCAGGTGGACTCCGGCTCCCCTGTCGGCGGCGATTCGGGCCCGTTCGATCAGATCGGGGCCCTCGACGGGATCCTCCGGGCTGGAGGCGGCCACCCCGATGGCAGGAACCGCAGGCTGTCCCGCCACCTGCAGGTTCCTCACGGTCATGGCCACCTGGTCCGCCTGACTGGCGGCGGTATCCAACGAAGTCCCCGTCAGCAGCAGCACATAGTCCTCGGCTCCCATCAGGCCCGGCACGTCGACCTCGTCGCGCAGGAAGGTGTGCAGAAGGGAGGTCAGGTTCCGGCGCAGCTTGAGATACTCCTCGTTCCCCTGCGAGCGGAGTTCGTCCAGGTTGGCCAGCCGGAGATAGAGGATGCAACTGGTCTGCCCGCCCTCCAGGCCGGACTGGACTTCAAAGTCGGCCAGATCCTCGAAGGTGGACTGCAGGCAGAACTGCGTCTCGGGATCGATCCCAAGATCGGCCAGCTCCGAGAGTTCCGACTCCGCCGCCGGAGCCGCCTGTTCGGCCGGCGCCCCTGGGGGCGGGATCGGAGCGCTGGGGATGGGAATCGGCCGGACCGGCGGAGGGGAGGGACGCTCCTGCTTCAAGGTCCCGCCCAGGGTCAGCCGCCCTGAGCTGCCCGAAGTCCTGGAAGCGGGCCACCTGGGCCTGGTCGGGGTCGGCGGATCGGTCTCGTCTCCCGGGGCCTGGGCCGGTCCCCCGACCGTGGCGCTCACCCCACCCTCCGGCGCGGGAGGCTCGGGCCGACGGGCCGTCGTGAAGGGTTGGAAGGGAGCCGGCCCGGAAGGGGGCGCAACCTGGGCTGGAGGCGTCTCTCCGGTCAGGGCGCGCCGTCCGGCCACCCGGATGCCCGCCTCCAGCTCCTCGTCGGGATCGAAGGCCCCACCGCGCTCGGCCTCCAGGACCCGGTTCCCCTCCAGGTAGACCGCGTCGCGGAAGGCCCGCATGGTGACCCGGCGCAGGGCATTGCAGTCGTCGGCGTGGTCGGGGAAGACTCCGAAGGCCACACAGCCCGTGGGTCGAGGCAGGTTCCGCGAGATCTTCAGCCCGTCGATGGCCGCCTTGAGATGCTGGGCCAGGGAGGGAGCCTCGCGCAATCCGCGTTCCAGGGCCACCAGGGCAAAGACGCCGCCATCCAGGCGGAAGAGGACGGTCCTGGCCTCCTCGCGCAGGCGATCGAAGATCGCATCGAGCATCTGTTCGAGGATCTCGCCGGCCAGGTTGTCCCCGTACTTCTCCTGGATCCCGTCGAAGGCATCCATGCGCATGATCAGCAGCGACAAGGGGAGCCGGGTGGCCCGGCTGGACTGGACCGCCTCGGCCAGGTACACGTCGAAGTAGGCCCGGTTGTGCACGCCGGTCTCGACGTCATAGATCTTCAGGTGTTCCTTGCGCAGCTCATCCAGGGCCTGGGCGGCCTGCTCGGCCACCCCCTGGACCCGGCTGGAGCTCTTCTCGAAGCGGCTGCGCAGATCGCGACCGCCCGCCGAGCGGCTCCGCCCCAGGAGCAACAGGCCCCGGAACTCGTTCTTCCAGACCAGGGGGACCCCGACGTTGATCTCGACGGCCTCGAGATCCTTCACCAGATCGGGGAAGGCATCCAGGAAGCGCCTCTCCTGGGATTCGAGCTTGTAGAGGAAGGGGACCGGGCCGTGGGCCTTGAGCCAACGGGCCAGGTCCGCCCGATCCAGCTCGCGCCGCGCCAGGGGGCCCGGGTTCTTCATCAGCTCCGAGGCCGCCAGCTCCAGACGCCGGTTGTCCAGGCTCACCACCCAGCACAAGGCCCGGGGCAGGCCGGTCAGGGCCGCCACATGGGTCAGGGCGAAGCGGCAGATCGACTCGTTGGAACTGGGATCCAACCGCGAAGGCGGCGCCTTGATCTCGACCCAGCGGGTGATCTTCCAGGTGATGAAGCCCGCCACGATCAAGACCAGAGGGATGCCGTAGAGCAACCCCAGGTTGATCCAGGCCTCCCTGGCCTCCTTGTCGGCCTGGTCGAGCAGGGTCTGGGCCTCCTCATGAAGCTCCTTCAGAGGCTCGGGGATCAAGGGGATCAGGTTCTCCAGGTTGCTCCGGACCGCCCGATAGTCCTTGCGATCCATGTCGATCCGGGCCTGGAGCAGGGCGAACTTGAAGGTCCCGGGTTCCAGCTTCTCGGCCAGTCCCAGTTGGGTCTCCGCGGTTTCGAGATCGCCTTGCAGAAGAGCGATCTCGGCCAACTGATAGCGGGAATTGGAGTCCTTCGGGCGCAGCTCCGCCACGCGCTTCCAGGCAGCCGCAGCCCCTGCCAGGTCTCCCTTGGCGAAGAGGACCTCAGCCAGGCCCTGATGATAGCCGGGAGTCTGGGGGGAACGCTCGATGGCCTTGCGCCAGGCATTGGCGGCTCCGTCCAGGTTGGGGATCCCCATGTAGAACCGGGCCATGGCGGCATGGGGGACATCCCAATCCGGAGCCGCGTCCACGGCGCGCTGCATCGCGGAGGTCGCCTCTGCGATGCGGTTCTTCTGCACGAGCGCCTGAGCATGCTGAATGTGCTTCCTGGCCTGTTCCTGGTTGGCCTCGGCGGGAAGCGCCAGGACCAGGCTCAGCAGCAGGATTCCCAGGAAGGATCTCAACACAATCGCTCGATTTCTCAAAGCCATCCTTTTTCAGAAGGCGTCTCGCTTTGTGGCCAAACGGGGGCGCTCCACCACACCTTCTCCAGCGAACGCAGGACTTCCAGCGAGACCTCTCGGAATCCTTCGCATCGCGGATCAGGCATGAAGAATCGGGCCCGCGAGTCGAAGCGGGAGGTGCTTTTTGGAAGAGGAACTGCTGGTCAGCGCCGCCGTGCTGTTCCTGGAGGATGGGCGGGTCCTGCTGGCCCGTCGGGCTCCGGATCGCAACCAGGGCGGCCTTTGGGAGTTTCCGGGGGGCAAGATCGAAGCCGGGGAGACCCCCGAGGAGTCGCTGGTCCGAGAACTGCGCGAGGAGTTGAGCCTGGAGATCGAGGTGAGGGAGCCCCTGGCCCAGGTCAGCGGGCGCATCCCCTCCGGCCGACCGCTCCGGCTCCTGGCCTTCCGGGTCGAGGCGCGCCATCCCAGGCCGGACTGGGCCGACCAGGGGCTGGAGCTGGATCCGATGGAGACCCGGCGGCGGGGCTTTCCCGACCACGACGCCATCGCCTGGCCTGAACCCGAGCAGATCTCGTCGTATCCGATGCCCGGCGTGGACCTGGAGCTGCTCCGGCGGCTCGGGCTCGTCCCTACCCGGAGTCGAGCCGAACTAGTCTGACCAGACCAGGGCCTCGTGCACCTCGTCGCGATCCATCAGGGCCGCCGCCTCGTGGCAGAGGGCCGCGATGCGCTCGGGCATGTGGGGGGCGAAGGCGAACTGGCGGCACAGGTCCAGGGCTCGGCGCAGGCCGCGGACCATGTCGCCCTCCTCGACGCCCAGATAGGCCTTCACATGGGGCCAGTCCGCCCCCCGGGCCCAGAACTCGGTCAGGCCGGCGAAGACCGGATTGACCCAGACCGGAACGTCCACGCCATAGCGTTCCTGGAGGCGCTGCACCTCGCGGGAGACCCCGACGATCTCGACAAGCGCCTCCTCGGCGCGCCGGGACATCCGCATTCCCACGTCGGGGACTGCCCGGGTGTCACCGGCCACCAGGGCGGACATCAACCCGGCCACCTCCACCGGTTCGAGGGTCTCGAGGACCCCTGAGAGGGCCACCTCGCTCAACAACAGGATGTTGGTGGCGCGCAAGGAGGCCGCCATCCGGCCTTCCCAGGTGGGCTCGTGGCCCTCCAGGTAGCCGGCGGCCCGAAGGACCCGCTCCAGGTCCTGGAACTGCTTCCAGTAGGGAGTCGAAGCCCGCTTCATGGCCCGCTCGATCTCCTCGCGGCGGCGGTCCAGGCTCCTCCAGGCCTGGACCCGACGCGAGCACTCGCCCTGCACCGGGCATCCCTGGCAGGGCATGGCGCCGGCCGACTCCAGCGCCTGGGCCCTTCGGGCCTTCAACTCCTCGAGGGCCTCCAGGGCGAGCGAATCCTTGCGACCCTTCAGGCCGGCTGCCATGGCCTTGGTCTGTCGAGCCAGGCTCCGAGCCTTCTCACGAAGCTTCTTCCAGGCCGGAAGATCCCCGATGGGGCCCGGGCACAAGGCGCGGGAGAGTTCCTGGAGCTGCCGCTGCAGCCCGGCGGCTTCCTCGAAGAGGGGGCCTTTCTCGCGATCGGCCACGAACTGACCGAACGAGCGCTCCACCAGGCGCCGGGACTCCTCAAGGGAGTGGCGCTGCAACAGGTTCAGGACCATCCCGTAGCTGGGCGTGAAGCGGCTGATCAGGGGGTCTGCGGTGGCCACCGCCAGGCGGGCGGCGTCTTCGACCGGCTCGAGGGGATGGTGCACCACCACCACGTGCCCGACGACATCCATCCCGCGCCGACCGGCCCTGCCGGACATCTGCAGGAACTCGCTGGCCGTCAGCATGCGATGCCCCTCGTCGCTGTACTTGCTGATGGCGCTGATCACGGTGGTGCGGGCGGGCATGTTGATCCCCGCGGCCAGGGTCTCGGTGGCGTAGACCACCTGGATCAGGCCTTGTTGGAAGAGGTTCTCGACCAGGGCCTTCCATGCCGGGAGCAGACCCGCGTGATGGGCTGCCACCCCGTTGCGCAGGTGTTCGAGCTGGGGCTGGTCGGCCAGGGACGGAGTCTCGCCCAGAGCCTGGTCGATCGCCTCCTGCAGGGCTTGACGGTGTTCCGGGGTGAGGTGGACCGCC
The DNA here is from genome assembly GCA_022839105.1 of bacterium. Classification (GTDB taxonomy): domain Bacteria; phylum Vulcanimicrobiota; class Xenobia; order Xenobiales; family Xenobiaceae; genus Xenobium. The sequence continues at coordinate 10,398 of JALHDH010000048.1, forward strand.
TGGTCGGAACGGCGGGCCGCCTCGTCGCACTTCTTCCGCGAGAAGAGGAAGTAGATGGCGGGAAGCATCCCCTCGCGATCCAGGACCGAGACGACCTTCTCGGGGTATTCCTGACGGGGACGCGGGGCCCGGGAGCCCCGCTGCCCCCGACGGAAGGCCTGGGGATCCGGGCGGGCCTGGGCCGCCAGACGGGGATTCAGGCGGCCGTTTCCCATGACCAGGCGATGCAGGCCCCCGTCGTGGTGGTAGTGGTGGCGCAACGGGACCGGGCGGAAATCCGAAAGCACCAGGTCCGTGGGGCCATGCGTGGCCTCGATCCAGTCCCGCAGATCGGCGGCGTTGGCCACGGTGGCCGAGAGGGCCACCAGTTGCACGGGAGGAGGCGAATAGATCACCGACTCCTCCCAGACCGTGCCCCTCTCGGGATCGTTCATGTAGTGACACTCATCGAGGATCACCGACTCGACGTGAGCCAGATTGGACTGGACATCCCCCAGGACCGTGCCATAGAGCATGTTCCGGTAGACCTCGGTGGTCATCACCACGATCGGGGCGTGGCGCTGGATCGAGGTGTCGCCGGTCAGAAGGCCGACGTTCTCCTCCCCGTACTCCCGGCGCAGATCTCCGAACTTCTGGTTGGAGAGGGCCTTCAGGGGAGTGGTATAGAAGCATCTCCGCCCTCGGGCCAGGGCCCTCTTGACGGCGTACTCCGCCACCACGGTCTTGCCCGCCCCGGTGGGAGCGCACACGATGACGCTCCTGCCCTCCCGGATCGAATGGATGGCCTCCTTCTGGAAGTCGTCCAGGGGGAAGGGAAAAAGAGAATCGGGATCCCTGTCGATCATGAACGGCTCCGCCTCGGATTCCCGGCCGGGAGGCTCATCTCGAAGACCCCGCAGTCTCGGGATCATAGGCCAGGTTGGGGGAGAGCCAGCGCTCCACCTCGGCGATGGACCAGCCGCGACGGGCAGCATAATCCTCGACCTGGTCGCGCCGGATCTTGCCGACGTTGAAATAACGGGCCTCGGGGTGGGCCAGGAAGAGACCGCACACCGAGCTTCCCGGGGACATGGCCATCGTCTCGGTCAGCCGGATCCCGGCCTGGCGCTCGGGTTCGAGCAGATCCCAGAGGATGGACTTGAGGGTGTGGTCGGGGCAGGCCGGGTAGCCCGGAGCCGGGCGGATGCCGCGGTAACGCTCGCGGATCAGGTCTTCGGGGGAGAGGTTCTCGTGGCGACCATAGCCCCACTCGCCCCGCACGCAGCGGTGCAGGCATTCGGCGAAGGCCTCGGCCAGCCGATCGGCCAGGACCTGCGCCATGATCGCTCCGTAATCATCGAGTTCGGAGCGGAAGCTGGCCACCACTTCCTCCAGGCCGTCTCCGGTGGTCACCGCAAAGGCGCCGATCCAGTCGTTGCGACCGGAGTCGAGAGGGGCCACGAAGTCCGCCAGGGCCAGGTGGGGACCTTCAGCCTTGGCGATCTGCTGACGCAGGGTGGGAAGCACGGCCAGGGTCCGCTCCCGGCCGGTGCTGTTGAAGAGGTGGATGTCGTCCCCCACGCTGTTGGCCGGGAAGAAGCCGTACACGCCCTCGGCCCTCAGGAGGCCCTCTTCGACGATCCGCGCCAGCAGGCGCCGGCCATCGGCCAGGAGGCGGCGGGCCTGCTCGCCCACCGTCGGGTCCTCCAGGATGCGCGGATACAGCCCGCGCAGCTCCCAGGCCCCGAAGAAGGGAGTCCAGTCCACGTAAGGCACCAGGTCCTGCAGGGGGAAGCGGCGCAGGCGATGCACGCCCTCGAAATCCGGCCGGTCGATCTGCGCCGAGGCCCAGTCGAAGGTGTAGCGATTGCTGCGGGCCTTCTGCAAGGAGACGTAGTCCACCGTCGAGCGGCTGGACTGATGGCGCTGGCGCAGGGCCTCATAGTCGCAGGCCAGGTTCTCGGCGAAGGATTTCCGGCGCTCGGGATCCAGCAGACCTCCGACCACGCCGACCGCCCGGGAGGCATCCACCACATGCGCCGTGGGTCCAGCGTAGGCCGGAGCGATCCGCACGGCCGTGTGCATCCGGCTGGTGGTGGCCCCGCCCACCAGCAAGGGGATCGAGAACCCCTCACGCTCCATCTCGCGAGCCACATGGACCATCTCGTCCAGGGAAGGCGTGATCAAGCCCGAGAGGCCGAGGGCCTGGACCTCGTGGCGTCGGGCCTCCTCCAGGATCCGGGCGCAAGGGACCATGACGCCGGCGTCGATCACCTCGTAGCCGTTGCAGCCCAGGACGACTCCGACGATATTCTTGCCGATGTCGTGGACATCGCCCTTGACGGTGGCCAGGAGGATTCGACCCTTGGCCGTCTCGCCGGGCTGGCGATCCGCCTCCAGGAAGGGGGTCAGGCAGGCAACGGCCTTCTTCATGACCCGCGCGCTCTTGACCACCTGGGGCAGGAACATCTTGCCCGCTCCGAAGAGATCGCCGACCGCGGACATCCCGTCCATCAGGGGGCCCTCGATCAGCTCCAACGGACGCCCGAAGAGGGGGCGGGCCTCCTGGACATCCTCCTCGATGTGCTGGTCGATCCCGTGGATCAACGAGTGCTTGAGACGCTCCAGGACGGGAAGGCTGCGCCAGGCGGCCTCCTGGCGCCCTTCAGAGGGTTCCTCCCGGCGGCGATGGCGTTCGGCCAGTTCGACCAGGCGCTCGGTGGCGTCCGAACGGCGATTGAGCAGCACATCCTCGACGGCCTCCCGGAGATCCGTGGGGATATCCTCATAGACGATCAGCATCCCGGCATTCACGATGCCGAAGTCCAGCCCGGCGCGGATGGCGTGATACAGGAAGGCCGCATGCATGGCCTCGCGCACCGCGTTGTTGCCCCGGAAGGCGAACGAGACGTTGCTGATGCCGCCCAGGGTTCGGGCACCCGGAAGCGTCTGCTTGATCTGGCGGACGGCCTCGATGAAGGCCCGGCCGAAGTCCGCATGCTCCTCGATGCCGGTGGCCACGGTCAGCACGTTGGGGTCGAAGACCACATCCGAGGGGTGGAAGCCCATCTCGTGGACCAGGATCCGATAGGCCCGGGCGCAGATCTCCACCTTCCGCTCCAGGGTGTCGGCCTGGCCTTCCTCGTCGAAGGCCATCACCACGCAGGCGGCCCCCAGGCGGCGCACCAGGGAGGCCCGGCGACGGAACTCCTCCTCGCCATCCTTCAGCGAGATCGAGTTGACCACCGACCTGCCCTGCAGGCACTTCAGGCCTGCCTCGAGGACCTCCCAGCGCGAGCTGTCGACCATGACCGGCACCCTCGAGATATCGGGCTCGGCGGCCAGCAATCTCAGGAATCGGGTCATGGTGGCCACCGAGTCGATCAGGCCCTCATCCATGTTGATGTCCAGCAGGTTGGCCCCGCTCTCCACCTGCTGGCGGGCCACCGTCAAGGCCCCATCCATGTCGCCCTCGCGGATCAGCCGGGCGAAGCGGGGGGACCCGGTCAGGTTGGTCCGCTCGCCGATCATGCTGAAGCCGGTCTGGGGGGAGACCACGTAGGGTTCCAGTCCGGAGAGCCGCAGCCAGGGACTCCGCGAGGGCGGGACCCGGGGAGCAAAGCCCTCCACGGCCCGGGCGATGGCCTGGATATGCTCAGGAGAGGTTCCGCAGCAGCCTCCCACCAGGTTCAGCCAGCCGGCCTCGGCGAAGGTCCGGATCACCGCCCCCATGTTCTCGGGAGAGTCCTCATACTCGCCGAACTCGTTGGGCAGCCCGGCGTTGGGATAGCAACTGACGTAACAGTGGACCAGTTCGGAGAGCTTCTGGACATGCTCGCGCATGTCTTCGGCCCCGAGCGCGCAGTTGACCCCCACGCACAGAGGGTTGGCGTGGGCCACCGAGGCCCAGAAGGCCTCCAGGGTCTGCCCCGAGAGGGTGCGTCCCGAGCGATCGGAGATCGTCACCGAGATCAGGACGGGGACCCGCCGACTGCAGGCCTCGAAGCAGTCCTCCAGCACGTACAGCGCCGCCTTGGCGTTCAGTGTGTCGAAGATCGTCTCGACCAGCAGCATGTCCACGCCGCCGTCCAGCAGGCCCCGGATCTGCTCGGAGTAGGCTTCGGCCATCTCGTCGAAATCGACGGCCCGGAAACCGGGATCGTTCACGTCGGGCGAAAGCGAGAGGGTCCGATTGGTCGGCCCCACCGAACCGGCCACCCAGCGCGGGCGCTCGGGATTCCGGGCGGTCACCGCGTCCGCGGCGTGGCGGGCCAGACGGGCCGAGACCAGGTTCATCTCGTAGCACAGATCCTGGGTGCCGTAATCCGCCTGGGAGATCCGCTGCGCACTGAAGGTGTTGGTCTCGACGATGTCGGCCCCGGCCTCGAAGTACTGCCGATGGATCGACTCCACCGCATCGGGCAGGACCAGCGAGAGGATATCCGAGTTCCCCTTCAGGGGGAGCGGATGGTCCGCCAGGCGCTCGCCGCGATAATCCTGTTCTTCCAGCTCCAGGCGTTGGACCATGGTGCCCATGGCTCCATCCAGGATCAGGATGCGGCGGCGAAGGGAGTCCTCCAGCGCGGGAGGTACGGAGGTCAGGGCAGAGTCCATGGGCTTCATTCCTGTTTTGAAATTGCACGAAGCGACCAGGACTTCGGTTCCTTTCGGACCGAGCACCCTGGTCGCCCCGGTTCACCCACCCCGGGTCGGCGGAAGCAGGGTTCGCACCCTTCGCCGGTGGACCTCCTGACGGGAGGAAAACCATTTTCCGGTTCCTGGACTCCCCCGCGGGTGCGCCCCCGCCTTCGGTAGGACTCCCGGGAGCCATCCCGAAAGCGGGGGCGCACCCGGGACGCCCTGGCGGCGCCCGCCGGTGCCCCTGAACGCTGGCGCTGGTCCCCTGGAGGTAGCCCGAGATTCCCGGTCCCCGCGGATACACCTGGTCCTTCTGGCGTGCATGCCTGGTCAACGTCCTGTGCTGCAGCGGGGCGGCGGCCTTCCTCCTTTTTCCGAAGTATCTGGCCCGCCAGGGGATGCCCGAAGACGGAATCGGCCTGGTGGAGGCCGGCTTCTGGCTGGCCTCGATGGCCGTCCAGCCCTGGCTGGGTCGCCGGCTCGACGTCCTGGGAAGGCGTCGCTTCTTCATCGCCGGCTCCTTCCTGATGGCGGCGGTGGCCTTCGCCTACCTCGTGGTACCGGTCCACCTGGCCACGATGGTGCCGCTGCGGGCCGTGCAGGGCCTGGCCGTGGCCACCTACCTGACGGCCCTGACCGCCTGGGTGGCAGACCAGGCTCCGCCGGGTCGACTGGCCGAGTTCCTGGGCATCTTCGGGGTGACCGGGCTCCTGGGGGCCACCCTGGGCCCCCTCTCCGCCGAGAAGCTCTTCAAGCACGTGGGGGAACCCGGCCTCTTCATCGGCAGCGGCGCAGTCTGCCTGGTCGGGGCCCTGTGGTCTCCCTCCCTGAAGGATCGCCTGCCCAGGCATGCCCCGAGCGGACCGGTTCCGGGCTACTGGAAGCTGGCGGGCGCGCGCAGCATGCGGGGCACCCTGCTGGGCTCGGTGGCCTTCGGGATCGCCACAGGCAGCGTGGTCTCCTTCGTGGCCCCCTTCCTGGACGCGCGTCGTCTGGAAGGGGTGGGCATCCTCCTGGCCGTCTATGCCCTGGCTTCAGGAGCCACCAGGATCTACGCCGCCACCCTGGCCGATCGGCTGGGGCCCTCCAGGGTGGTGGGCCCCTCGCTGCTCCTTCAGGCCGGCGCGATGCTGACCATCAGCTTCCTGGCTCCCGAAGGCTGGCGAGCCATGCCGATGCTGCTTCTGGCGGCCTTCCTGGGGGGGACCGGGCACGGCATGGTCTACCCGGCCCTCTCGGCCCTGGCCGTGCTCCGGCTGGGGAGCCGCTTCGCCGGAACCGGGATGAGCATGGTGGCCGCCTCGGCCGACCTGGGCAGCAGCCTGGGGGCCTTCATGGCCGGCTATCTGGTCCTCTTCCTGGGCTATCCGACCATGTTCATCGCCATGGGCGCCGTGGTGGCCCTGGCCGGCCTGGTCTTCCGCTTCGTCGAAGAGCGCCCGCTCCCCGAGCCCCCCGGGGACCGGGGACTCTCTCCGGCAGGCCGGGGGCCTGATTCGACCGGGTTGAGGCTGGAGGTCCTACCCCCCCCAGACCAGCATCGCCAGGTCGCGGACCGCCTCGGCGGCCAGGCGGGCGCTCTGACCGTCGGGGTCGCGGCCGGGCAGGAGTCCGCGCACCTCGAAGGAGGCCAGGCCGCTGGCTCGTAGCGCCTCGAAGGCCTTCCAGAGTTCGCGGGGTTCGGCCCCCAACCCGGCGGGACGGGCCACCGCCGGAACCCAGACGGGATCGAGCACGTCCAGGTCCACCACCAGATGGAAGGCCTGGGGCCCCACCTCCAGCATGGCCGTGCGCAGCCCCACCTCCAGGCCCAGTTCGGCCAGGGGCAGCAATCGATGCGCACGCCGGGCCCGGTCCCGCTCCTCGCGTCCATAGCGCCGGGCGCCCACGTACCAGACGGCCGGAGCCCGAGCCAGGGTGGGGACCCCGGCTCCCAGGTGGATCAGGGGCAATCCCTCGGGAGGCGCCCCCGCCCCCAGGAGAATCCGGGCCCCTTTCCGGATGGGCCCGGAATCCGCCGCCCCCAGGTCCCGGAAATCCAGATCCCAGCGGGGGACATAGGGGTCCAGGGCCAGGGAGGCCCGACGGATGGCCTGGGCCACCACGCCTCCCCCTCCCAGCACCAGGCGGGTCTGGGGACCGGGCGGAGGAAGGTTCAGGAAGGTCACTCCAGGACGACCTCCTCGTCGTGGGCCGGGACCTGCACCTCCCATCCCGCTCGGGCGGCCAGGCGGGCGCGCTGGGCTTCCAGGGCCTGAGGCTCGCCATGGGTCAGCAGGACCTGACGGGGGGGGCGGACCAGACCGGTCACCCAGCGCTCGATCTGACGCGAATCGGCGTGACCCGAGAACCCATCCAGCTTGTCGATCCAGGCCCGCACCCGGACCGATTCTCCGAAGATCCGCACGCTTTCCTCGCCTTGTTGCAGGCGCCAGCCTCGGGTTCCCACCGCCTGATAGCCGACCAGGAGGACCGTGCTGGCCGGATCGGGCAGGTAGCGTTTGAGGTGGTGGAGCACGCGTCCTCCCGTGGCCATGCCGCTGGCCGAGACCACCAGGAAGGGGGGGCGGGCCCTGTTGATGGCCTTGGAGTCCTCGACGGTCTCACAGAGCTTGAGCCCTGGGAAGGACAGAACCCGACGCCCCGCCTCCAGAAGCCGCCTGGCATCCTCGTCGTAGTACTCGGGATACCTGTTGAAGAGACGGAAGGCCCGGACCGCCATGGGCGAGTCGACGTAGACCGGAATCGAGGGAATCCCGCCCTTGTGGATCAACTCGTCGAGCAGGTAGACCACCTCCTGGGTCCTCTCGACCGCGAAGGCCGGCACCACGATCGCGCCCCCCCGCTCGATTCCAGAGCGGACCAGATCGCGCAGGTTCCGCTCGACGGGGTGGTCGGTGTGGACCCGATCGCCGTAGGTGGACTCCAGGACCAGCCAGTCCGCCTCCTCCAAGGGCTCGGGATCGCGCAGGATCGGGGCATCCAGGCGTCCGAGATCTCCCGAGAAGACCAGGCGACGGGGAGGGTCGCCCTCGAAGAGGAGCTCCACCCGCGCCGAGCCCAGGATATGGCCCGCGTCGCGGAAGATGGCCTGGACTCCGGGCACGACCTGGAAAGGCTTGCGATAGGGGTGGTCCTGGAACTGTTCCAGGCAGGCCTCGGCGTCGGCGCGGGTGTAGAGCGGCAGGGCGGGGTGGTGCCTGGAGGTCTTGTGGCGGTTGGCGTAGGCGGCCTCCTCCTCCTGGATCTGGGCCGAGTCGGGCAGGAGCAGGGCGCAGAGGTCCCGGGTGCCTCCCGTGGCGTGGATCGGACCGAGAAACCCGTTCCGCCTCAAGAGCGGCAGATAGCCGGAGTGATCGATATGGGCGTGGGTCAGGACCACCGCCTCGAGGCTTTCCGCGGGGACCGGGAAGGGCTCCCGGTTTCGCAGCCGGAGTTCCTTGGACCCCTGGAAGAGCCCGCAGTCCACCATGAACCGGTGGTCCCGCCACTCCAGGAGATAGCGTGAACCGGTCACCGTGCCCGCTGCGCCCAGAAAACGGAGTCGAATCATGCTCCACCTCGCCTCCCCGGATTTCTCGGGGTTCGCCCGGGGAAGGGGCAGCTCCTGGTAAAGGAAGCGAGGTTGGCGGGCAGAACCTCCTCCAACCCATGCTGTCAAGCCGGCCGTCTCCCCCCCGACTCACGACCTTGTTCCTGGCTGCCCTCCTGGTCCTGGGAGCTCTTGCCGTCCAGGCCGCTCCGGACGGCCTGCGCTATCCCCGGAACCTGGCCTGGCGGCTCGTCACCGAACGCGAGATCCAGGAGATGACGGGTTGCCCCGAGGAACCCGGCGCAGCGAAGGACAAGGCGCCTCCCCTCTTCGAGGAGCCGCAGGCGCCCCTGGGGGGGATCGAGGCGATCCCCAACCAGACCCCGATGCTGACCCGCCCCCAGTCCTCCTGGGAGGTCGCCCCCTTCCCGGCCCTGGAGCCCCCGCCTCCGAGCGATCTTCCCGAGGAGGCCCGCAAGCGCTGGCTGGAGAGGGTTCAGCCCGAGGGCCTGGAACCCGTGGTCTTCGCCGACATCTCCACCGAGGTCCGCCAGGCGCCGGCCGCAGCGCTTCGCCCCCGCCCCACGCCTTTGGGCCAGCAGTTGCTGGCTCCCGAGGACACCCTCCCCCACCCCTTCAGCCTGCGCCGCTACCACACGCCGACCCGAGGCTTCTTCCAGATCGCCCTGTATGGTGGCACGAGCGGCCTGACCGCCGAGCGCCACTTCCAGACCCTGAGGGCCGCAGCCCCCAACCGCCGGACCGTGGAGGGCGTCGGGGAATTCGCCTTCCTCGCGCTGCTGGCCCGGGAGCGACCCGCGGAGCCCGAACCCCAGCCGCCCCCCCCGCCCGCGCCCGAATCCCAGACCCCGGCCGAAACCGCCTTCGAAGAGCTCCCCTTCATCGGTCCGGTCCGCTACGACCTTCTGGACGAAGGGCTGATCCGGTCCAGCTCGGCTCCGGCCTTCCAGTCGATTCCGGTGGATCTGGGTCCACCCGACATCCTCCGGTCCGAAGCCGGGCCGCCCGAGACCTCCTCCTCGGGACCGGAAGCCGGCAAGGCTCCGGAGGACCCGCCCGCGCCCCCTGCTCGGGATCCGCTCGAGGATCCCGATCCCGACCCCTTCGGCGGCTCGGCCCGAATCGAAGAGGGCGGAGTCCAGGTCCTGATCGCCTTCTTCCCCCGCAAGGGAGTGGTCCTGGAGCTGGCCATGGACGACCGGATGGGCGACACCCAGGCCTTGATGCGCCTGGCCTTCCTGGTCCAGGCCCGCCTGCTCCAGAGGTGGTAGAGCCACCCGGATTTTTTTTGCCCTGAAGGTGCTGTTCACGGGGGTCAGGATCCGCTACTATGGACCCTGCATGATTTCAAGACGGAGTCCGTCCAGGCACCGGGAAGGGTGGTCGATCGTTGAACAACCTTGTCGTGGAGTTTCGGGAGGTCACCCGTCGATTCGGCAACGTCACGGCCGTGGATCGGGTCGACCTCGAGGTGCAGCGCGGCGCCTTCTTCTCGCTCCTGGGACCCTCGGGATGCGGCAAGACGACCACGCTGCGCATGATCGCCGGGTTTGACGAACCCGACAGCGGCTGCATCCGAATCAACGGCCAGGATGTGACCCATCTGGCCCCCTTCCAGAGACGGGTCAACACGGTCTTCCAGAACTACGCGCTCTTCCCCCACCTGGACGTCTTCGAGAACGTCGCCTTCGGCCTGCGGCGCCGCCGCATGGATCTCCGGGAGATCCGCTCCAAGGTCGAGTGGATCCTGGGCCTGGTCCGCCTGGAGGGCATGGGGCGCCGACGCATCCAGCAACTCTCGGGCGGCCAGCAGCAACGGGTCGCGCTGGCCCGGGCCCTGGTCAACGAGCCGGAGGTCCTGCTCCTCGACGAACCCCTGGCGGCATTGGATCAGAAGCTGCGCCGCGAGATGCAGTTCGAGCTCAAGCGCCTGCAGAAGGAACTGGGGATCACCTTCGTGCTGGTCACCCACGACCAGGAGGAGGCCCTGACCATGTCCGACGCGGTGGCCGTGATGAATGCCGGACGGGTCGAGCAGATCGGCCCTCCCCGGGACATCTACGACCACCCGGCCACCCGATTCGTAGCCGACTTCATCGGGATCGCCAACTTCCTGCCCGTGAAGGTCCGCTCGGTCCAGAACGGTCGGACCACAGTGGTCCTCTCGGACCGCGAGATCCTGGTCCCTTCGCGCAAGGGCGTGGACGAGGGCGCCCAGGCCGAACTCTCGCTGCGCCCCGAGCGCCTCCGCCTGACCCGGGCCGCCGAGTCCGGCAACAGCCTCCCCGGCACGGTGGTGGACTCGGTCTTCATGGGGGCCTGCACCCGATTCTCGGTCCGGGTCTCGGAAGACCATGTGCTCCTGGCTGAACAGCAGAACCAGCAACACGGTGCCTGCACGGACTTCAACCCGGGTGAGCCGGTCTGGGTCAACTGGGGACCTTCCAGCGCCACGCTCCTGCCCATGGTGCACTCGGCCAGGTGAGCAGACCGGTCCTGAAGGTCCTGGCCGCCCACCCGCCGGGGCCCGGGCGACGCGAATTCCTGGGCCGTTCCCTGGCAGCCCTGGCCGGATTCGCGTGGACCGGCTGCTCGCGCCGGAGCCGCAGGGCCCTCAACATCTTCAACTACTCGAACTACATCGCCCCCGACACGGTCTCCCGGTTCCGCTCCCAGACCGGGATCTCGGTGATCTACGACGAGTTCTCCTCCCAGGACGTGCTCTTCGCGAAGCTCAAGCTGGGGGCCGGCTATGACCTGGTGGTGGCCTCGGACTACATGCTGCGCCGTCTGCTGCGCCAGCAGATCCTGGCTCCCCTGGAAGGCTTCGCCCACCGGGACGGGATGCTGGAGCGCTTCCGCAACCCTCCCTGGGATCCCGGACTGGACTATTCGGTCCCCTATCTCTGGGGAACCACGGGAATCGGCTACAACCGAAGGCGGGTCCGAGAAGTCCCCGACTCCTGGGAGATCCTCTGGGACCCGGCCTATCGCGGCCATATCACCATGCTCGATGAGAAGCGCGATACCCTGGGCGTCTCGCTGATCCGGCTGGGTCATTCCGGCAACAGCATGGACCCGGGCGAACTCCAAGCCGCCAGCCGGGCCCTGGCCGAACAGAAGCCGCTGATCCGCCAGTATACCAACGACTATATCGATGGCCTGGCGCGCAACGAAATCTGGCTGGCCCTGGCCTGGAGCGGGGATGTGGCCCGAGCCCGGGCCTCAAACCCCGACGTCGACTATTTCCTGCCCCGGGAAGGAAGCTTCGTCTTCGTCGACTCCTGGTGCATTCCCCGCGAGGCCCCCCATCCCCAGGAGGCCATCGCCTTCCTGAACTACCTGATGCAGCCGGGGCCCCTGGCCGAGGTGACCAACGCGACGGGCTTCCCTTCCACGCTGGCTGGGGCCCGCGACCTGGTGCGCCCCGATCTCCTGGAGAACCCCCTGGGCTACCCTCCCCAGGAGATGCTGGACCGGACGGTCTTCCAGGCAGACCTGGGCGCCGGGGAACGGCTCTGGGACCAGGTCTGGGATCAGTTGAAGTTCCGCGGCGGGCCGGTTCCGCCCCGGGGGGACTCTTGAGCGCCCCGCTGCCGGCCTCGGGCGCACGCCGACGGCTCTCCTCGCGCTGGATCGGACTTCTCCTGGTGGCGCCCTTCCTGCTGTACGTCCTGACCTTCCTGATCCTGCCCCTGGCCTCGGTGGTGGTCCTTTCGACCCACCAGGTCAACGACGAGTATCACGTCGAGCCGGCCTGGACCCTGGCAAACTACCAGCGGGTCCTGGACCCCGAGAACCTCCCGATCCTGCTCCGCTCGGCTCGATACGCCGCCATGACCAGCCTCTTCTGCCTCCTGGCCGGCTACCCCCTGGCCTGGTTCATCGCCCGACACGGAGGCCGGCACAAGGCCCTGCTCCTGCTGCTGGTCATGCTGCCGTTCTGGACCTCGTACCTGGTCCGGATCTTCTCGTGGATGACCCTGTTGCAGACCGAAGGGCTGCTCAACGGAGCGCTGCTGGGCCTGGGGCTGATCCGCGAGCCCCTGGGTCTTCTCAACACGCCCTTCTCGGTGGTCCTGGGGCTGACCTACGGTTTCCTGCCCTTCGCCACCCTGCCCCTGTACGTGGCCCTCGA